>CAYGWP010000470.1:0-7841 GCA_964353455.1 uncultured Anaerolineales bacterium
CGCCGCGCCGATCGTCGGCATCGAGGCGCCCGTGCCGATCGTAGGAGCGGTCCTTGATGCGATGCCCGCCGCAAAGGGCGGCATCCAGCCCGGCGACCGCATCGTCGCCATCGACGGCGAGCCGATCCAGAGTTTCAACGATATCTTCGTTACCGTCGCTCTGGCCGACGCCGGCACGTCCTTCCAGGTGGAACTTGAGCGGCCCGCCCTAAGTACTGGCGGGCGAACCGAACGCATCACCACGACGGTCGTCAGCATGCGCGGGCCGGGCCTGCCTTTCCCGATGATCGGCGTGGCGCCGGAGGAGGAGCCGGTCATCGAGAAGTTGCGGCCGCACGCCTTGCTGCGGCAGGCGGGGTTCAAGGAGGGCGACCGCATCGCGGCCGTGGGCGGCCGCCCCGTCGAGACGTGGCGCGGCCTTGCGAAGGCCCTGGCGGATGCCCCGGCCGGTCCCGTGACGCTCACGCGCGAGCGCGGCGGCACGCGCGAAGAAGTGCCGGTCAACCCGGCGGACCTTAAGAAACATGAATATGGAATGTCGTGTCCGGCCGAGGTGACGGGCGTCGATGCCGGTTCCCCTGCGGCCGGCGCCGGCATTAAGCCCGGCGACCGCATCGCCGCCGTCGGCGACACGCTCTGGCCCGACATGGAGACGGCGAGCAACTCCATCAAGGCCGCCGCGGCCGATGCCGCAGTCCGCCTGACGCTCTGGCGCGAGGGACAGTCGGTCTATGTTTCCTGCAAGGCGGTCCGGCTGCCAGGGGCCGACCGGCCCCGGATCGGCATCACCATGGCGCCGGCTTCCGGGGCGCCGGTCCAGGTGGGGAAGGTCGAAGTCGGCGGCCCCGCGGACCAGGCGGGCGTCCGGCCCGGCGACATCATCCTTGCGGTCGGCGATGACGGCCGCCGACCGAACGACTGGGACGATGTGGCGCAGACCGTCACCAACGCGGCCGGGAAGTCGGTCCCCTTGAAGGTCCAGCGCGGCGCAAACACGCTGGACACCAATCTCGTGCCGAAGGCGGTCCCGTACGAACGCCTGTCGGTTGCGGGCGCTGAAGGCGCGTCGATGTACAGGCCCCTGCCGCGCATAAACAACCCCCTGGTGGCGGCCAAGCACGGCATCAAGGAGACGGCCGTGTGGCTGGTCCGCGTGTACGTCAACCTCAAGCAACTCATGACGGGCCAGGTGGGCACGAAGGCCTTAGCGGGGCCGCTCGGCATCGCCCAGTTCGCCTTCAGCGTGGCCTCGCACGGCCTTGGGGCGGCGATGGACTTCTGGGGGATGCTGGCCGTCATGATCGCGGTCCTGAACTTCCTTCCGATCCCGCCGTTCGACGGCGGGCACGTCCTCTTTGTGATCCTGGAGAGGATCAAAGGCAGCCCCGTCAGCCTGAAGGTGCAGACGTGGATATGGACGGCCGGGTGGGCGGCGGTGCTCCTGCTGTTCCTCGTGGTGACCTATGGCGACATCCTGCGCGTGTTCTCGTAGGCGGGGTGCTACAGCCCCTCGATGAGCGGCCCCAGCACCCGCCGGGCCTCGTCGGTCCGGCCATCGGCGAGAGCGCGGCGGGCGGACTGGAGGGTCTCGGCCTGCGCGGCCGTCAGCGGCACGGCATCGCCCGGTGCGGCGGCTCGATAGCCCAGGCGATTGAGAATGGCGGATGTGAGGGCGGAGACGCCTTCGCCGGTAAGGGCCGAGATGCCCAGTGACGTGCCGCCCGGCGCGGCGCGCTTGTCGATCTTGTTTAGAACTACCACGGCGCGATCGCCGAGCGACCTGATTGCCGCCTCATCTTCCGCGCTAGCCCCCTCGCTCGCATCAACCAGGTAAACGACGAGCGATGCCCGTGCGGCCTCGCGTCTGGCCCGCTCGACGCCTTCGCGTTCGATTCCGACGCTGGCTTCGTCGCGCAGGCCGGCCGTGTCAACGAGGATGACGGGCACGCCTTCCATCGCCGCTTCGGCCTCGACGTAATCGCGCGTGGTGCCAGGGGCGGGCGATGTGATGGCCCGTTCCGAGCCGACGAGGCGATTCAGGAGCGTGCTTTTTCCGGCGTTAGGGCGGCCGGCGATGACGATGCGCGGCGGGCCTTCGCCCGCCATCTTGTCCGGCGTAGCCCACAGGGCGGAGTCGGAAGGGCTACGGCCCGCAGGCGGGTCGGCTATGAATCGCCCGCAGGTGCGCCAGCGGTCGAGGAGGGCGTCAATTTGCGCGATCGCGTTATTGGCTGCCCCGCCCCCGGTGTATTCACCGGGGGCTAAATGTATAATTTCGATTGCATTGGCAAGCGAGCCGTTCAGTTGGTCGAGGATGATCCGTGCCGCCGGCGGCGTTGTGGCAGCGCGAAGGGCGCGGCGGGCGTCGCGCACGAGGCGCGGCACATGCTCGATCTCCATCAAGCGGTCCGGATCGGCCGGCGCGAGGCCGAGCACCGCCAGGCGATCGCACACCGCCTTCACGGCCGCAGGGCCCCCGTGGCAGTTCACCTCGAAGACTTCCGGCGACGTATGGCATAGGATTACTTCGTCGAGCGGCCGGTCTTCGGCATCGACGATGTGGCCGTACGCAAGCGAGCCGGCGGGGGGCAGTGATGAAGAGAACCCGCCCTGCGGACTTGGCGGGAACGACTTCAGGGGTCCTGGACCCTTTTCTTTTCGGGCGGGCCGGAAGCACCGGATGAGGGCGGCCTCGGCGGCGTTCCCGGCGCAGCGGATGACGGCGATTCCGCCGCGGCCCGGCGGCGTCAGGACGGCAAACGCGGACGCGGATTTTAGCGATTCTTCCATCGGTCGCAGTACTATAGCGCTGCTCAGGCCATTGCGCGGTGGGTCTCCGTACCCACCGCGCCGAAATTACGACTCACGTGCCACGGGTTGCTCGCAACCCGTGGTCATCATCACGGCCCGCCCTTAGTCTTGGCGGGCCGTGGCACACGTTCGCGCGGCGGGTGCGGAGACCCGCCGCGCTATGTATGGTTCTTCCATCGGTCGTAGGAGGCGAGGAGGCCCTCGAAGAGAAGGTTCTGGATGACTGTCCGGCAATCGGTCGGCAGGAGGTCCGCGACCACCGGGGCGGCGCCACCCGTGAGGACCACGCGGGCATCGGTCCCTACGACGCGGCGCGCAGCGCCGATGAGGCCCGTGACGGCCCCTGCGGCGCCGCGGAGGATTCCGGCGGCGACCGCCTCCTCGGTGTTGCGGCCGACGAGTGGCGCGGCCGTCGGCGCCTGGACGGCCGGCAGAAGGGCCGTTCCTTCCGAGAGCGCGCGGGCCATCATCGCCAGGCCGGGGAAGATCGCGCCGCCGGCGAACGTCCCGTCGGCGCGGACGGCGTTGACGGTGATGGCAGTGCCGAAATCAACTACGATGCATTCGCGGTTGAATCGCCGGTAGGCGGCCAGCGCCGCCAGCAGACGGTCGGCACCGACGCGCTCGGGCTGGTCAACATCGGTCTTGATGGGGATCGGGAAGTCCGCGCCCGCGACAAGGAGCGAGGCAGCAATCCGCCGCAGCCGCTCAAGCGCCGGCGGGTTGACAGACGCGACGATGACTGGTTGCGCCATGTCGGCCGCCAAGTCTTCGAGCCGGTCTATCGGAACGCGCCGGACGCTTTCGATGGCGCCCGCCTCGGTGGCCACGGCCAGGGCCGCGCTTGAATTCCCCAGGGTGACGGCCACCAGGGCGCTCATGGTGCCGTCTCCGCGCCGGCGGTCTTCTCGGCCGCAGCCTTCCGGGCGGCCTGTTTTGCTTCGGCTGCCTGCGCTTCATTGAGGAGGTCGAGGATGGCCTTGACGAGGGCCTTAAGGCCCGCGCCGGTGGCGCTCGATATGGCCATGACGGGCCGGCCGATGGACTTGGAGAACGCTCGCTGGGCCGACTTGTCGCCGGCCAGAAGGTCGGCCTTCGTCAGGACCACGAGTTCCGGCTTCTGGGCCAGTTGCTTGCTGTAGGCGGCCAGTTCCTTGCGGATCGTCCGGTACGCATCGGCTGGCGACGGGCGGCCATGCGGCTCGATTTCCACGAGGTGCACGAGGATCCTGGTGCGTTCGACGTGGCGGAGGAACTCATCGCCCAGGCCGACGCCCTTGTGGGCGCCCTCGATGAGGCCGGGCAGGTCGGCCATGACGAAGCGGCGTTCGGGCCCGGCCTCGACGATGCCGAGGCTCGGCTGGAGTGTTGTAAATGGGTAGTCGGCGATCTTCGGGTGTGCGGCCGACAGGCGCGACAGCAGGGTGGACTTGCCGGCGTTCGGGAGGCCCAGCAGGCCGACGTCGGCGATGAGTTTCAGTTCCAGCCTGATGTGCCGCGCCTCGCCGGGCATTCCGGGTTCGGCGGTCCGCGGCGTCTGGTTGGTGGCGGAGGCGAAGCGCGCGTTGCCGCGCCCCCCCTTGCCGCCGCGGGCCGCCACGATGCGCATCCCCGGCCGGTCGAGGTCCTTCAGGAGCACCCCTCCCAGGTCCGTATCGTAGATAAGCGTGCCGGGGGGAACCTCGATCACCAGGTCGTCTCCGTCGGGGCCGGCCATGTCCTTGGAGCGCCCGGGCTGTCCGTCACCGGCGTACCAGTGGTGGCGGCCGCGGACGTCCAGAAGGGTGTCGAGTCCCGGCTTGGCGTGGAAGAGGACGTCGCCGCCGTCGCCGCCGTCGCCGCCGGATGGCCCGCCGCGCGGCACGCCGGCCTCGCGCCGGAAGGTGACGGCCCCGTTGCCGCCGTCGCCGGCCTTCACGTAGATTTTGGCCTCGTCAACAAACATGGTTGGCACCTGGTTTACATCATCTCATTGTACTGCCAGCGTATCAATATCGGCAACGAATGCAAGGGCGAGCCGCGGCTGAATAAAACGAAAAGAAAAGGGTCCAGGACCCCTAAACTCGTTAAGGGTCCTGGACCCTTTTCTTTTCGCGGGGATCTTCGACGGTTCGCTTACAGGATGCTGACCTTCTTTCCGTGGAACGTCACCCTGCCGTCGGCCAGGGCGAAGAGGGTATCGTCCCTGCCGATGCCGACGTTGCGCCCGGGGAGGAACTTCGTGCCGCGCTGACGCACGATGATGCTCCCGGTGGTGATGGTCTGGCCGCCATACGCCTTTACGCCCAGGAACTGGGGGTTGGAGTCGCGGCCGTTCCGGGTCGAACCTTGTCCCTTCTTATGAGCCATGGCCAGTCTCCTTCACACGCCCTGTCTTGAGGTAAGACAGTATATAGCCGATTCGGCGGGAGGCAAGTTCTTTTTGGGGGCATGCGAGGCCCACAAACGGAGCGCGGCCCGCCAGTGCGTCGGGCGGGCCGCGCTTCTTGCACTTGTGCCGCGCGAACTACACCAGGTTGATGCGGAACTGGCCGTCGAAGAAGAACGGAATCGCCGCAGGCCCTGCCAGGTTCCTCCCCTTCGTCCTTCCGGCCGCCTCGATGCGAGTCAGGCTGCCCACCCTGTCGGCCGCAACCCCGAACGGACCGCCGGTCACCGTGTCGATATTCTTGAGCGTCGCACCGGTGATGTTCCAAGCGGCGATGTTCGAGTTGATGAACGAGAACGCCGCACCGGGGATGCCTTTGATCGTCACGCTTCCTATTGTCTGGTGCGTCACGAACTGTGCCGCCAGCGTCGGCTGGACCGTCACCGCCCCCTCGATCCCGGCGAAGAGGAGGCTCGTGTCCATGCCGCCCGCCGAGAACGAGTTCAGGTTCCCGGAGATGCGGAGCCGCGAGTCCTCCACCCAGCCGGTGACGCCGATGGAGTTCGCGTTCCCCGTGATCACCCAATTGCCGTTATTCAGCCAAAGGTCGCCGCCGATCGTGGCCGTATTCAGGGTAAAGGCGCCCGCGCCGACACCGTTCAGGTTCATCCGCGCATCGCAGTCGCCGGCGATGGCGAGGGTCCCGATCCAAGGGGCCACGAGGTCGGAGGCCGTATTGGTGTAGGCCGCCGCCCTGAACGAACTCAACGGCGTCAGCAGGCTGGTGATGTCAACGTTGTCCAAGAAGCCGAACGTCATCGCCGTCTGGTTGATGCCCGCGGCAGCCCCGACGTCCAGGTCCAGACCACCGAAGACGTTGCCCAGGTTGAGCGTCCCGAGGCCGCCGAACGTGATGTCATTGTCCACGTTGGTCGTCGGGGCGTTGAAGGAGAGCATGTCGCCGGCATCGATGCCGTCGAGCAAGATCCGCCCGTCGCCGCCGCGGTTCGTCCCGATGGTCGTCTGCGTCGTGACGTTCGTGTCGGTCGTGGCCAGGTCCCAGTGCTGCTCCATGAAGACCGTGTTCAGGTTGACCGTGCCCGTGCCGGGGCCCCTCATCGAGAAGGTTGCCAGCGTGCCGTCCTGGTCCAGGATCGAGAGGACGACGCCCGTGCGGGCGCCGACCTCGCCGAACTGCCAGTCGAGGTTGAACGGGCCCCAGGCGTTCGTGTTGTTGGTCTCGTCCGCCTCGGCGATGTTGTTCTCGGCATCGACGTTGGCGCCGAAGGCGCGCATCCCCGGCGTCAGGGTGGCCGGCAGCACGACGTTGGCGGTGTACGTGGCCGCGGCCCCGGGGGCGAGGTTGACGTTGACGTGCAGCGTCGTCAGGAAAACGTCGGTTGCCAGGACCGCCGGGCTGTCGGTGATGTACACGTCGATATCCATACTGGTCCTGCCAGTGGCCGCGATGCCGGTGTTCGTGACGAGGACCGGGATGGAGACCCTGTCGCCGGGCACCAGGTCTGTCCAGCCGGCCCCAGCGGGCACGACCTCGCAGATGAGGTCCGGCCGCGCAGGGCCGAACCGCTGGGCGAAAATGTCGTCCGCACGGGCGTTGCCGAATGGGGACAGGTAGTTGCTTTCCCAGGCGACGACGAAGTTGCCGTTCTCGTCCACCGCGACCGACGAGTTGAACTGGTTATCCGTGGTGGTGGTGTTGACGAGGACGGCGGGTTCAATGGCCCTGCCTGCGGCGGTGAAGCGCTTGGCATAGACGTCGGCTTGATAGAAGTTGCCTGTCGAGATGTAGCCGCCGAGATAGGCGTAATCAGCCGAGGTCCACGTGACGATGAAGTCGCCGCCGGCGTCCATTGTCACCTCGGACATGCCCGAAACGCCGCCGACTTCGGTGTTGGCCTTCACGTCCCTCCTGTCGAGGGACCTGCCGCCGGCGTCGAACCGCCGGAACATGACGTCGCTCTGGTCTATGTACGGGAAGGAGACATAATTAATGTTCGTCCATGTTACGACGAAGTCGCCGGCATCGTCCATGGCCGCCGAGCCGTACACGGCGGCCTCCGCATCGCTCCGGTTGACCTGGAACTGGGCGCCCTTGGGAACGCCGGCGGCGTCGAACCGGCGGCCCTGGACGCTGAGATCGTAGCCGTACCAGTTGCCGGCGCCGTTGTAGGTCAGTTGCGACCAGACGAAGGCGAAGTCGCCGTCGGCGTCCATGGCCGCGTCGGGCCGCCCCACAGTCGCCAGGTAGTCATTGACCACCGTGAACTGCTCGCCTGCCGGCGTGCCGTCGGAATTGAACAACCGCGCCTCGATGCGGTTGTGGTCGAACTCGTAACTGCTGGTGGCGGAGTCGTAGTAGAAGTACGATTCGGTCCAGCCGACGACGAAGTCGCCGTCACTATCCATCGCCACCGTGGTCGTGTCGCCGAGGAAAATGTTGTCGCCGCTCGGGACGTAAGAATCGAGCACGAATTCGGCGGCAACCGGGATGCCGTTCCGGTCAAACGCCTGGACGGAGACGGCGTCGTAATTGTACTTGCCGTAGTAGGAGTATAATGGCATGTATGTCCGCCATGCGATGACGAAGTCGCCGTCATCATCCATCGCCACCGACGGCGCATACTGGTCGTAATAATAATTG
>CAYGWP010000471.1:0-10949 GCA_964353455.1 uncultured Anaerolineales bacterium
CTGGGGACGGGGTTCTTCGCCGCCGGGTTCGCCGTCTGCGTGGCGGCGTTCATCGTCAGGTGGGTCCAGGTGGACCACGTGCCGCTACAGAACATGTTCGAGGTGTTCCTGACGCTCGGGATGCTGATGTGGCCGATCAGCCTCTTCTGCCGCCGGGCGCTGGGCGTCGGCGGCGAGGCGGCCGACGGCGTTCTGGGTTTCATCATCCTCTTCCCGGCGGGGTTCATCTTCCACGCCGAGCCGCAGAAACTCCCCCCGGCCCTCCAGAGTTTTCTCTTCTTCCCTCACGTATCAGCATATATGCTTTCGTATGTCATCATGGCGAAGGCCGCCGTCCCGGCCGCCGTGCGATTCTTCAGCGAACGCCCGCGCGGCAACCCCGACGCCATCGCCTATGACCTTGCCGCGCACCGCATGGTCTCGCTCGGTTTCCCGCTCCTTACGCTCGGCCTCGTCCTGGGGGCCGTCTGGGGCAAGATCGCATGGGGCGACTACTGGAACTGGGACCCCAAGGAACTCTGGTCCTTCGTCTCGTGGCTCATCTACCTCGCCTACCTGCACTTCCGCTCGATATACGGCGCACGCTTTCCGCGGGTCCTGTCGGTCCTCATCTTGGCGGGCCTTGCGGCGATCATCCTGACGCTCGTCTGGGTGAACCTCGCCCGCATCTTCGGCGGCGGCATGCACAGTTACGCATCTTGACGGCCGTCGGAAAACCGGCGCCGCCGCGCCGGGACCGGCTTTTGCCGAAACGCAGGGCGGCGGCCCTGATGCGGGCTTGACAAACGCCTGCCACTGAAAGAGAGTATTCCCGGCGAGGAGAGGGAACATGACGGCGACCGGCCGGCTCGCGCTTATTGTCCTTGCGTGCGTCGTTTCCGCTGCCGCGCGGCAGGCGATTGCCGAATCTCCCCCCGCGAAGGAGGCCGCCCTGGTCCCGCACATCGAAGGCGAGTGGTGGACAGTCGCGCATAACCCCGACCTCGGGCCGCTCTCGGACCCGAAGCAGCAGCCGGTCGATTTCAGCGTCTGGCAGGCGGCCGACGGCACGTGGCAACTCTGGTCCTGCATCCGCAACACCAGGTGCGGCGGCAAGACGCGGCTCTTCCATCGCTGGGAGGGGGCGAAACTCACCGACCCGGACTGGCGGCCGATGGGCATCGCCATGCAGGCCGATGCGGCGGCCGGCGAGACCCCCGGCGGACTCCAGGCGCCGCACGTCCTCCGCATCGGCGACATCTTCCACATGTTCTACGGCGACTGGGAGCACATCTGCCTGGCTACCGGCGCCGACGGCAAGACGTTCGCCCGACGACTGGGGCCGGACGGCAAGTCCGGCATGTTCTCCGAGGGGCCGGGCAACAACACGCGCGACCCGATGGTCATCCGCATCGGCGACCAGTGGCACTGCTACTACACGGCGTACCCGAACAGGGAGGGGTCGGTCTATTTGCGGACGTCGGCGGACCTTAAGTCGTGGAGCGAGTCGAAGAAGGTTGCGTTCGGGGGTGCGGCCGGCACGAACCCGTACTCCGCCGAGTGCCCGTTCGTGTATTATCACAAGGAATCGAAATATTACTATCTGTTCCGGACGCAGCGGTACGGGGCGAACGCCCTGACCACGGTTTATCGCTCGGCCGACCCGGCGGACTTCGGCGTGAACGATGACAAGTGCCGCGTCGGCACGCTGCCGATAGCCGCGCCCGAGATCATCGAGCACGAGGGCCGCACCTTCGTGGCCGCGCTTTCGCCGGGCCTCGACGGAATTCGCATCGCGCGCCTCGCGCTCCGTCAATCGTCAAGCGGGCAGTAGCCGGGTGGCATGCCCAGCCCGTCGTTGGCTGGGCATGCATGCCCACGCAAAGGCGGCGTGGGCATGCCACCCTTAATTCAGGCGTAACAGAGCAGTGGCCTGGGCGCCGAGGAAAGGAGAGTGACCGTGCTGGCAGCCGTCCTGAAGGACTATAACCGGCTGGTGCTGGAGGACGTGCCCGTGCCGGACCCCGGCATCGGCGAGGTGGTGGTCCGCATCCGGTCTTGCGGGTTCTGCGCCACCGACTACAAGGCTATCAAGGGCATCCGGCGGAACGTCAAGTTCCCGATCATTCCGGGTCACGAGCCGTCGGGCGTGGTCGCCAGGGTGGGGGCGGGCGTCAGGCATTTCAAGGAAGGGGACGAGGTCATCCTTCAGCCCTCGGGCTACTGCGGCGTGTGCCCCCACTGCCGCGCGGGGAACGCCCATTACTGCGAGCACTCCTTCACGACCGGCGGCGACGGCCCCGACACGACCTGGAACGGTTCCTTCGCCGAGTACACGCGCACGCTGGCGGCGTGCCTCTTTCATAAGCCGAAGTCGATACCGTTTGACGCCGCCGCGCTGACCGAGCCGCTCTCGGGCGCGTGGAAGGGCGTCATCCAGTACAGCCAGATGCAGGTGGGCGACGATGCGGTCGTGATCGGCGTGGGCGGGATAGGCCTCTTGTGCCTCATGGTGGCGAAGGCGGCCGGGGCGGGGCGCCTCATTGCCGTCGATACGAGCGATTACGCCCTGCGGAACGCCCTTGCCCTGGGGGCGACGCACGCCGTCAATCCGTCGCGCGAAGATCCCAAGAAGCGTGTATATGAAATCATCCCCGGCGGGCCGGACCTCGTGGTCGAGGCGGCCGGGCCGATAGAGGCGGTGCGCCTTGCCGCCGACCTCAGGCGCCGAGGCACGCGATGGAACGTCTTCGGCATAACCACGCACGAGAAGTTCGAACTCGACGGCGGCCTGACGCATTTCCTCGAAGGACGCATGGACGCCTCGTTCGGCACCACCCCGCTGGCGATGACCAGCGCCATACGCCTGATGGAGAGGGGCCTGGTGGACCCGGGGAAGATCATTTCGCACCGGTTCTCCCTGAAGGAAATCCACAAGGCCGTCGAGGTCATGGGCGGCCCGGAACGCAACAAGGTCATCATCAATCCGTGAAGGCGATAGTGCTGGCGGCCCCCGGCCGCATCGAGATGCGAGACGTGCCCCGGCCCGAGCCGGGCGCGGGCCAGGTGCTCATCCGCACGGCGGCGTGCGGCATCTGCGCCACGGACCTCGTGATGATCGACGGCAACCCGCGCGTGAAGTGTCCCGCCATTCTGGGCCACGAGTGGTCGGGCGTGGTCGAGGCCGCGGGCAAAGGCGCGCCGCGTCGGCTCGTCGGCAAGCCCTGCGTGGCCGAGAACGTTCTGGCCGACGGCGGCGAGGTCGGCTTCGAGCATCCCGGCGGATACGGCCAGTTCTTCGTCACCGAGGCGGCCGGCGTCAACACGCTGCCCGACGGTTTCGACATGGCCGTGGCAACCCTCATCGAGCCGCTGGCCGTGTGCGTGCGGGCGCTCAACAACCTGGGCGAGAGCAACCAAGGCGATGCGCTGATTCTGGGCGATGGTCCGATCGGCCTCTTGATGCTTGTGCTCCTGAAGCACGTTGGTGCCCCGCGAGTGCTTCTGGCCGGCGGACGGCCGGGCCGCCTGAAACTCGCGCGGCAACTCGGGGCCTGCGAGGCCCTCAACTACCACGTGCAGGGGGAGGTCAGCCGGCGTGCATACGAGTGGGGCGTGGTGGTGGAGGCCAGCGGCTCGCTCAAAGGCATGACGACCGCGCTGAACGTGGCCGGGCAGTGCGCAAAGATCCTCGTTCTCGGCGATTACGGCGACGCCCGCGCCGACTTCGCGTGGAACGATCTGGTGCACAGGGAACTCATGCTCACCGGCTCGAACGCATCGGCCGGCGCGTGGCCCGAAGCGATCCGCCTGGCGACCTGCGGCCACTTGCCTCTTGAGCGGCTCGTCTCGGTCCGGCTTCCGGCTGAGCGGTTCGCCGAGGGGATCGACCTGGTGCGCAGCCGCGCGGGCGACGTGGTCAAGGTCGTCCTGGAATGGTAGGGGCCAATGAAGACGCTGATACATAATGGAACGCTGATAACTCCAACAGAGCGGATCGAGGACGGGTGGCTCCTCGCGGAGGGCGGGAAGATCGCCGCCGTCGGCCGGGGCTCGCCGCCCGGGGCCGACCGGCGGATCGATGCGGCAGGGCGGTTCATCGCCCCGGGGTTCATCGACCTTCACGCCCAGGGTTTTCGCGGGCACGACCTGTGGGACCCGTCGGACGCGAACTTCCTTGCGGCCACGCGCGAGATGGCCCGCACGGGCGTGACGGCGGCACAGGCGTCGGTCGATGCGATGCCGGACGTGTGCCAGATAATGCGGCCGCGCATCGGCCGGGCGGGCGGCGGGACGCGGATCGTCGGCCTCTACCTCGAGACGCCGTTCATCGCGCCCGGGAAGCGCGGGGCGATTCCGCTGGAGCGTCTGAGGCCGCCGTCGCCGGACGCCGCCCGCGAGGTCATCGAGTGGTCGCGCGGAATCCTCTCGATGATAACGATCGCGCCGGAACTGCCGGGTGCCCTGGACCTGGTGCGCCTCTTCCGGCGGACGGCCGGGCCGATGGGGCCGGTGGTGGCGGCCATCGGGCACACTGCCGCCACGTTCGACCAGGCCGCCGCCGGCATCGAGGCGGGGATGACCCACTGCACCCATCTATATAACGCCATGCCTCCGCTGCTGCACCGCGAGCCGGGGGCCGTGGGGGCGCTCCTTGCGCACGGCGGCGCCAGCGTCGAGATCATCTGCGACGGCGTGCACCTCCATCCGGCCGCAGTCCGCATCGCAATTGCCTGTAAGGGCGTCTCGCGGACGTGCCTCATCACGGATTGCGTGAGCGGCCTCAGGGGCAAGGTGGTTGACGGCGCCCCGCGGCTGCCCGACGGCACGCTGGCCGGCAGCATCCTCTCGATGGACCGGGCGGTTGCGAACGTCCAGCGGTTCGCCGATGTGACGCTCGAGCAGGCCGTGGAGATGGCGACCCTAACTCCCGCCCGCGCCGCAGGCTGCGACCGCTCCAAGGGGTCGCTGGCCCCCGGCAAGGACGCCGATGTGGTGCTCTTCGACGAAGGCATCGCCGTTTCGCTCACGATGATCGGCGGAGAGGTGGTGTTCGAGCGGTAGGCTATACACCACCAAACGTCCACGATAGGTTTATAGCGGTTTAACGTTGCGTGTTCGCGCGGCGGGTCTCCGGACCCGCCGCGCTCTGCCTAACGTTGCGTGCCGGCGCGGCGGGTGCGGAGACCCGCCGCGCCACTATTCAACCTTAAAGTGCTCTAAGCGCCGGAATCCGTAATCTGGTTGTCGCAGATGACACCCGCCGACACCCGTCACTCGCCCGGCAGACCCCGGACGGAGTTTTCGGGACGCACAAGAGATCCTTCATGGACACTACTTCCCGTACCGGTCCCAGCCGTACGGGTCCTGTGCCGACGTCACTTCCCACGGGCCAACGAAGAGGAACTGTTCCGCGTCCGCCGCGCCGCTCTTGTTTCCCGTGCGCCAGATCTCGTGGTAGAGTTTCGGCGTGCCGTTGGTCGTCGCGCAGCCGACCCAGACCGGCGTCGGCCACGGCTCCCATGCGCCTTTGACGGTGAGCCTGCGGAGGAAAAACCTGTGGATGTAGGACGTCGGGCCGGTCGTCTCGTAGTTCATGACGAATTCGTACCAGTCGCCGCTCGTGAGCACGTTGTGCTCGGCCGCACCGGCGGGCTTGCTCGTCACATAGACGCCTTTGAACGGGCCGGCCGGCTCCGGCGGCGGCACACCGGCGCCCGAGTTCGTCATTGGGGCTTGCACCGCGTCCGCGTTGCCGTGCCGCGGACAGCCGTGCGCGAGAAAGCCCGATGACGTGAGGACCCAATCCATCCGGGTCTTGTTGTCCTCCGGAAATAGGAAGATAAGTTTAAGCGTGCCGGACTCGCCGGGTGTGCGCGTCCTCGAGGTGAAGCCGGCAGGGTCGGTTCCCCGGAAGAGAAACGTCGCTCGAGCCCACACGCGCGCCGAGGGCTTGAACGACCTGCGGTCCTCGATCGTGGTCGGCGTGCCCGCCGGCGTGCGATACCGAACCACTTGCCCGAACGTCCCATGCGGGTCCGGGAAGATCCCCAACACCGACGGGTTCGATGGGACCGCGCTCGAGCCGATCGAGAACCTGCCGTTCCTGGTGAGGTTAGCCCAGCCATTATCCGGTGTGCCGGCTGCAACCACCCCCTGCCACGACTCGCCGGCGAGGAGTTCGGCGCCGAGTCGCGCGGGATCGTAGCCGGCGGGCAATGTCGCCGGCGCCGGCGGACGCGCCGCCTTTGTGGTGTCCGCCTGCTCCTCTGCGGCCGCCGCAACGAACGCCCAGGTCGAGGCCAGCAGCACGATTACCGCACCGCCTGCACTGATTGTGTTGAAGGTTTTCATGGTCCGCTTGCTCCTTTCCCTTGGTTGGTTTGGTTCGCTCAAGAGAGATAAAGGCCAAGCGTCGAGGCTCTCATCACCTCGCCGCGCTTGGCCTTCGCGCCGCAGTCCGTCATCTGGTTGCCGCAGGCAACACCCGCCGACACCCGTCAATCGCCCTGCGGACCCCGGACGGAGTTTTCGGGACGCACGGCAGGTCACGCCGCTATCGCCTTATCGGGTCCTTTTTTGTTGACGCACTGACGCCGATGAGCGTGACGCCCAGGCAGCGGTCGTTGCCGTCGAATTTCAGCACGCAATACCGTGCTCCCATGAAATCCGACCAGTTCTTGACATCATACACGCGGAGCAAGTGGCCTTTCTCGCGGCAACGGAGCGTCCGCAAGGGTGCGCCAATCTTGCCTTCCTGGGAACACGCTGCGGGCGTCTTGCCGATGAGTTTCTTTTCCAGACTCGCATTGTGCATCATGTCCTCGACGCCGTCGATATTCTGTTTCGTCTTGGCGAACACCACGATCACGCCATTCTCCACTTCAACGATGTATCGCGATGTATGGAGAATGTCGCCCTGGACCGGATAAAAGATCATGCTCACGCCCTGCCTGTCGATGTCAACGAGGGTTTCCAGTCGCGCACCGAACATGCCGTCGGCCGCCTTCTCCGGCTTACCCATCAAGAGGCCCCGCCGATCCTTCACATCCGCGTCGTTGATGGCGTCGCCGACGATCATCGTGGCCAGGCTGCCCGGATGTGCACGGCACCCCGCGGCCGCCAAGGCCAGGAACGCCGCCACAGAGAAGATCACCGTGCCGGCAGGAACTTGCCAGGGAAAGCGGCCTCTTGAGGGGAACACTCCTTCATGGCGCCGGTTCCTGTTCGTGGTCCGCATAGATCCGTCCTTTCATTTTCTGCATCGGCCGCTCTACGACAGACACTGCCCGAGTCAACGCTCGTGCACGACGGCCATAGGCCCCCGTCTCGATTCTATCTCGCCTCACCGGCCGCACAAGGAGTTTTTCGCCCATCAATTTCTTTCGCCAAGGAAAGAGTTTACAGACCCGTTACAACGCTTCGCCGCCGGGCGGCTTACAATGTCTGGAAGCCGAACGCATTTTGCTGGCGAACGCGGGGCACAGTGGTAGAAATGCGAGAACTTAAGCGGCGCGGCCGCGTCTATGAGAGAAACGGGATGTGGCTGCGCCACGCGCGTGCGGGAGGTTTCTCCGACTAACCATCAACCCGGGTCCACTGTGAGGGTTAACCAATGCGAACTCAACTGTTGTGGCTCGTCGCCGCCGTCCTCATGATCGCGGTCTTCTCGCTGCCGCTTGCGGCGGCCGAGAGCGCCACCGCCGAGAAACCCCCGGCGCCCGAGGCCAAGGCGCCGCCCGCCGCAGAACCGGCCGCGCCACCGCCTATCCGCGAAGAAAGTATCTACATCCCTTACGCCAAACTCCGCGAGGTCTTCGAGAAGGAAGGCCGCGGCGTGTTCCTCCCCTACGAAAAGTTCCAGGCCCTCTGGCAGGCGGCCCGCGAGAAGACCGCCCCCCCGCCCGAAGTCAAGCCACCCGTCGATGCCCTCATCACCGAGGTCGATGCCGCCGCCACCGTCCTCAAGGACGTCGTCCAGGTGGCCGCAAGCGTCCGCCTTGAGGTCCTCAAGGAAGGCTGGAACGAGGTGCCGCTGCGACTTTCGGATGCGGCGATCATGAGCGCGAGCATCGACGGGCAGCCGGCCCGCATCGTGGCCGCCGCGGGGGGCGGCTACAAACTTCTCATCGAGAAGAAGGGCAAGGCCCCGCAGCAGTTCGCGCTGAAACTGGAGTTCGCCAAGGCGTACACCAAGGCGCCGGGACAGAACAGCGTCTCGTTCGAGAGCCCGCAGGCCCCCGTGTCGAAGTGGGAAGTGCGGATACCGGAGGCGGGCGTCAAGGTGAACATCTCGCCGCTGCTTGCCGCGACCGAGGTGCCGCCGGCCGCCGGGGCCAAGGCCGAGGAGACCAAGGTCCTCGCGTTCGTCGGCGCGGCCCCCACCGTCCGCATTGACTGGACGCCGAAGGCCGAGGGCGCCAAGGGCCTGGAGGCCCTCGCCTCCGTCAAGGTCGAGCAGCAGACCACCATAGATGAGGGCGTCACTCGCACCCGCGCGCAACTGGCCTACGAGATCAGCCGCGCGGAACTGGGGCGACTCGAACTCGAAGTCCCCGCCGACCAGAAGGTCGTCAACGTCTTCGACCCGAACGTCCGCGAGTGGTCCGTCGTCCCCGGCGCGCCGATGCAGAAGATCGTCGCCCAACTCTTCGAGCCCGCCAAGCAGTCGCAGAACCTCGTGGTGGAACTCGAACGCTTCGGCGCCGACAAGGTGCAGGACGTCGCCGTGCCGGTCGTCAAGGCCCTCGGCGTCGGCCGACAGCAGGGCGTCGTCGTCGTGAAAATCGCTTCGGGCCTCCGGGCCGAGGCCGCCAAGTACACCGGCCTCATGCAACTTGACGCCGCAGAACTCCCGCCCGCGCTGGCCAAAGGCAACTGGGACTTCTCCTATCGCTACGCGGCGCTGCCGTTCGACCTCGTTCTGGCCATCGAGAAGGTCCAGCCGCGCGTCATCGCCGATACCCTCGTTGAGGCCCACCTCGGCACCGAAGACCTGACGCTCGACGCGGTCACGGTCTTCACGGTCGAGCGGGCGGGCGTCTTCCGCCTTGAGTTCGACATCCCCGAAGGCTTCGACGTGCGTGCCGTGCGCGGCGTCGCGGTCGGCGGCGCGACGGCCGCCCAGGTCGATACCCATCACCTGGAGGGCGAGAAGAAGACCCGGCTGGTCGTGAACCTTTCGCGCAAGGCCCTCGGCCGCGTCAGCCTCGAGGTCCAACTCCACCGCGCGCTCCACGAGCCGGACCTCCTGGCGCCGACAGGCAAGGCCGCCGCCGTCCCGCTGCCGATTCCGCGCATCGCCCCCGGCGCGGTCGAACGCGAGACCGGCCGCATCGTCGTCTATGCCCCGGAGAGCCTCACCGTCAACCCCTCCAGGAGCGACGGCGTGCGGGTCGTCACCGCCGCCGAGGCCGTCCAGGACATGCGGAGCACCCGCCGCGGAACGGAGCGGCCCGTCCTCTCGTTCGCCTACACGCAGGAGCCGGTGGCGCTGGCCCTTGCGGCCGAGCGCCGCAAGCCCTACGTCACCGTGCGGCAACTCCTGGTGGCCCGGATTGATAGCGGCGTAGTCAAATATGAAGATACGCTCTTCTACGATATCCAGTACTCGGGCGTGAAGAACCTGCGGCTCGACGTGCCGAAGGAACTCGCCTCCGAAATCCGCATCGTCACCACGGGCGTCCGCCGCCAGGTCATCGACGATCCCCAGGCCCTGAAGGACCTGCCCAAGGGGTACGAGGCGTGGTCGCTTGCCGGAGAGACCGAGTTCCTCGGCCAGGGCCAGATCCGCCTCGCCTGGGAACGCAAGATCGAGAAACTCGACATCGGCAAGAGCGTCGTCCTCTCGATGCCGCGCCTCATGCCGCGCGCCGCCGACCGCGCCTGGGGCCAGATCGTCCTCGTGAAGGCCGAGACGATCGACGTCCAGGAATCGGCCGAGGCCGGAAAGGTCGCGGGCCTCAGGCCCATCGACCCGCAGCAGGACCTGATGCCGGGGGCCCAGGCGCCCGGCGCGGCACGCGCGTTTGAGTTCCACGAAGACTGGACCCTGTCGGTCGTCGCCTCGATGTACAAGTTGGCCGACGTGAAGCGCACGAGCATCGAGTGCGCCCTCGTGCGGGTCGTCGTCACGAAGGGCGAGGAGACGCCCGTCCAGGCCCTCTACCGCGCGAGGTGCGTCCGCCAGCGGCTGCTCGTCAAACTCCCCGCCAACGTAACGCTTGACGTCGATGCCCTGCGGATCAACGGGCGCCCCGTCGGCCTTGAGGTCGGCGACAAAGAGGCCGGCACGTTCAACATCCCCCTCGTCGGCCAGAACCCCGATGAGCCGTTCCTCATGGAACTCAGGTACGCCGTCAGGGGCGCGGGCCTGCGCATAGATTGCCCTGCGTTCCCCGAAGAGCCGGCCGTGCAGAAGGTCAGCCTCTCGGTTTACATGCCGCAGGACTGGGATTTCCTCGGCTCAATCGGCCCGTGGACGGATGAACTCGTCTGGCGCCTGCGCGGCGGCGGATGGATGCCCGTCGCGCGGCAGGACGATGCCTCGCTCATACGCGAACTGCTCCAGGGCGTCAAGGGCGACATGAAGCCCGACCAGAACTTCCCGACCGACGGGCGGCACTACCTCTTCTCGACACTCTGTCCGGCCGACCCGCCCGAAGGCAGCCTCCGACTCGTCGCCGTGCGCAGCGACTACCTCGCCGTCGCCGTCTTCGCGGTCATCCTGGCGATCGGCATCATCCTGATGTTCACCCGCGCGGCCGTCCGGGTCATTGCCGCCGGGGCGTTCATTGTTCTCCTGGTGCTGGCGGGCGTGTTCCTGCCGACGTTTACGCGGCAGATCGCCGATGGCGTGATGGCCGCTGCGGTCTTCATCGTCCTTGTGATATGGGCGATCTGGTACTTCCTGGTGACCCGTCCGCGCGACCCGCAAGTTATCGCCCGCCGCGAGGCCCGCGAGGCCGCCC
>CAYGWP010000472.1:0-9947 GCA_964353455.1 uncultured Anaerolineales bacterium
CGAGGCCGCCGTCACCGACCCGACAGGCAGCACCCGCTACTCGCTGGGGAGCGTTCTGAACCACGTGCTGCTGCACCAGACGATCATCGGCCTGGAGGCGAAGAAGCAACTGAAGAAGTTCGGCGAGAAGAAGGTCGATGCCGTCATCGCGTGCGCCGGCGGCGGGTCGAACTTCTCAGGCATCGCGTTCCCCTTCGTGCACGACAAGATTAACGGCGAGCAGATCGACATCATCCCGGTGGAGCCGGAATCGTGCCCGACGATGACGCGCGCCCCCTTCGTCTATGACCACGGCGACACCGCCCGCATGACGCCGCTCCTGGCGATGCACTCGCTTGGCCACGCCTTCGTGCCGCCGCCCATCCACGCGGGCGGACTCCGGTACCACGGCATGGCGCCCCTCGTGAGCGCCGCCATCCGCGACAAACTTGTCACGCCGCGCGCCTACGGCCAGTTGAAGTGCTACGAGTCGGCTGTCCTCTGGGCGCGGACCGAAGGGTTCATCCCGGCCCCCGAGACCGCGCACGCCATCGCCGGCGTCATCGACGAGGCCAGGGAGGGCAAGGAGGAAGCCAAGGAGAAGGTCATCCTCTTCTGCTGGTCCGGGCACGGCCTGATGGACCTGACGGGATATGATGCATACTTCCACGGCAAACTGGCGGACTACGCCCTCCCGCCGGAGGAGTTGGCGCGAAGCCTCGAGGCGATCAAGGACCTCCCGAAGCCGCCGGCATAGAGCATTTTTACTTTACGTGTTCGCGCGGCGGGTCTCCCGACCCGCCGCGCCCACCGCGTACGGAGGCAAAGCGCGGCGGTTCGGGAGAACCGCCGCGCAAATTTGCGCGCTACTGTCCAACCTTAAAGTGCTCTGGCAGCCCGGAATCCGGTATCTGGTCCAAGAGATTTGTCAATGCCAGAGTCATGGCCGTGGCGCTTGGAGCCGCGGCCATGAATGTTACCAGGGCATGGAAACGGATCACCAGCCCGGCAACGTCCAATAGCGCTCGACCAGTGAACCGAAGATGGGGTCCATCTCGGTGGGCGACACCAGTTCGACGCTGCCGTCGGCAAAGAGGACGTTGATGAGGCGCGAGTGCCGGGCGAACACCGGGATGCCCTCTCGCGTCTGCCAGCCGATGGCCTGCCAGAAGTCGGGCACCTCGGGCAAGGCCACAGTCGGCCCCTTGGCCACGCGGCGCTTATAGTCCATGCAGAGGATGATGTGGCTGCTGACCGCTTCCGGGGGCCTCTTGTCAACCGCAAAGTTCATCCCGTAGTTGCTCGTGATGGACGTGTAGGCCGCAGCGCTGCTTCCGCCGCTGCCCCCGGCGCCGCCGCCGGACGGGTCGGTTACAGCCGCCGAGTCCTCCGGCGGCAGGGTGGCCGACGTGTTGAACGCCAGCCGCGCCCATCCGTGTGCCGCGTTCTCCTCGCCCATGCCCTGTAGCAGCGTCTGGCCGGTGCTGATGTCTATGAGGTTGAAGCAGTTGCTGCCCGTGTTCTCGCCGACGTAGGTGATCTGAAGGCTCCCGTCCGACATGTCCTGGAACCGCAGGCCAAGGTCCTTCCAGGTGGTGTTCCACGAGTCCTCGAACCATAGTTCGTAGGTGCCCGCCGGCACGACGTTCCCCTCGGGGTTCGTGGTCCCCGCCTCATTCTTCCTGGCCCACTGCCCTTCCTCGCAGTCCATGACGTAGATGAGTTGGTTCGCGGCGACGCCGCGATAAGGGGAGTTGCCGAGCCAGACTTCGACGCGGAGGTTCTCGGTGGACCGCTGGCCGACGGTTCCGCCGTCCGAGTATCCCCCGCCGCCTCCCGAGCCTCCGTATCCGCCGCCGATCGGCTCCGTCGTGCCGTCGTCGGTGACGATCGCCTCCGGCTGCCCCGCCACGCCGTTCTCCTCCGGGCACACCAGCACCTCGGAGCAGTAGTCCAGGTACGGAAGGAGCGCGCTCCGCCACGTATAGATATTGATAAGGCTGGCCTGGGCGCTCAGCCGGTCGTCGGCGCCCCGCAGCCGGTAGGCCTGCCCGATGCGGCACAGGTGCTCGGTGCACTGCATCAGGCGGAGCGACCGCAGCGCGCCGCCAAGCGCCGGCACGAGAAGCCCCACGAGCAGCCCGATCAGGGTGACGGTCACCAGCAGTTCCAGCAGCGTCCACCCGTGCCTCGGCGTTCTCTTCATGGCCGTTTCTCCTTCGAACGGTTCATCTGCTCGTACAGTGGCGACTGCCGGAACGCCTCCCACTCGGCGCGGATGTGCGAGACGACCGGCCCGCGCTTCTCCGGCGGGTCCTCGGCCCGGTAACCGTAATCCCGCTGCCACAGCCGCCGCACCGCCACGCCGGCCGCACGCCGCACTCCCACCGATTCATCGTCCAGCGCGAGGATGACGTGCGGCATGGCGGGCCAGTCGCGACGAAGGCCCACCGCATTCAGGGCCGCAGCCCGCACCGCCGGCGAGGGATCACGAAGCGCCGCCAACAGGACCGATCCGGCTTCGCGGTCGCCCGAGAGGCCGACGGCAATGACGCCGGCCTCGCGGACCTGCGGCCGGGGGTCCTGTGCCGCAGCCTTCAGGCGCGGCACATCCGCCGCCCGGTGCAGGCGCGCGACCACCTCCACGGCGCGGCAGGCGACCTCGGTGTCGCGGTCCTGCGCCATCTCGGCCAGCGCGCCCGCGGCCCGGTCGGCGCCCTCCCTTTCGAGGTTCCGGATCGCCTCCAGGCGACTGGCCGTCGGGCCGGACTGCGCCTGCCGGACCAGGGCGTCGGTCGAGTCCTTCCGCAGCAGGATGACAATCGCCCCGGCCAGAACGACGCCCACAGCCACCAGCGCGATCATCCGCTTATGTTGGCGCAAGAGCATCCGATGAACCAGCCTCGCGGCAGCAGAACCGCCGTCCGATGTGCAAACACTCCGGGCGCTTCATGCCATAATCATGCAATGTTCCACGTGTCCTGTCAAGCCACACGGCCGCCGCAGCGACTACGGCTTGCCCTCCTGGACCGCGTACAGGTGCGTCTGGCTGGTGATGTACAGGACGCCGTTGGCGACGATCGGCGTGGCGTAGATAGGCGCGCCGAAGGGGATTTCATTCAGGACCTTCTTCACCTTGGCCGCCTCAAGGATCGTCAACTTCCCCTTTTCATCGCCGATATAGACCTTGCCGTCGGCCACGAAGGTGGAGCCCCAGACGTGCGCCCCCAGGTCGTGCGTCCAATAGACCTCGCCCGTGTCGGCATCCATGCACTGGACGATGCCGGCGTAGTCGGCGATGAAGACAAGGCCGCCGGCGGCCGATGCGGTCGAGAAACTCCGCTGTGCCTTGAAATTCTGCCACACCTTGCCCGTCTCGGTGATGTCGCCCGTCTTGGTGGGGTCGATGCACGAGAAGCATCCGGGACCGTTGCCGTGGCGGCTGTCCTGTCCGACGCCGACGTACACGCGCCCATTGTAGAAGATGGGCGTGCCGATGATCTCGCTCGGCCCCTCGCGCTTCTGGTTATACGGGAGGGCCTTGCCGTCGCGGAACTTGTTGTGCGGCGGGTTACAGTCGAACCACCAGACCTTCTTGAGGAGCGCGGGCTTTCCGGCCTCGCGCGGCTCAGGTTTCGGGTCGAAGGCGTAGCAGAGGCCGTCGCCGCCGCCCCAGACAAGGAGCGTCTTGTCGCCCGCCTTCGCCAGGCCCGGCGACGACCACTCGCCGTGGAAGATGGCCTTGCCGACGGGCGGGTCGTTCGCGGCCACCAGGCGGCCGGTCTTCTTGTCGAGCACCACGAGGTCCGGGCAATCGGGGGACGGGATCACGTGGTGCGTCCTGTTGACGCCATTTGACGTGCAGACATACACATAATCTCCGTACGCCAGGATCGAGCAATCCACCGCGTCCTGCGGCCAGGAGTCAACCTCGGCCAGGAAATCGTAGATCCAGATGATGTCGCCATCGGTCGGCCTCACAGCCACCGGCGGCGGAGGCGGGGGCGCTTCCTTCTTGTCGAACCTGCCCGGCTTGGCCGGCAGGACGCCCGTCCCGACCATGTACTGCCCCTCGTCGGTGAACGGCCCGTCATTGCCGTTCGCCATGCCCTGGACGTCCAGGCACAGGACCTCGCCGCGGTTACTCGTGATATAGACGCGGTCTCCATCGACCGTCGGCGACGAGCAGATTCCGAGGTTCATGTCGTCGTAGTTGAAGGTCGGTTCCTTGGTCTTCAGGCGCGGCACGGGGAGTCGCCAGAGCAGTTTGCCGGTGGATTCCTCGAGGCACATGATGAGGCCGCCGCCCGACTTCTTCATCCGGTCGTCCGTGAAGGATGCATCATTGGTGCCGATGAAGATGCGCCCGTTGGAGACCGTGGGGTTCCCGTAGGTCTGGGTTCCGAGGCGGGCGACCCACTTGATGTTCTTGGGCGGGACGGGGACCTTCTTCTCGCCCTCGACCTTCTCGCCGCCCGGGTGGAAGTCCACGGGCATGTTCTTCTCGTCGGAGGCGAAGTTGCGCTCGTTGCGGCCGCCCCACTGGGGCCAGTCGGCCGCGGGCACGACAACCGGAAATGCCAGGACCAGAAACATGCCGACCGACACAATGCGGGCACACTTCACGGGTATAGCACCCTCCGCCAGACAATGGCTAGAGGTTGAACACGCCGGCAGGCGGGCGGTAACGCGGGTTATCCGTTACCTCTGCGGCCTGCACTTGGCGAGGAACCACACCGCCCCGGCGGCGCACACCAGGATCAGAGGCGCGAGGCCGGCCGCCATCCCCCAGAACGGGCTGCCCATGGACCGCCCGAGCAAATCGCCGAGGATTCCCGCCACAGGGCCGATGACGAAGCCCACGCCGATGATACCCTCGTGCGCACCGCCAGCCTCCACGGCCGCGTTCTTCACGATCATCGCGTAGTAGAGCGCCGCGTAATACGTCAGCCCGGCCGCAATGCCGAACACCAGTTCCCCCGCCAGCACCGTGGCCAAGTTCGGACCGAACAGCGTGACGAAGAACGCCAGCGGCAGCCCGATGATCACCCACACCAGCGGCCCGCGCCGATAGTGCCATCCGACATAGAGTTGCAGCACCAGGAACGTCGCGCACCGGAAAACATCCAGCAGGCCCGACAGCGCGGTCGCCACAGGAACGCCGAAACCCAGGTCCTCAAACACGTGAGGCAGGAGCGCTGCAAGGATCCACATCAGCGAATAACTACCGACCATCGACCAGCGGCTGGACGCCAGGAGCGACCGATACCGCGCCATCCGCTCCGGAGCGGGACGCTCAGGATGGTCCGACGCGAGCAGCACCGGCCGCCGCTCCAGCGGGCGGACCAGGATGAGGCTCGCAGCGTTCATCAGCGCCGCCGCCACGAACATCGCCCGCGACGACCAGCCGATCAGCGGCCCGGCCATCGCCAGCCCCAGCGGCACGGCCGTCGCCCACGCCAGGTTGAACCGGCCCACCGTCCGCGCCTGCTCCGACGGCGTGCGACCGGCGCTCACGTAACTCTCGATCACAGGCCACTTCAGGCCGTTAAACCCGCCCAGCACCACCATGGCCGCCACCAGCACACCCGACGACTCCGGCTGCACCAGCAGCGGCACGCAGGCGAGGAACTGCCCGATGACCGAGAGCACAACCACCGGCTTGTCTGCAAACCTCTTCGTCAGGCCGTGGCTCGACATCGCCCCGGCCACGTACGCGGCGCCGAACCCGAGCGCCAGCAGCAGGTTCTCCATGTCCGTAAACTGGAGCCTGCCATGGCTGTAGAAGTACACCCCGCGCTCGATGAGCGTGGTGGCCAGACTCTCGATGAACGTGATGACAAGTAATCGCGCGGCTCGTGACACGGCGGCCTTTCAGTGCCCCTATAACATGGCGCCGTTCACCCCTCTCCCCTCGCGGGAGAGGGGTTGGGGGTGAGGGGGCGAGCCACGGCAACCCCTCACCCGGCCTTCGGCCACCCTCTCCCACAGGGGGAGAGGGTTAAACGGCACGGCACACGCTAAACACGTACGAGCAACCCGTGGCACATGATCCCGGCGGGAGAACATACGGCCGCGCGCCGCCGAATGCAAGGGCGCTTGTGTCGGCCGCGCGCGGCGGGTAGAATGTCCTCACGAAAACCTGATTCCCATGATCGCCTCAACGGATTGGGGGGATACGATGCGTTCCTCAAATTCCCGACGCTTTGGCTTAAAATCCTGCCTGCTTGCCGCGATGCTCGCGCTGTCGGCAACAGCCCAAGCCCCCTCAAGGGACGAAATCGGCATGAACCTTAAGCGTTGGGCTGGCACGGTGATGCTGATGCTCGCGTTCAGCGGGGTAATTGCAGCCGACCAAAAGGCCGCGCGTCAACCAGCCTCGGTTGCGATCTATTTACTGAATGACCCGAAGATCACCTCCGACGAGGCCGCGAAAACCCCGCTTGCCGATCTGCGACTGGCCGACAGACCGCTTGTGACGTCAAATGATGTGCTTTATTACGACCGCGCGAAATGCAACTTCTACCTGCGTTCTGACACGGCCGGGGCGATTGTTGAGGTGGTGGGCACTGCCTATGGTGGCCTCAGTACCGTGAACGGATGGAAATCGTGGTCGATTTCGACGGCGACTATTCCTGTCGTCGTTGTCGTCAACGGTCAACGGCAGTTTCTTGCGGCGCTTTACGGCGACGACTACATATTTAGAATGTCATGGCCTGTGGGAACTCCGGCGACACAACCTGCGCCCGAACTGATGGGCAAATCGAACTGGAATTTGAGCATTCCCACGCGGATCGAAACGCTTAACCTGCTTCGACCCTGGGGCAACGCCGAGGACGGCGACCCGCGCGACGACCCAGGCTTCCTCGGCGTACTAAAGGAAGCGGGTAAGATGGACTCAGCGGCACTGGCAAGACCTCGCATGACCGCCGGCGAAGTAGTTGCAGCGGCAAGACAAATGAACATTAACTATCCCTATAAAACCGCATCACAGCCTTTACCCGACGATTGGAAATGTCAGACAGTTGCTTTCTGTATAGACCTCCATGTTAACGTGCCTTCCAATAACATTATTGGACTTACCTGGCTGCCTCCACTCCACTGCATCTGGGTAGTTCAGTTCGTGCCGCCGCAATCTGAACGTTCAACACAACCGAGCACCGAGGCGGCGAAGAGTATCCTTTCGGTACGTGGCCGTCAGGAGGAGTGGTGCCTCGTTGACGATAGCACGAGCCGGACGCTGAGGATATATCGGCCTCTTTACGCCAAGTCACTCACCGTCAAAGACGCTGATACTTTAATGATCGGCCCCATAGCCACAACGCAGGAAGTACGAGAGGCGGTTCGCAGTGAACTTGCGCAAGTTTACGAGCCGATGTTTCTTGAAAGCGCAGAGATTCTTCCGGTGACGGACCGTGATCCGAAGTTCCGTTTTTGGACACCAATGCATCGCCTATGGTTGTGCAAAGGAAAAGACTCATCGGGTGCGGAACGCATGCTCCTCTTGAGCGATAGGGTTCCGCACTATCGCGGCCCTGACATCGTCCTAAAAGGGGAATTTCAAATGAGGAGATCTATCCCATGGCGGCAAGAAACCTCTCTTCCCCCATGCCCCGGCCGCGTTCCCGCCGCCAAAGAGGGGCAGTCGGGTGAGATCAAGCCCGTTGCTGATGAGGCGTTGTGGAAGGTGTTCCAGACCGTCCTGGTAGAGTGTACGGACTACGAGGCCCGCGTGAAGGCGGTGCAGGAGGCCATCCAGAAGGACCGCGAGCGGGCTTTGAGCGTTGTCGCCTTCTACCTGGACCAGGAAGCCACGCGAGGGAACGCCCTCCGGTTCGTATGGCACTTGAAGGACTCGCGTCTGGTCCCCTTTGTAGTGGAGGCCATGCGCCGCAGCGATGGTCGCACGCTCCTGGAATCTGTCCGGACGGCCCGGGCATGGGGCGATCGGCGGTTTCTCCCCGTGCTCATTGAACACGCCCTTAACAGCGACTATGACAGCATAACGATGTATCCCGCGCCGGTCGGTGCAGAGATACACCACGAGTCCGTCTTCGCGGAGGCGGCAGCCGCCATTTACACGATGACCAAGGGGTGGGCAGGAAGCGACCAGTATCGGAAAGACCCGCTGATTGCCAAGGAAAAGCGGAACGAATTGATCGCTCAGTGGCGCACGTGGTGGGCCGAAAACAAGGCCAGGTGGGAAGCAGGTACGCCCCTCGACGAGAATCCCAACGTCCCCAAGAAGCAGCCGCCTGCTGTTTCTTCGATAAACCCAAGAAACGCCGACATTCCCTCGGCAATCGAAGACTGGATTCGACTGCTCGAAGCAGATGATCTGCAAAAAGCCTCGAAGCGATGGGCAAAGGACAATGAGGCGGCTCAGCAGATGGAGAAGTTCTGGAGCAATCTCATAAGATGCAACAAACAGTTCGACTATCGCAAGTGGGTTGAATCGGCTAAAAACGCTCACGGCATAACAACATTCAAAGTTGGCGGCCATGAGTACGGTTTCATGCACACCGATTGGGAAAAGACTCTCGATGGATGGCGCATAAGTCATGTCTGGATTTGCAGATAGCCACGCAGTTCTAATACTACAACGCAACTTGGCGCGGCGGGCCTCCGCACCCGCCGCGCAGATTGTATTTTCGGCCGCGCTAACGCGACTTCATAGGGCGGCGGGTACGGAGACCCGCCGCGCAAATCTTGTGGAGGCCGCCGCGCAAACCTTAAAGCGGTCATGGCGCTTGCATCGGCCGGCAAGGCGTGTAAAATGCTTTTCCCATGAAAACCCTCTTTGAGCACGCGTACGTCCTGAACGTGATGTCCGACGACCATCCGGGCATCATCTCGGCCGTCAGCACGGCCGTCACCCGCCTGGGCGGCAACATAGATGCGGCAAGCCAGACGGTCCTCGGCGGCTACTTCACCCTGATCATGGTCGTGAGCCTGCCGCGCGAGATCGACGCCCAGACGCTCGCGTCCGAGATACGCGCGGCCCAGCCGGCCGGACTCCAGGTCCTCGCGCGGGCGTTCTCGCCGGCCGACATCGAGAAGCCGCGCACGCCCGCCGAGCGGTTCGTCATGACCGCCTTCGGCAAGGACAAGCCCGGCATCATTTCGCGGTTCAGCCAGTACCTGGCCGGCAAGGACATCAACATCACGGACCTCTCCTGGACGCGCACGAACGACGACTTCGTGATGATCAGCGAACTCCAGATACCCGCGCGCCTGGAGTTCGCCCCCATCCAGGCCGACCTCGAGGAAATAGGGCGCGAGGAAGGCTTCACCGTCAAACTTCAACATGAAAACATCTTTGTGGCGACCAACGAACTGCGCCTCACGCGCTCAGGCTGATGGACGAAAACCGCAATGCTTCGGACCGATGAAATCCTTTCGACGATCCAGATGCTCCACGCCGAGCACCTCGACCTGCGCACGGTCACACTGGGCCTGAACGTTGACGACTGCGCCGCGACGAGCATGGAGCACGTCTGCCGCAAACTCCGCGAGAAGATCCTCAGCCGCGCATCGCGCCTCGTCGAAACCTGCGACCGCATCGGACGCAAGTACGGCATCCCGGTCACGAACAAGCGGCTGGCGATCTCCCCGGTCTCGCACCTGCTGGCCGGTCACGGGCAGATCGCCGCGGTGGCGGTGGCGCGGACCCTGGACGAGGCTGCGGCCGCCTGCCGAGTGGACCTCGTGGGCGGATTCACGGCCCTCGTCCAGAAGGGCGTGACCCCGGCCGACGCCGTGGTGATGGCCGCGCTCCCCGAGGTCCTCTCCGAGACACAGCGGGTGTGCGCCTCGGTCAACGTAGCATCGAGACGCGCAGGTATCAACATGGATGCCATCGCAGAAATGGGCCGCATCATCCTCCGCATCGCCGGGGCGACGGCCTCGCGCCGCGGTTTCGGGGCCGCCAAACTCGTCGTCTTCTCCAATATCCCCGAAGACAACCC
>CAYGWP010000473.1:0-16033 GCA_964353455.1 uncultured Anaerolineales bacterium
CCTCCTTGAGGCCCGCGCGTTTGAACTGGAGGCCCTCGCCATCACGGACCACTACACGCCCGGCAGCAAGATCGCCGCCTCCGAGGAGGACTTCGGCCGCTACCTGGCCGAGATCGACAAGGAGCGCAACGCCCAGAACGACCTCCGGGTCGTCAAGGGCGTCGAGGCCTGCGCGCTTGATGCGACCGGCCGCATCTCGATCGACGAGCGGCACGCCGCGCGCGTCGAGTGGATTCTCTGCGACCTGGGCGGCCAGTCCGAGGGGACGCTCCGCGCAACGCCGCCCGAAAAGTCCAAGTACATCGATAACGTCCTCTCCGCGTACATGGGGCTATGCGACGTGCCGTACCTGAACGTGATCGCCCATCCATTCAACACCGGCAACACGACCCCCGCGGCCCTGCCCGAGGACTACCCGGAGCGCCGCCTCCGGGAACTTGCCGCCAAGATGGCCGACAAGGGGAAGGTCTTCGACGTGATGAACGACATGATCTACTGGTTCTGGAAGTCGGGCTTGGCACCGCGGGCTTTTACGGCCCAGTACGTTGAACTAGTGAAGATATTTGCATCAGAGAAGGTGCGGTTCCAGATCGGCTCCGACGACCACCGGACGGGCGTCGGCAACACGCGCTGGTCCCAGATCGTCGTGAACCGCGCCGGCGTGCCGGCGGCGCAGATCGTTGACGCGATAAAGATCCGCCGCATCGACGGCTGAGGGACTGTCCTGCATCCGTGGCACGCCCGCCCTCGGGCGTGCCGAGAGGTGCACAGCCGAGGGCGGCTGTGCCACAAGACATCTCAAGGGGAGGCCGTCCCATGAAATCCATCACCACGGGTCTGGCCATCCTTACGTCATGCGTCCTTCTGAGCGCCGGATGGTCCGCCGGCGCGGAAAACCACGAACTCCGCGTCCAAGTAGTCCAGGCCAACAACGACAGCCCGTACACGTTCGTGCGGGCCAAGTTCGAGCCGGGCGAGGTTTCCGACCCGTGGGCCGTCCGGTTCTTTGACGAGAAGGGCGCCGAGATTCCCTGCTTCGTGTGGGACTCCGTCACCTGGCAGGTGGCCCGCGAGGGACGCGAGGACTGGGGCCGCCGCTACGCGCTCCTGAACCACGCCCCCGGCAACGCCCCGGAGGTCGTCGGGGCCCGCGCCCGGAAACTGGAGTGGGCCAAACAGAACCTGCCGAAACTCGGGGCTGAACTGGCCGCCCGGGACGAGGCCGCCAAACGCTCCGGCAACTCGGTGTGCGCTGCGCTGTACCTGCTGCGCCACCGCGCCCCGGCGTTCGGAAAGCAGCGCCTCACGCTCCGCATCTACCCCACCCCGCAGTCGCCGCCCAAGCGTCAGGAGTGGAGAGGCCCCGGCTCGGCGCCGGGGGTCGCCGCCGTGCAGGGCGACCTACGGCTGGAGAACCTGCCGGACCGCATCGCCGTCACGTGGCAAGGCAAGGAGATATTCCGATATGCCGGTTTCGATGCCGGGGGCGCGGCCAGCACATCGGGCCACGCCGACCCCGCGCGGCCGTTTGCGATCTCGGCCGAGGAAGGCATCATCACTAAACTCCACATCAGGGGCCAGACCGCCGGACACCAGGGCGCCGCGATGGACTGGCAGTGCACCTACTGGCTGTTCCCCGAAGGGTGCTACACCGCGCTCGAAGGTTTCAGCCCGGGCGACACGGCGGGCTACATCGGCGGGCGGCAGGTCCTCAGCATCTGGCAGGCCCCCGGCCAGTTCGCGGAGGTCCGCGAGCCCGCCTGGGAAACGCCCTGGTGGCTGCACCGCGCCGGGGAAAGCGGCTTCGTCGCAACACATCTATTTCACTCCACACCCCTTACGATCGGCTACGGCAACAATCCGTTTACCGTCAACCCCTACGCGCCGCCGGGCAAGGTCCCGAAGATGGAACTCCAGGCCGGCCGCATGGGGCTTTACTGGTACTGCTCGCTGGAGGACCTTTCGATATCGCGGCTGTTCGCGCCGGAACTCTACTTCCGGCTGGGCCACGCCTACGCGCAGCAGCCCGAAACCGGCCGCACATGGCTCGACGGCAACCGCGAGGTCCTGCTGGCCGGCAGGGTCGTCAATCCGCCCGACTGGATGACGCCCGAGGCGCGGCGGTTTGTGGACGGGCAACTGGCGTACATCCGGTGGCAGCCCAGGATCGACTGGCTGTACCGGCAGTACGCGGTGGGCGTCGGGCCGACGGAGGGGAAGGCGGAGTCGGCCCTGCGCGGCCTTATCGGGGCGGCGGCGGGGTGGATCGACCGGCCCGCGGACGAGGAGGAGATCGCATCGCTCCTCGTGGAGACCGCCCGGCGCCTCTCGGCCGGGGCGCGACTGAAGTGGTCGAAGCAGATGCAGGTCCTGCCGCACCTCCTGAACCCCGACCCGGCCGGCGTGAAGATGGCGCTGGCCCGATGGCCGAGCGAGGCGGCCGAGGCCGACCGCTTCATCAACCTCATCAAGACGCATGTCTCGCTCGGCGGCAACCCGATCGAGGGCAAGACCGGCGGACAGCCGGGCGGCCCGTCCGGCGAAGGCTGGATCGTCAACCCGTCGTACCGCGCGACGGAACTGGCGTATGAACTGCGGTTCCTGGAGCACTTCGACCTGCCGCACCCCCAGGAGGAGGACCGCCAGGCCGCGGTGCGGTTCGCCGACTTCACCCTGGAACTCCTCGGCGGCAAGCCCCTTGACACCGAGAAACTGCGGCGGTCGTACCTGTCGCACTGGCCCAGCCGCTTCGTGGCCGTCATCCCGCTGATGCTGGCCGCCAACAGCGTCAAGGCCGACAAGGACTACGTCCGCGGGGCAACGATAATGTTTGATATCCTTATGAATATGGTCGAGCGGAACCCGCAGGGCTACTGGTCGGCGTGGTCGGCCGACCCGAAGAAGGCCGAGATGTTCGACACGGTCTATAACTCGGCGGGCCTCCAGCGCGGCATACCGGCGTTCTGGGCCGACGGATGCCTCGACATGGTAGGCCGCGACAGGGCCTCGCACTTCACCGCCGCACAGGCCCGGTACCTGGTGTTCAGCGGGCTCTTCCTCGACACGTTTGAGACCGACAACGTGACGGCCGCATACGCCACGAAGCACGGCGGCCACCCCGCCGAACGGAAGCAGATCGTCCTGTACCTCTTCGACGATTTCGCGTTCTACCGCGGCCTCGTGGCCGACACCGTCCGCTGGGCCGCCGCAAGTCCCTCGCGGCCGGGCGGACAGGGCGACCTGGCCGCAGGCTCAGCCGACCGCGAACTCGGCCTCGCCGAGTCCGGCTGTTACCTCCTCAGGTGGGCCCTGGGGATCGGCCCGTGGCTGAACCAGAAATCGAAAGTCGCGGGCACCCGCTGGTTCGAGCACAGGGTGACCCGGCCGGCTGACGGCGGCGGGTTCCGCCTACAGATCTGGAACCGGCTGCCGTGGGCCGAATCGACGCTGACCCTCACGCCGCAGGAGGTTGGCGTCAAGCCAGGCCAGCCGGGCGGCAAAGGCCCCTCCGCGACGGAGGCGATCTGGCTCAGGCTGGGCGGGCCGGCCTATCGCGTGCCTTTCCAGGTCGAGGTGTCGCCGAAGGGGGACCGCCTGTCCGTTAAATTCAGCCGCGGGCTGACGATCCGCCTGAGCCACCGCGTCCTCTGCCCGGACTGGCCGCAGGGCGCGCGGCCGGCGCTCTTCGTGCGTCGGCCCGACGGCTCGACCGTGGCCGTCGGCGGCGGCGCGATCCTCGACGGCGACTTCGTCCAGTGGCAGGCGGAGGCCGGGGAATACGAAATCAGGCCTGCGGCAGATAAAACATGAGCATGTGTCACATGCGGTCCCGCGCGCCGGATGGCACGGCCGCAGCCTGGTCGCCGCGGCGACCTGTTGCGTGGCGGTGTCTTTCGCGGTGGGCGGGACCGCGGTCACGGAGAGCAGGGCGACCCTGACCGCTCGCTGGCGGGGAAACACGCAAGTTTCCGAGATTTTTTTCGCTTTTTTCTTGTTGACTCGCCGCGCTGCGGAGCGCAACATGCTATCCAGGCGCGGGGCCACGCGGCTCTGAGGAGGCCAAGGGGCGATTCCGGGAACGTGTCGCGCCCGCCCGTGGGGCGCGATTGGGGATTTCGGTCAACCATCAGGAAGGAGCGACGTAAATGGGTAAGGCAATGACGAAGTCGCAGGTGATGTCGGCGCTGGCCGAGAAGTGCACGATGAAGAAGAAGGAAGCGGTCGCGTGCGTTGAGGCCCTCGTCGGGCTGGCGTACAAGGAAGCCAAGAACGGCTTCACGATCCCCGGCCTGGGGAAACTCGTGGTCGTCAACCGCAAGGCCCGCATGGGCCGCAACCCGGCCACGGGCGAGACGATCCAGATTCCGGCCAAGCGGGTCCTGAAGTTCCGCGTCGCAAAGGCCGCCAAGGTAGCCTGTCTGTAATCCCACCCTGGCTGCATTGCCACTGAAGGGGCCGACCCCGATTGGGGACGGCCTCTTTGTCTCTTGAGGTCACTGGCGGGTCCGGATGGCGAAGCCGTTCCACGGGCTTGCGCGCGGCGGGTCAGGAGACCCGCCGCGCAGGTTGCCAAAGGGCGTCCCCAACTTCCACCGTCAAGGCTGCCTGGCGAGGAGCGACCAGAAGACGCCGTCATGGTCGGGGCCGGGGAGCGTGAGGTCGGAGCGGATGCGGCGCCAGGCGGGGTTCGACTCGAGGAACGCGGCAATGACGGCGCCGTTCTCCTCTTCCTGAAGGCTGCACGTGGAATAGACGATGCGGCCCCCTGCCCTGACGAGAGCGGCGGCGCGGGCGATGAGTTCCAGTTGAAGTCGCGGCAGTTCCTCCAGGTCCTCCGGCCGCAGGCGCCACCGGGCCTCGACCCGGCGCGCCAGGACGCCCGTGTTGGAGCACGGCGCATCGACGAGTGCGGCATCGAAGCCGCCGGCGGGCGCGGCGGCCGCAACGGAATCCGAGAGGCAGACCGTCACGCCGGCGAGTCCGCGCGCTGCGACGGTCCGGCGGATGGTTTGGAGTTTCTCTTCGCGGCGGTCGCAGGCGACCACGCGGCCGTCGTTCGACCCGGAGGCTCTCGACGGGCGGTCGCCCATCGCCTCGGCGATCTGCGTGGTCTTCGTGCCGGGCGAGGCGCAGAGGTCAAGGACGCTCTCTCCCGGCGCTGGGGCGAGGGCCTCGACCGGGGCCATCGCCGAAGGGTCCTGCACGGTGAGCGCGCCTTCTTCGATCAGCGCATCGAGTTCCTCCGGCGCGAGGCCCGAGACGTCGAACGAGCCGGGGCGCGGGCCGGGGGGCAACTTGCTCAGGGCGCGATCACCCGCGACCTCACGGTCGCGGCTCGCAACGTCGCGGCTCGTCTCGCCGTGCATGGGGTTTAGCCGGGCGTAGGTGCGGGGGCGCCGATTCGACCAGCGGCAGATTTCTTCGGTCCGGTCGCCGAACGCGCCGAGCCACCGGGCGATGAGCCAGTCGGGAAACGAGTAGGCCGTACCGAGGAAGGCAGCGAGACTCTCTTTCGGGTCGGGGAGGACCGCGGCCTTGAGTCGGACGACGCCGCCGTCGGGGTGCGGAATGGCGTCGCGTGCGGGCCGGCCGTCGTGGTCGCGTCCGGCGATGAGCCGCTCGAGTGCGCGGAGGATGCCATTAACGAATCCAGATGCCTTTTCGCCCGCGCGGCCGGCCGATGCGCGGCGGGCCTGCTCGGCTGCCTCGTTGACGGCGGCGTACGACGGCACGCGGTCGAGGAACAGCAGTTGAAACGCACCGAGTTCGAGGATTTGCCTGAGGTGCGGCTGGATGGCGCCCTCCCGTCCTCGTCCGCCGCGCAGGTGGCTGATGATCAGTCGCAGCGTCCGCCGATGGCGTACGACGCCGGCGGCAAGTTGCATGGCCAGTGCGCGGTCGCGCGGGGGGAGATTGGAGCGGGCGAAGACGGCGTGGAGTTCGTCGCGGAGGAACGACTCGCCGCGCTCCACCCGACGGAGGGCGTCGAGGGCGGCAGAGCGGCCGGTTACCTCAGGAACCACCGGATGGCCTCCTCGACCTTGCCCATCTGGATGGTTGTATCCTTGCACGGGCCGCAGGGCCGGGCGATGGTCAGGGCGAGGACGGCCTTCGGCAGGGAGGCGAAGATGCCCGCGCGGAGTTCCTTCTCGCAGGCGACGGCGACGATGGCCCTGACGTCCGGTGCCTTCGCCCGCGCGGCGGCCTGTCGCCCGCCCGTCGCCATGAAGACCTGGACGCCGTAATGGTCCCTGAGGTCGAGGAACCGGCAGACGTTGCACTTGCCGCAGCGGAGGCACGCGGCCAGGTCCTCGTTCAGTTTGCGGTCGCAGGCCGATCTCTGGAGGCACCGCGAGAAGAGGACGAGGAGTTCGTGGGATTTGCAGCGGGTGCGTCGCAGGAGGACCGAGCGGTTATTCAGCGATATGAGTGTCCGGTTAATCACGGCCGCCTTCCGAAAAAGACAATCCGCAGATGTCGCAGATGAGCACAGATGTTTTCATTTCAATAAAAAAAGAAACAGCCGTTTTATCTGCGTTAATCTGCGTCATCTGCGGATTGATGTCGTTGTCATTCATTGGCCACGAGGCGTGCGCCGCTCCTCAGTTGATGGCCGTTGACGAAGGCGGCAGCGCTCATGGTGCGTTTCCCGGCGGGCGTAAGTTCGAGGATGCGGACCGCGCCGCGTGCGGCGGCCACGTCGATCCCCTCAGGTCCGGCGGCAAGGACCGTGCCGGGTTCCACCTTGGTGCCGGGCGGCAGAATGGCCGCCTTCTCGATCACCAGCCGCAGGGCGGGCCTGCGTCCGCCGCCCGGCAGGTAGGTGAAAGCGCCCGGCCACGGCGTCGTGCCGCGGATACGGTTGAAGACTTCCTGGGCGGGCCGGTTCCAGTCGATGAGGCCGTCGGATTTTTTGAGTCGCGGGGCCGGTGTGGCCTGGTTCTCGTTCTGGCGGCGGCGTTCGACCTCGTCGAGGGGAATCTCGCGGACGACCTCGGTCACGAGGCGTGCACCGAGGCGCGATAGTCGTTCGGCCAGTTCTCCGGCGGTCTCGTTCGGCTCGATGGGGGTTGCGCGCTGGCCGAGGATGTCGCCGGCGTCCATCTGCTCGGCCATTGCAATAACGGAGAGGCCGGTCTCGACCTCGCCGGTGATGATGGCCCAGTTGATGGGTGCGGCGCCGCGGAACTTGGGCAGCAGGGATGCGTGGAGGTTGATGGCGCCGTATTGCGGCAGGCCGAGGAGTTCCGGGCCTATCTTCTGGCCGTAGGCGATCACCAGGAGCAGGTCCGGCTGGGCGGCGCGGATGCGTCGGACGGCGGCGGCGGCGTTGATGTTCTCGGCCTGGACCAGGGGGATGTTCCGCTCGCGGGCGAACCACTTGATCTGGCCGATGCGGACCTCCTGGCCCCGCCCGGCCGGGCGGTCGGGCTGCGTCGCGATCAGGCCGACCTCCTGCCCACCCTCGGCAAGGGCGCGCAGCGTCGGGAGGCCGAACGTCCCAGACCCCGCGAAAACGATGCGCATGTTTTCTTCCCGGTGCCGGACCAGATACGCGGCGCGGCGATGCGTCTGTGCACGGCGGGTCCCGTACGGGCCGCGCAAAGCGTTATCCGGCGCCGCCGTGCACTGGCAGCCGTCATCACTTGGCGTCGATGGGTTTGCCGGCGGCTTCCTCGCGTTTCTTGAAGCGGTTGGCCAGTTCCTTCAGGCGCCGCCGATGCGCCATTTTCTGGACCGGCGACATCCGGTCCACGAGCAGCCGCCCGTCCAGGTGGTCCAACTCGTGCTGGACCGCGCGGGCCAGCAGGTTCTCGGCATCCATCTCGCGCGCGCGGCCCTCAAGGTCCTGGTACTTAAGACGGATCCGCGCGAAGCGGCCGATCTTGATGTAGATGCCGGGCAGGCTCAGGCACCCTTCGTCGGACTCCTGCCAGCCCTCCGACCGCGTGATCTCCGGATTGACAATGACCGTTTCGTGCCCCGGCTGGTCGTCGGTGGTGATGATGGCCATCCGCTCGGCCAGGCCGACCTGGGTGGCGGCGAGCCCCAGGCCGGCGGCGGCCCGCATGGCGCGGACCATCTCCGCGGCCGTCCGGGCCAGGGCCTCGTCGAACATTCTGACCGGCCGCGTCTTCTTACGCAAGACCGGATCGGGATATTGTCGGATTTCCACCATCCACTCCCGCGCCCCGGAGGGGGCCGATGTGCCTTCCGGCATCGGCTAATTATAGAAGTGCCGACGGCCTGCCACAAGGCCAAGTCTCTGTTTTTGATTGACTGTTTCAGGGTTCCGTATAGACTATGACGCTTTGCGGCGGGTTTGTGCGGGTGAGCGGCGCGCGCCGGTCCAGGTTCAAGGGAGGTCGCAAGGGTGTCGGATCCGGAGAAGAAGGACGAGGCATCGGAGCAGCCGGATAGGAAGCCGGCCGAGCCGAAGCCGCCGGAAGGCGAGGCGGCGGCCGCGACAGCCGAGGAACTGTCACTTGAAGCCCTCGCGATGGCCGACGGCTGCTTCGAGCGGGCCGCGCAGGCCACCGTCCGCAACAACTTCGATTACGCGATTCATCTTTTCCTGGATGGCCTCCGCTACAACCTGCGAGACGTCGAGAAGGGACACAAGGGCCTCCGCGACTGCGCCATGCGCAAGCGCAACACGGGCAAGGGTTTCAGCCTCATGTCGCTCATCGGGCAGTTCAGGGGCGGCTGGAGCCAGATGCTCGGCCGGCCCCGCGAGGCCATACTCGGCCTCCTGGGGGCCCTCGCCCAGGACCCGCAGAACGTCATGCTCCTGACGCAGATAATGCAGATGGCCCGCCGCCTTCAGTACGCCGACGTCGCCATCTACTACGGCGAAGTTGCCGCCGAGGAAACACTCCGCACCAAGAAACCCCAGAAGCAGATCTTCACGACCCTGGCCGACATGTACGAGGCGCAGAAGGACTACCGCAAGGCCATCGACGCCCTCAACAACGCCATCAAGTGCGACCCGTCGGACCGAGAGTTGGACCGGCGGGCGCGGAACATGGCCGCCGAGGCCAGCATCGACGAGGGCAAACTGGAATCCATCAGCGACTTCCACGAGATGATCAAGGACCAGGCCACCGCCGCAAAGGCCGCCCAGACACAGGTCATCCGCACGCGCGAGCAACTCGAGGCCCAGTTCCTCGAACTGAAGGCCGCCTTTGAAGCGGACCCTAAGAACCCCGTGAAACTTCTGGCCCTCGCGGAATGCAAGGCCCGCCTCGGACAGGTCGAAGAGGCCGTGGCGATGCTCCAGGAGGCCTACGACCGGTCCAAGGAATACCGCTTCAAGATGAAGATCGATGACATCCGCATGGCCGAGTTCCGCCGCCACCTGCGCGAACTAGACGAGCAACTTGAGGCCGACCCTGAGCGGGCCGACATCAAGGCCAAACGCACCGAGATCGCCGCCCACCAGGACGCCTTCGAACTGGGAATCTACGCCGAACGCCAACGCCAGTACCCAACCGACATGAGCATCCGCTTCGAACTCGGCGTCCGACAGTATCGCACCGGCGACCTCGACGCCGCCATCATCTCACTTCAGGCCGCCACACGCGACCCGAAGCGACGCATCCCGGCCCTCAACAACCTCGGCAAGTGCTTCGTCTCCAAGCAACTCTACCAGGAAGCCCAGAGCCAGTTCGAGACCGCCATCCAGCAATATGAACTCACGGGCGACCCGCTGGCCAAGGAACTCCGCTATAACCTGGCCATGAGTTTCGAGGCGCAGAACAAGATGCCGCAGGCGATCGAGTGGTATAGCGCAATCGTCCAGCAGGATTACCAGTACCGCGATGCCGCCAAGCGCCTGGAAGGCCTCCGCCGCAAGGCTCAAGCGGGCAATGGCGCAGCAAAGTCCTGACCTGAAAAAAACCAAGGAGACCGATTCACATGCCGCATTCGATATCCGCCAAAAAACGCGTCCGCCAGAATGTCCGCCGCCACGCCATCAACCGGACCGTCAGAAGCCGCATCCGCTCCGCCCGGCGGGCGTTCCTGAAGGCCGTCGAGACAGGCGATGCCCCCGCAGCCCGCGAAAAACTCAAGGCCGCCGCTCGACTCCTCCATCGCGCCGCCAATCGCGGCCCGTTCCACCGCAACACCGCCGCACGCACCATCAGCCGCATGCAGACCCGACTCTCGACCCTCGAAAAGACGCCCAAAGTACAATGAGTTGCATAATTTGCGTCTGACGTTGGACGAGGTTTTGGGGCACGCAAATGACGGCCTCCTTCGTGGCGTACATCGACGAGGCGGGAGACGAGGGGTTCAAATTCCGAACGTCCCTGGCAAAGCAGAGCAGCAGCGACTGGTTTGTGCTGGCGGCGTTTCTGACGCGCAAGAAGACCGACGCGGAGACGGTGAAACTGATTGACCGGGTTCGCTCGGAATTCGGCCTGCCGCCGAGGAAGCACGTTCACTGGAAGAAACTGAAGCACGCGCAAAAGGTACGGTACGCCCAGATGATGGCCGGCTTGCAGGCCCGCATCATCGGCGTCTGCGTCCACAAGCCGACGCTGCTGGAGCCCGAGAAGTTCCAGGAACGGTATCGCCTGTATTTCTACGCGGTGCGGCACCTCCTGGAGCAGGTATCGTGGCTGGCGCGGGACCGGCACGACGCCGCCAATTGGGGCGGCGACGGCACGGTGGACCTGCTTTTCTCAAACCGGCAGGGCATGTCCTACGGGGAACTGCGCGACTACCTGCGGCTCCTGGGGAAGCAGAAGGAATCGGGGCAAGACGTTCGGATCGACTTCGACTTGGTGCCGCCGGACGCCATTCGGACCCTGACGCCCGGACGCTCGATGGGACTTCAACTGGCGGATGCGGCAGCCGGGGCGTTCTTCAATGCACTGGAACGCGACACCTTCGGCAACACAGAGCCGCGATATCTGGCCACGCTGTCACCCCTCCTCTACAGGCACCAAGGCCAGGTGCATGGGTATGGTTTCAAGGTGCTTCCGAAGGAGCCTGCGGTTGCCGTGAAGGATGAGCCAAGCCTTCAGTGGATGGGGGAATTCAAATGAAAAAGGCAGGTTCGGGCCGTAGGATCCCACGCCCGAGGGCGCTGCCGTCCTGAGGACGACCTACGGTTGGCCCCGCACACCCTGCCTATTACATAATACGACTTTCGGAGGCACGGTCAATAAGAAAATCCCGTCGGCGCCCGTTCCACCGCAACACCGCCGCCCGCGCCATCAGCCGCATGCAGACCCGACTCTCGGCCCTCGAAAAGGCCCCCAAATCGCAATAACCGCCGATCGCGTGCCACGGGTTGCTCGCCAACCCGTGATTGTGATGGCCGTTGACCGCTCATGTGCCACGGGCCGTGCGAACGGCGCGCGACGGACAAGTCCGCCGGCTGAATATGATTCCGCCACGAAGTCGCTCCCTCACTTTTTTGCCTTTGCTACCCATCCCCATTCCTTGTTATCATGCTGTCCGCTCGAAAGACGGGGGACGCATGGCCGCTCAGAAACGATTCGTAGCGACATCGGGAATGCTGGTCCTCTTCGTGGCCGCGGCTGCTTCCGCCGCGCCGGCCCCTGCCCCGCAGGATATAGCCGACCTCAAGGAAAAGGCCGAGGCCGCCTTCGCCGGCGTCAGGAACTTCGACCGCGGCCAGGGCCTCGGCGCTCTCCTCGATGACGCCGACGCCGCACGCATCGCCGCTAAGACGCTCTTCGACAACGGCGCGTTCGCCGAGGCCAAGGCCGCATACCTGGACCTCCTCGTGCGGTGCGAGAAACTGAAAGCGCGCGACCGCGACCGAGCAGCCGCATGGGTGGCCAAGCGCCGGGCCGACCTGGCCGCATCCGCCGCCCGCAGCGCCCGGGCCGAGACCGAGGCCCGCGACTCATGGCAGTCTGCCGCCAAGTCGGCCGAGACCGCCGCCGCCGACTACGAGGCCGCCCGCTTCGTCGAGGCCGAATCCGCCTGGCGCGCCGCAGCCGATTCCTACGACCGCGCCCGGCCCGACCCGCGCGTCAAGACGCTCGCCATAAGCCTCGACACGACCCAGGCGGCCGTCGCGGCGGGACGCGAACCGCGCTCGCCTGATGCCGAGCGGGTCAGAGTCCGGGTCTGGGCCGAGGGCGAGAAGAAGGTTTTCCGCGCCGGCGAGGCCCCGCGATTCTGCGTCTCCGTGGACCGCGATGCGTACGTGTACCTCTTCGACATCCGCCCCGACGGCAAGACCGTGATGATCTTCCCCAATGCGTACCACCGCGACAACTTCATCAGGGCCGGCGAGACGGTCACCGTGCCGAGCGGCGACATGGAGTTCCACTTCACGATCCAGGAACCTTTCGGGCCGGAGGCGGTGCAGGCCGTGGCGACGCCCTCGCGGCTGATTTCGCAGGAGGTGGCGACCCGCGGCTTCGATCCGCCCAAGACCGTCGAGAACCCGTTCCGCGACGTGGCCGCGGGCACCAAGGGCCTGGCCGAGGCCATCCGCGACATCCAGACCCGCGGCATCGGCGTCCAGCCCAACGCCCCCCGGCCCACATGGGACGAGGACCATTGGACGTTCGTGACGGAGAAGTAACAGAAGTGAATCGCAGTTGTCGCACGGTAAAGGGGCCGCACATGAATGGTGCAACGCTCCGCCTGGCCTCTCCGGGAATCGGCGCGCGCCTGCCGGCGTTTGTCGGCGTGATAGTTTGCGCCGTGGCGCTCGGCGGCGCCGCGGGCTGTGCCGTTCAGATGCAGGGCCGCATGCCCCTTGAACTGGAGGGCGCCGGTTCGCCCAGCCGCTCCTTTGAGACGGCGCTCCCCGCCGTTCTGGGTGTCGCGGATGTGGTCTATAAACCCTCAGATACATATACATGGAAGTCGCTGGGTTCGGAGTATATGGGGCCGGCGGCCGTCTCGAAGACGGCCCGGAAGAACGAAGCGGCCCTCCCCCTTATCATCACGGATTTCGTCAGGAAGTCCGGCCTCTTCAAGAACGTGGTGCGCGTGCCGCCCATGCGAGACATCGACCTGGTTCTTGAAGTGGAGGTAACTGAATGCGGCGTGGATGTGACGTCGAAAGCCAGTACGTCGATCATCCAGACGGATACCCAACTCTCGACTGCGGCATCGATGGCCGTCACGGCCAGGATCCGCACGCCTGACGGCAAAGAGGTCGATTCCATCAACCTGAAGGCCACACAGCAGCCGCGCGCTTTTTCGGGAGGCTTTGCGGGGCTCGACGTCGCCGGGGCGCAGAACACGGGGATGGACATGACCGACAAGTCCTCGCGGTACGGACAGGAGGTTTTCCATGAGTTGATGGAACGCCTGCTTGGCGAATTGGAATCGCGCCAGACCCGCCTGCTTGCCAGTCTGCCTCCCCCGAAACAGCCCGCCGAACCGGCCCCTGCCGTCGCCGCCTCGCAGGCCCCTTCCCCCATCGGCCAGCGATGGGCCGTTGTCATCGGCATATCAAACTATAAGAACGCCTCCCAGCGACTGCCGAGCCTGCGATTCGCCCACAGCGACGCCACGGCCTTCGCCGAGTTCCTCAAGTCCGAGGCCGGCGGCGGGTTTGCCGCCGATCACGTCAGGTTGCTCACCAACGAGCAGGCCACCGTGACGGAGGTCCGGGCCGCGCTCTTTGAGTTCCTGAGGCACACCGTCAAGGAGGACCTGGTGGTCATTTATTTCTCCGGCCACGGCATTCCCGACCCCGACAAGCCCTCGAACCTGTACCTGGTGGCCCACGACAGCAACCCCGCCAGGATCGCCGCCACGGGCGTGCCGATGTGGGACATCGAGACGGCCCTCGTGCGGACGATTGCCGCCGAGAGGGTGCTGGTGCTCGTCGATGCCTGCCACTCCGCTGGCGCGGCCGAGGGTGTGCGCGGCATAGGCGTCTCCGGCCAGTTCAAGACGTACTTTGATGAACTCGCCCGCACGAAGCCCGGCCGCCTGGTGTTCACGAGTTGCGAAGGCTACGAGGTCAGCCGCGAGGCCGAAAAGTGGGGCGGCGGCCACGGCGTATTCACCTGGGCCCTGCTTGAGGGCCTGCGCGGCAAGGCCGACCTGGACAAGGACGGTTTCGTCCGCCTCGGCGAGGTCCTGGACTACGTCGATATCACCGTCCGCCGCGAGACCGCCAACGAGCAGCACCCCGCCCGCGCCGGCACACAGTTCGACAGAAACCTGCCGATGGGGGTGGTCAAATGAGGCCATCTGTCCTCCTGGCGCGCCTGCTGGCTACTCAGGCCATGCTGGCCGGCGCGGTTCTGCGGGGGCGGTTCCAGGTTGTAAAGGAATTTCGGATTGATCACCGGTAGAATGCCGCTGAGGTGCTGCGCGGCCGGTTCCAATGCGTGAAGGAAATGCGCGTGATACACAAGTAGGACATGCTGTGCTAGGCCGGTGCTCCTGCCGGTGCTGCTGCGTCATGGCCTGCTTGTGCCATTCTTCGCATTTGCCTTCTTATTGAAAGGCAAAACATGTGGAAGTATCATATGCTCCTTCTGTGCCTGGTTTTCTCCGGGGTCCTGGGGGCGTGGGGCTGTGATTATACAATTCGTTGTTACATCGATTCAGATCCACAGGGAGCACAGGTATACATCGGTGGGAGTCCAACCACGCTGATATATAATGGTACTACGCCCTATATGCGTGAATTTAAGGGCGATCTACCGAGGTGGGAGTCAACATATTACCAGGTTCGGAAGGAGGGTTATGAGGACTCAAAGGTTGTGTTCAAACCGTACGAGGATTTATGCAGAGATAGGCATGTTAAATTCGTGCTCAAAGCCACCGGTCCCTCGCCTGAGCAGATATCCGAAAAGCAAGCCGAGCAGGCTTTGGCCAGAGAGCGCGCCGAACGCGAGCGGGTCGAGAAGGAACTCGCCGACCTCAAGACCAAGGCTGAGAGGGACGCGCGTGACGCGGCTGCGGCCGCAACAAAACAGCCATCGCCGCCTGCCCCCGCACACCGTTGGGGCGTAATCATCGGTCTCGCCCAGTATCAGCACTCCGGCAAATGGCGTCTGGAGAACTTGCGCTATGCCGATAACGATGCCACGGGCCTGGCTGAGTACCTGAAGAGCCCGCAGGGCGGCGACTTCGACAACGTGGAACTCCTGACGAACGCCCAGGCCACCGCCGCCAACATCCGCATTGCCATCAGGGAGCACCTCCGCGGCGTCCAGGAAAACGACCTGGTGCTCATCTTCTGGGCCGGCCACGGGTGCCCCGACCCGCACGAGCCGCAGAAGTTGTACCTCATCACCCACGACACCGACCCGGCCCACATGGCGGCCACGGCCTATGGCATGGATGAGTTCCGCCGCGACGTGGCGAACCTCCGCGCGAGCCGCGTGATGGTCATAGCCGATGCCTGCCACTCGGCGGGCATCTCGGACCCGACCCTGGGAATCCGCGGACCGGGCGACAATAAGATCGTCGATGACCTCCGCGGCATCGGCGTTGCGGCGAAGGCCGATGACCCCGCCGCGCCCATGCGGATGATCTTCACGAGTTGCGAGGCGGGCGAGGTCAGCCGCGAAAGTTCCGAACTCGGCGGCGGCCACGGCGTGTTCTCGTATTACCTCCTGCGGTCCCTTGAGGGCGAGGCCGACAAGAAAGAAAACGGCGGCGACGGCGACGGCAAGGTCACCGTCGGCGAGGCCATCGAGTTCACACGCGACCAGGTCCGCCGGTTCACCGGCAACCAGCAGCATCCCGCAACCGCCGGGCGGTTCGACCGGGGCCTCTCCATGCGCCCGGCGAAGGAATGAGAAGCGGCGCTGCCTGACGGCGGCATTTTCGCTTGACAGGGCCGTGACCCGCGCGGCATGTAGGGTCTGGCTGAACATGGGGGCCACATCGTGAAGCGTATGATCGGAGGTTTCCGGCGCATAGGCGGAACCGTGCGGCAAGTCGCCCTCGGCCTTATTCTCTTCGCGTGGGGCGCGGCAGCGCTCGGCGCCGAGGCCGCCGACGCCCGCGGCATAGCCGTGGTCGAGAACAACCGCGACCAACTTGCCGCCCTCTACCCTTTCCG
>CAYGWP010000474.1:0-10949 GCA_964353455.1 uncultured Anaerolineales bacterium
TCATCTGATCCGGCAGACGATCGATCTCAACCGCCGCGCGGCCGCTGCGGATATTCTTCTGGGAACTCGCACCGTCCTCAAGTTGGCGCCCGGCGACTCAGTGGGAATGCCTGGAGTCCATGCGGAGCATGGGCCTTAAGACCTGCCCGGAGTCGCGCACCGTGGCCACGCTTGAAGAGGCGGTCAAGTGGCACCACGAACTCGAGGCCCGGCGCGACGATCTTCCATACGAGATCGACGGCTGCGTCTTCAAGGTCAATCGCCTGGCGGACCACGAGCGGCTGGGGATGCGCTCGGCCAACCCGCGATGGGCGGTTGCGTACAAGTTCACCCCGCGGCAGAAGACCACCAGGGTTGTCGAGATCCTGCCGTCGGTCGGCCGCACGGGCGCCGTGACGCCCGTTGCCACGCTTGAGCCGGTCGAGATCGGCGGCGTCACGGTCACGCACGTCAGCCTCCACAACCAGGATGAGATCGACCGGAAGGACATCCGCATCGGCGATACAGTGCTCGTGGAGCGGGCAGGGGACGTCATTCCGCACGTCGTGCAGGTGATTACCGAGAAGCGGACCGGCCGCGAGAAGCCGTACCGCCTGCCATCAAAGTGCCCGGTCTGCGGCGGGGCGGTCGTCAAGCCCGAGGGCGAGGCCATTGCCCGATGCACGAACAACTCGTGTCCCGCACAGGTCAAGGAGAGCCTGAAGCACTGGGGCTCGAAGCAGGCCGTGGATATCGATGGCCTCGGCGACAAGATCGTGGATCAACTCGTCGATAAGGGCCTGGTGCGGGATGTGGCGGATCTCTATGACCTTGAGGTTGAGGAGGTGGCCGAACTGGAGCGGATGGCCGAGAAGAGCGCGGCCAACCTCATCGAGGAGATCGGGAGGAGCAAGGAGGCCACGCTCCCCCGCGTGATCCACGGCCTTGGCGTCCGGCACGTTGGCCGGGCCCTGGCCGAGACGCTCGCAAATGAGTTCGGGTCGCTTGAGGCCCTTGAGGCCGCAGACGAGGAACGGTTGGTCGCGGTTCCCGACGTTGGGCCGGAGGTGGCTGCATCAATCGCCGCATGGTTCTCGAGCAAGGAAAACCGTAGGCTGCTGGAAAAATTGAAGCGCCACGGGGTGGACCCCCGGATGGCCAAGCCGAAGACCGGCGGCTCGCTGGCTGGCAAGACCATCGTCATCACTGGCGAACTGACGGCCATGAGCCGCGATGAGGCCGAGGAACTCGTCCGGAGCCTCGGCGGAAAGGCCGCCAGCAGCGTTTCCGGCAGCACCGACTACCTTGTGGTGGGCGCAAGCCCCGGCGGAACCAAGATGAGGGCGGCCGACAAGCACGGTACGCCCATCCTGGACGAGGCGGCATTCCTCAAACTCATCGGCAGATAGGCAAATCCGCGCCTTCCGGGCCATTGCTGTGGCCGTGGCCTCGCAGGCCGAAACAATCCCCGTATTTAAGGCAGGGAAGGTGAAAGTTTTTGGCCCTCTGACCCCCAACCAGTAGTCGGTGCGGCGCGATGCACCCCTACAGGCGGTATCCCCCGCTCGCGGAGAGGGTTTTTTCAGTTCAATTTCAGTTGTAAACACGATATAATCCGTTTACATCAGTTACCAGGCAGGACTGTATCTATGACGAAGGGATACGCGGTCAGCGCCGGGATGCGAGGGGACAGGAGCCGCGGAGATGGCCAGCGGGGGGCATGAGGCCGCATTGTGGCGGCCGGGCGCTGAAGGCGCTGCGGATTGCTTCCTGTGCGAGCACCGGTGCCACATCGAACCGGGGCGGCGAGGCGTCTGCCGGGTCCGCGAGAACGCGGGCGGCCGCCTGGTGACGCTCGTCTATGGCCGGGCGATCGCGCGGCACGTGGACCCGATCGAGAAGAAGCCGCTGTATCATTTTCTGCCGGGGTCGGTGTCGTACTCGATCGCGGCGGTCGGGTGCAACTTTCAGTGCGGTTTCTGTCAGAACTGGCAGATCTCGCAGTTTCCGCGAGGCGAGTCGCGGGAAATGCCGGGCGAGCCGGCGACGCCAGAGGAACTGGTGGCGGATGCGGAACGCGAGCGCTGTGCGTCGGTGTCGTACACCTATACAGAACCGACGATTTTCTATGAATACGCCCGAGACACGGCCCGCCTGGCCCGTAAGGCGGGACTCAAGAACGTCTTCGTGACGAACGGCTTCATGACGCCCGAAACGCTGGGCGAGATGGCCGAGTGGCTCGACGCCGCTAACGTGGACCTGAAGGCGTGGCAGGATTCCTTTTACCGGAAGGTCTGCAAGGGCCGCATCGAGCCGGTCAAGGACACGATCCGCCGGATGCACGAGGCGGGCATTCACGTGGAGGTCACGACGCTGCTGGTGACGGGCCAAAACGACGGCTCGGACGACATGAAAGGGATCGCGGAGTTCCTTGCGGGGGTCTCGGCGGACATCCCGTGGCACGTCAGCCGGTATCACCCTGACTTTCAGATGAGCGACCCGCCGGCGACGCCGACCGAAGCCATTGAGCGGGCGCTGGCGATCGGTCGGGCGGCCGGTCTGCGGTACGTCTATGGGGGGAACGTAGGAGGGATGAGCGATACGGTCTGCCCGTATTGCGGCGAGACGGTCATTGCGCGTCGGGGCTTCAGCGTCCTGGCGAGGAACCTTCGCGGCGCGGCCTGCGGGCGGTGCGGGGCGGCGCTGACAATCATCCTGGAATGACACACATGCCTGAAGCGGACAGGAGGAAGGCGATGGCAAAGAAACGCGCTAAGGTCGGATTCGTCGGCCTCGGCCTCATGGGCGCCCCGATGGCGGCCAACCTCGTGAAGGCCGGGTTCACGCTGCGCGTCTGGAACCGCACGGCCGACAAGGCCGAACCACTGGCCACTGCCGGCGCCGTCAAGGTTGTTACGGCGACGGATGCGGCGAGGGGCGCCGATTTCGTCGTCGTCATGGTGGCCGATGACAACGCCTTGGACAGCGTCCTCTTCGGCGATGCGGGCTTGAGCCGTGGCCTCAAGCGCGGGGCCGTTCTAATCAACTGCTCGACAACCAGCCCGGCCATGAGTTACCGCGCCGCAACGGCCCTCCGGAGCATCTCCGTGCGGTACCTGGAGGCGCCTGCCATGCGGAGCGTCCAGGCCGCGCGGGAGGGCAAGTTGCAGATGCTCGTCGGCGGCAGCCGGGAGGACTTCCAGAAAGCCGAGCCGATCCTCAAGGCCCTGGCCTGCGACATCCACTACATCGGCGAGATCGGCAAGGCCGAGACCCTGAAACTGGCCCTCACCCTGCTGGCGGCCACTATGGTGCAGGCCTTTGCCGAGTACTTCGTCCTGGCACGGAAGACGGGCGTGCCGTTCGAGACGATGATGGAGGTCCTGAAGGTCGGGCCGCTCGATTCGCAACTATTCCGGTACATGGAACAGGTGGTAGTCAATCCAGGCGGGCGCCCGACATTCTACCTCAAGCACATGCTCAAGGACGTCAACCTTGCGCTCGACATCGGGCGTCAACTCGAGGTCCCTGTGCCCCTGACCGCCGGGGTGCGGCAGATCCTGACGGCCGCCAAGAACCTCGGCAAGGGCGACGACGACTTTGCCGCGCTCCTGGACCTCATGGCGGAGTGGGCCGGCGTGCCCGTGCGGGGTTGACATTAGGGTTGGATAGTGGCGCGGCGGTTCGGGGGGGCTGTTGCCGAAATCACGTCATCGTGTAGAGTGGGTCCTCTGGACCCACGCGGCAGCGCTACGGCAATCGTCCGCGTGGGTGCAAAGCACCCACCCTATTTTTGCACGGCGGGTCTCCGGACCCGCCGCGCCCACCGCGTACGGGGCAAAGCGCGGCGGTTCGGGAGACCCGCCGCGCAAATTTGCGCGCTACTGTCCAAACTTAAAGTGCTCTAAGGCGGAAGGGAGGCGGGCGAGGCGTCAGTCGGCATCATCCGGGTCGGGACCTTCGTCCAAGCCGTTCAGCGGGTTCGGCTCGGCGGGAGCGCGGGGCAGTCGGCGGTCGCGGTCGTAGGGCGGATTCTCGTGGGCTGGCATCGCGGGTCCGGGGAAGTCCTTCGCCCACATCCGCCGGTAGTCCTCATCGGCGTAGTACTTCAGGTACGTCAGCGTGTCTTGCTGGCTGCCGCTGCCGAGGATGTCGATGTGGTTAGTCCAGCCTGAATCGGCCGGGAGGTCGGGCCCCGCCTCCAGCAGCGATTCGTGCCAAAGGTGGTCGTAGAGTTCGCGGTCGCTCAGGTGGTCGGTGTTCTCCAGGTAGGTGCCCATGCGGGCGAGGGCCGCGATCATCTCTTCGAGTGTGGCCGAGAGTTGGGCATCGGTCATGGTTTCGGCCGCCGGCAGCGCGACGCCGGCCTTCACGAGTCTCTCGAACGGGCATGTGAGGGGCGCGGATTCGAACTCGACGACCTGCCGCCAGAACTGCTCGGCGACCTCCGGCGGCATGTCGGGCGACTCGAAGGCGTGCATGTCGCCGCCGGTCAGTTCCTTCGCCTTCTCCTTGAGTTCGTTGATGCGGATTTCCTGGTCGGCTCGCTCCAGGTCGTTCGGATCATCGACCGGCATGGCAGTCTCCTTTGCTGGCTGCCGCGTTTACTCAAACACAAGCATGGCGTGGCCGCGGACCTCGGGCAGGATGAGGTTGGCGCGGCCGTCCTTGTACTCCAGCGGCACGGGGTCCTCGGCCGGCGCAAAGTACGCGCATCGCGGCCGGCGGTCGAGCCGCAGCGACAGCGGCACGTCGAAGATCGGCACGATGTCTTCAATGACATCGAGATTTATCGCCCGCCGCTCCGGACAATACTGAAGCAGGTGGACGATGGTGCGGCCCTTCTGCCGCATGACCGTCGCCTCGGTGCTTGTTGGCGCGCCGACCTCCAGGAGCGGGTCGGGCAGCAGCCGCCGGATCGCATTCCGCACCAGCAGCCGATACGGATAGTTCCCGTGATTGGCGTACGCCGCGAAGATCGGATAGGCAATGAAGATGGCGCCGCCTCTCTCGACTGCGGCGGCATAGCGGGTGAGGCGGTCCGGCGGCGTCTGCCGGTGCGAGCAGAAGTGGTCCCACGTTCGCTCGAAGTACGGTTCCACGACGCGCGCCAGGACCTTTGCGCCGCGGGCCGGCAGCACCCGCACGCCGCGCTCGTACATCACGTGGTCTGTCGGCGGAATGTCATCGGCCAGTTCCTTGCCGACCCGCAGGTACGTGACCGTGTACGGCGACGTGCCCCTGGTCGCAACGCCGAGTTCCGGCAGGAGCACCTGAGTGGCGCAAGGGGAAAGTCCGCTCGTGCCGGTGGCGAGGAGTTTGCCGCCGCGGGCCAGAAAAACCCGCAGCCGCTTCGCCAGGGCGGCATCCACCGCGATGCAGTCGGGCAGGATGAGCAGGCGATACCCCGCCAGGTCGCTATCGCTGTGGAGGACGTCGAACTGGTGATGCAGGTGCATCAGCAGGCGCGCGGCCCCTTCGTCCGTGCCGGTCGCCTCGATGGCCTTGACGGCGGGCGCAGGCGCGCGGAACACGCCGATCTCGGTGACCGGCCTGGCGTCCTTTAGCCACGGCTCGCGCGCGGCCACCCGCGCATAGACTTTGCCGATGAGTTCGTAGGCGGCCTTGTCCGGCGTGCCGCGCGGATGCAGTTGATCGCCGATGGAGCACCTCGCCCCGTGGGCCATCATCTGGCTGGTCTCATACTCCAGGGCCGCATACGGCTTCAGGCCCCCGAAGTCCGCCCAACTCTTGTGGAACCGGGCGGTCATTCCCAGGTAGGGTTTCCCGAACTGCCGGCTGAATCGGACCACGCGCGGGAAGAACATGTATCCCCAGCCGCCGGTCTGCAGGGCCTCGATCTCCAACTGGCTCTGGTACCGTGCCTCCTCGGGGAGGTTGAAGTGCGAGCGGCTGTTGAAATATACCGATGCATTGCGGCTGGCCGCTTTGACCATCCTGTAGAACCGGTCCATGTATGCGATAGCGACCCTGTGGGCGTGCGCCGCGCGGTCCTGCTCGCTTTCGGGGTTGAGGCCTGCCTCGCACATCGCCTCGATGGCATACTTCGAGCACGACGGCTGGTCCCAGCACATATCAAAGAAGATTCCATCGACGGGCTTAAACTTCCTGAGGACTTCCTGCGTCTGCTCGGCCAGGTGCTCCTGGTACGGGCTCGACATGTCGAGAATCTGCCAGCCGGGTGTGAACCAGTTCAGGTTCTGGCGGCCGACGATCGAGCCGTCGGGCTTGCGTGCGATCCACTCCGGGTGCGTGTCGGCGGCATACTCATCGCACTGGACGCTGATGTAGATGGGGGCGCGGATGCCCTCGGCGTGCAGGGCATCGACCTGCTGCCGCAGTAGGTCGAGCCTTTTCCTGAGGCCCGGGTGCCGCTCGGGCCGCTTCGTGTTGTAGTAGAGGTGCCCATGATGGCACTTGGCGAACACGGTTACGCTGGTCACGTTCGCCCGCTTCATGGTCCTGGCGAACGCGCGGGCGTCGAAGTCGCGCCCCACATCCGGAATTGCCGGCCCGGTATGAAAGTCCAGGTGGACCTGCCGGAACGGCAGGCTGTACCGTCTTGTGGTTTTCATGGCCGCAATCTACAGCGATTCGCGGGATTCTGCAAGGCCCTCCCCCTCGGATGGTATAATCGGGAAACCATAATCGGCAATCACGAAAGGCGGAGGCGATGATCTTCAAGAAACGCGGCCGGGAGGTCCGCTGGGCCGGCGAAATCATTGAATTGTCGTGGACCTACCGCATGAGCCGCCTCGTGCAGGTTGCGTGTGGCACGGGCATCTTCGAGCGGCTGGGCGAAGGCCCTGCGGCGGCCGCCGCCATCGCCCGCGCCCTGAAACTCGATGCCGGGATGGTCGAGAAGTTGCTCATCCCCCTGGCGGCGATGGGCCTCGTGCGCCGCTCCGGCAAGGCCTGGCAACTCACCCCGAAGGCCAGGGCCACGCTCGTCTCAGCATCGCCGTGCTATCAGGGGAACACCCTTGCCCACAGCGCCCAGGTCTCGTCGTTCTGGAATGACCTTGAGTCCGCGGTGCGCGGCCGCAAGGGCGCGTGGCGGTTCGTGGAGGCCGAGGGCGGCCCGCCGATCCGGTCGCATCGGGATTTCATCCTGGCGATGCACAACATGGCCATGGCCGGGCGCGCCGCGGAACTCGCCGACCGCATCGACCTCCGGGGCCGGCGCACCCTGATGGACATCGGCGGAGGACCCGGCTCTTACGCGATGGCTCTGTGCGAGCGGAACCCCGGCCTCACTGCAACCGTCTTCGATCTGCCCGAGACCATCAAGATTGCCCGCGAGGTTATCGCGCGGCTGGGCATGGCCGACCGCGTGCGCACCGTGCGGGGCGACTGGGACGAGGATGAATTCGGTTCCGGCAACGATGCGGTCCTGATGTCGAGCATCCTGCACGGCCCGACGAGCGGGGCCGAGATGAAACTCCGGAAGGCACGCCGGTCGCTCGTCCCCGGCGGCCTGCTGATCATCCAGGACTTCCTGATGAACGACCGAAGGACCGGCCCGCTTATCCCGGCGATCTTCAATGTGATGGTCGGCGCATTCTCGCAGGCGGAACTTGTGGAGCGCATCGCGGCCGCAGGTTTTGCGCGGATCAGGCTCATCGCCATGCCCACGGCGGCCGGGACAACGCTTGTCACGGCGGTCCGCCCGCGGTGATTTCTTGAAACCGCGCGCCCCCGGATGCAATAATCCTTATACGGGCGGGGTTCAGCCGGGTGGACCCTATCCATCGTGCCGGGCCGATTCCACCGGAGGCAACCATGAGACAGGCAGCAGTTCTGTGCATCGCGTGCATCCTGATTGCGGCAGGGGCCTCGTTTGCGGCGGAGCCGTTCGCGGAGGCTCGTCTGGCAACCGTCCGCGCGGCATACGATGCCGGTAAGTACGATGAGGCCGTCACGGGCGCCCGGTCGCTCCTTGCGGTCGCGAAGGAGGAGACAACCAGGTTGGAGGCGATGCGGATACTGGCCGACGGTCTCCGCAAGCAGGGCGAGTGGCGCCTGGCCGCCAAGGCGTACAGCGACCTCAAGGACCGATTCGAGAAGGGGTCGAACGATCACGTCCGCTACGAGGCGATGGCCGAGGTCCTACAGGCATCGCCCAAAGGTGTGTATGCGGCGACGGCCGCAAAGTCCGGCGCCGCTGCCACGCTATCCGACGACGCCGCGCTGGCCGAGGCGCTGGTGCATGTGGGGGATGCCAGGGCCGAGAAGTTGAAGGTCCGCGTGGCAGCCATGAAGAAGTCGAACTCCGCGAAGGAGATCACAGCCACCCTGACCGAAGTGGTGCAGGGCTATAAGCAGGCCCGCATCCTGGACCCGAAACTGCCCGTGGAACTGGACCGCGAGGCCGCCCAGGCAGCCGGCGCGGCGCTGGAACGCCTCGAAGGCCAGGTGGTCGCCCCGCTCCGCGACCGCATCAACGAGATGGAACAGATGGCGATGACCCGGCGCACCATCTCCAACGCGCAGAGAAAGCAGGCGATTGAGTACCAGGGAATCTGTCAGGAAATGGTGGATGCCGAGGATGCATTCCGCGGGGTCCTGGGGCAGGTAGGCGGCTTCGGCTGGCCCGAGGGAAGAAGTCTGGGCGGGGCCAGTCTCAAGCGGAGTTTCGAGTACGGCAACCTCCTGCGTTCCTCCAAGCGACTTCAGGCTGTTGATATGTTCGGCCGCTGGTAGAGCGATCATCTCCGGTCCTCCTTTGTCCTCGGGTCGCAGCCTCAAAGGTCACGCGGCGGCCGATCCGCCCAAGTGAGCCTCTCGCCCAAATAAGTATTGACGGAATGAGCCCCGGCTGACACAGTATTGCGGCACGGAGGCCGGGAACCCCCGGCCAGTGCCTGATCCGAGTGCCTCATACCGAAAAGGAGGCGGCCGTGAGCCAGTTCCATCACGTGGGCGTGCCGAGCAAGGCCAAGCGCGCGGGGGAGTCGTACCTGGAGGGCGGCAAGGTCTATATCACCGACCCCGACAAGCACCCGTACAAGTTTGAGTTCCTGCGGTTTGAGGCCGGGTCGCCGCTGCCGAAGGAACTCCAGACCATGACCCACGTCGCCTTCAAGGTGGACAATGTCGATGCGGCCCTCAAGGGGGAGAAGGTTGTCCTCCCGCCGTTCGACGCGACGCCGGCCCTCCGCGTGGCGTTCATCATGAAGGACGGCGCACTCATCGAAGTCATGCAAACCAGGTAAGAATCGCGAAAGGCAGGCAACGCGTATGGCCATGAAAAAATTCATCAATAAGCCCGACGACCTCGTCAAGGAACTCCTCGAAGGTTACGCCCTGGCGTTCCCGAGCAAGGTGCGCCTGGCCGGGCAGAACCTGGTTGTCCGCGCCAAGCCGAAGGCGAAGGGGAAGGTCGGCGTCGTGACTCTGGGCGGCAGCGGCCACGAGCCGGCCTTGAGCGGCTTCGTCGGCGAAGGGATGCTCGACATCAGCGTCCCCGGCGAGATTTTCGCCGCGCCCGGCCCGCCCAGGTGCCTTGAGGCCCTCAAGATGGCCGACTGCGGCGCGGGCGTCCTATTCATCGTCCTCAACCATGCCGGCGACGTCATGGCCGCCAACATCACGATGGAAATGGCCCGCAAGCAGGGCCTGAACGTCAAGTCCATCCTGACGCACGAAGACATCGCCGGCGGCCCGCGCTCTAAGCCCGAGCACCGACGCGGCCTCGTCGGCTGCATCCCCGTCATGAAGGTGGCCGGCGCCGCCGCCGAGGCCGGCAAGTCGCTCGATGAGTGCCTCGCAGTGGCCGAGCGAATGGAACGCAACATGGCCACGCTGGCCGTCGCCATGACGGCCGCAACCCATCCCTCCACCGGCCAGGCCATCTTCACGCTGGCCGAGGATGAAATGGAGATCGGCCTCGGACAGCACGGCGAGGCCGGCACGGGTCCGATGAAGATCAAGACGGCCGACCAGACCGCCGAAGCGATGCTCGACCGGCTCCTGGCGGACCTCGGCATCAAGGCCGGCGAGGAAATCCTCGTCCTCCTCAACGGCGCAGGCGCCACGACGCTCATGGAACTCTTCATCGTCTTCCGCCGCATCTGCCAGGTATGCGAGGGCCGCAAGATCAAGGTCGTACGCAGCGCCATCGACGAGTTCCTGACCGTGCAGGAAATGGCGGGGTTCCAGATGTTCGTCGCCAGGATGGACAAGGAGTTGATTGCCCTCTGGGACGCCCCGTGCGATACGCCGTACCTGGTGGTCCGGTAGGAAAACGGGATGCCGCAGACGATCGGCTACGACGACGTTGTGGGGATGCTTCGCGCCGCCGCCGCAAAGGTCCGCGACGAGCAGTTGATGCTCTCTCGCCTCGACTCGGTGATCGGCGATGGCGACCACGGCACGACGATGCGGCGGGCGATGGACCTCGTGGAGAAGGCGTGCAATGAATCGAAGGCCGGCACGCTCAAGGGGCTGCTGAACGATGTGGGCTGGGCGGTCCTCGGCGTCGATGGCGGGGCCACCGGGCCGCTACTTGGCATGTTCTTCATCGGAATGGCCGAGACGGCGCCGGAGGCGAAGGACATGGGCCTTGCGGCCGCGGCCGCCGCGTTCGAGGGGGGCCTGGCGAACCTTCGGAAGCAGACGCCCGCCCAGGTCGGCGACAAGACGATGGTGGATGCCCTCGCGCCGGCGGTCGCGGCGCTCCGTGCGGCGGCCGATGCTGGCGAGCCGCGCGAGCAGGCATTCCGGAAGGCCGCCTGCGCTGCCGAAGCCGGGGCACAATCCACGCGCAATGTGCCGGCCAAGTTCGGACGCGCGAGGAACCTGGGCGATCGGAGCATCGGCCACCAGGACGCCGGGGCGACCTCGATCGCCCTTGTTTTTCGTGCGTTCGCCGATACGCTCAAGTAATTTTTAGCCGCGCCCCGCAGGGGCGCGCGTGCCGTTGGCGCGCGTTTAGCCGCGACTCGAAG
>CAYGWP010000475.1:0-11331 GCA_964353455.1 uncultured Anaerolineales bacterium
AGCCCGTGGCCCAGCCGCCCCCGGCTGGGCTGATTGCCAATCAATCACCCCCGGGGGCGGGGGTGCTACGGAATGCTGTAGCCCAGCCGCCCCCGGCTGGGCTGATTGCCAATCAATCACCCCCGGGGGCGGGGGTGCTACGGAATGCTGTAGCCCAGCCGCCCTCGGCTGGGCAAGCACCCCCGGGGGCGGGGGTGCTACAGGGGATCGCCGACGCGGCGCGGAAGCTGAACACCCAGCGCGAGCGGTGGCTGAATCCCCCGGAATGGATCGACCCGATAGCCCAGGGTGTTGATACTGCGGACACCTTCGCCGACGTGCCCGAAGAGGCCCGCCCGCTCATCCGCCAATCCTTCATCATGGCCGCCGCCGCCAAGGACCCGCGCCTGAAGAAGCGGACCCTCACCAACCTTTACAACGAGCGGCCCACGTGGCTGCGCCTCGCGCACGAGGAACTCGACCGGGCCGTGCTTGCGGCATACGCCGGCGTCGATCCTGAAGGCGGCTGGTCCGAGGACTGGGCCGACGTGTGGAAGGACTCCGGGGCGGGCCAGCCCCTACCCGACGGCCATCCGCTGGCCGCGCGCCGGGCCGAGACCGATCAGAAAGTCCTCTCAAATCTCCTCCGGATGAACCTGGCACGCACGCGTTAGGGGCAAGAGGGGGGGGGACAGATTCCTCTTTTCGGTGACAGTGGGGATCGTCTTCGGCCTATACCCCGCGATGCGCGCCGCCCGCCTGGAACCCATCGACGCCCTGCGGGCCGAATGACAGCCGGGCCGCGGCTAGCGCAGGATTTCGCCCTTCGCGGGATCGCCTTTCACGTCGAGAAGCATGATACTGGAGATCGTGCGGAACTGCTTGTAGTCGTCCACCTGCCACACGACCTTCTTCTCGCGCGTCACCTCAAAGACCAGCGGCTGCTTGCCGACGTAGCCGTGGCCGCCCCAGTTGCAGACAACGATGTTGCCGCTGGGGAGGACCTGGAGACCGGCGACGAACCGAAGCGGGTGGCCGGGGATTTCGTTCTCCTCGATCTGCCAGACCACCTTGTCCTGCGGGTCAACCTCGATGAGTTTGTGGCCGTCGCCGCAGGCAATCAGCGTGTTTCCATTCGGCAGGCGGAGGGCCGCGAACGGGTTCCCCGGCACACTTATGGTCCGGACGACCTTTCCCTGGCCGTCGTACTCGCGCACCGCGCGATCGCCGTTCAGGGTCACAAGGTAGTTGCCATTCTGGAGTTTCCGCGCGTTGCGGAATTGCGTGTGGACGCCTTTGGCGGCCGTCTCGATCTTGATCTCTTTGCGGATCTGCCCCTGGCGGTCCACCTCGATGATGCGGCTGGTGCCGCACTCGCAGATGAGGACGGCCCCGTCCGCGAGCGGCTGGCAGGCGTGGACCTCGGTGCCATCGGGCGACTTGTATTCCCACACCACTTTCTTGTCGGGGGTGACCTCCTTCGCGCCGCGGACGTGGCTGAAGAGGTAGTTGCCGCTCGAGAGCGCCCAGACGTCCTGCCCGTGCTGCGCCGGGTACTCCCACTGAATCGCCCCCTCTGCCGAGACGACGAGGACCTTGCCCAGGCCGTTGTCGGAGCAGAGAAAAGAGTGCCGCACGGCCGGCGCGGACTTGGGCTCTTCGGCGAAGGCCGAGACCGTCGAAACGATAAATGCCAGGGCGACCATGCAACGAACAAGGCTCATGTGCAAACCCCTTAATGTGACCGCGGTGGATTAACACAGTGCGCGGCGGGTCTCCCGACCCGCCGCGCCAGAATATCGCATTGACGCAGCAACAACCGGCAACTTGCGCGGCGGTTCGGGAGAACCGCCGCGCAAAACGCGGGTCGCGGCAAAAAGGTGACTACTGCTTCAGGGCGCGGGTGCGCTCAAGCAGCGCACGCAAATTCTCTTTCTTATCTCCGCGATACCAGTTGGCCCACTGCCCCTGCTCTGCCCGCTCGCGGGCCTTAAGGACTCCTTCGAGGGCGGCCACGGCCGCGGGGAGGCGGCTGCGGTCGTCCAGCGCCAACTCCAACTGGCGCAGGTACTCGTACATCCCCCGCAGCATCTGCGCCTGGACGAGGAGATTGACCGTGTAGAACTCGCGGGTCTCCGGCGGCAACTCGGCTTTCGGGAACTCCGCGATCACCTTATCGAGCCGCTCGACAGCCTGCGCGAGCGTCTCTGGCCGCGGCTTGAAATCGGCGGGCAGCCCCTTCCGCCCCGTCGCAAGCAGGTCCACCAGGCGCTTCGACGCGCCGTAGCACGTGCCGTCCTGGAGAAGCGTATCGCCGCCAAGATCAACGATACTCGCTAGAAATTCCTGGTACAGCGGCCGCAGGGCCGGCGGCGACCACGCCTTCCAGAACGCATCCTCGGTCCAGTCCCCATGCGACCGCATGATGGATGTGGCGGCCTCGATGCCCAGAAGGTGCTCGCGGACATTGCTCACGTTGATGACGGCGTAGTGCGTGTCGCCCTTGGCGATGAGCGCCCCGAAGTTCCGCCATATCTTGGCCGGCCGCGCGCCCTGCACCAGGTGCGGACCGTTCATCCAGTAGGCGATGTGATAATAGACGCCGTAGGTGTGGTCGGCGGTGCGCGGAGTGGAGCCGAAATCCGCCTGGAGCATCTGCGATGCGCCCTTGTCAGCAAAGACGATCGTGACGCCCTTGGGCACATCAATCGCGCCCTGGCTCATGAGCGCCGAGCCTTCGGCCCACAGGGTGAGCGTGGCCGGCGGCTGCGGCCGCGGGTCAACCGAGCGGACGGTTCCCATCTCGTCGGCCAGCGCCCGCGAAATGATCTTGCCGGCATCGGCCTGCGTGACGCCCTTGTCGCTCGCCCACGCGGGCTGGTCTCCGCGGCCGCGCAGGCCAAGTTGCCAGATGATGCGGTCGCCGGCGATCTCGCGCCACTTCTTCGCATACGCGGCCCACGTTCGGCGGACGCGGTCCGGGTCGTTCACATACGAGAACGCGGCCTTCTCGCCCTGCTTGGCCCAGTACGTCTCGAAGGCAAAGTGGCTGACGCCGAGCGGTTCGATGTGGTGCTGCGTGACGTAAAGGCCCCTGGCCGCGGCCCGCTCGACCAGCGCGGCCTCCGGAGGATTCATCACATCGACAAATGATGCCGGTATGACAAGGTTGCCGCCCGCCCGAAGCAGCGTCTCGAAGACCCGGTCCGCCACCTCCGGCACAACTACAACGTGATAGAACGGGTAATCGAGGAACCGCTTGCCGCCGCCGTCCTTCCACTCCGTCAAGAGGTCCTCATCGTTGACGAACCAGCCGCGGTACCGGAACGCGAAGGGCTTCGACTCGATCGTCCGCGGCTCAAGCGCAATATCCTTGCGCCGCGCCGGCCGCACGTCCTTCCAGAACCAGTACGGGTCAACACCCAGGAACTCCTGCGAGAATCGGTAGATGCCGTAGATCGCGCCGAGGGCATCGGACCCCGAAATGGTTACGCGTTCCTCCGCAATCTGGATGCGGTATCGCTCCGGACCCTGAACAGCAGGGTCGATACGGACGATGATCGTGCCTGCGGCCCCGTCAGCGATGGCGGCCCGCCGGCCGAGCACCCACTCGAAGTCCCGCGCGAGGTCCTCGGCGGCCAGCCGCACGCCGCTCTCTTTCTGCGGCACGGCGATGGTCACGGCCGCCGCATCGGTCAGCCTGAGCGCGGCCTGCACATTCGCTTCCGCGCACACAATGGCCGCAGCGGACGCAAGGAACAGAAGAGGGGTTTTCATTGCCGCGTCTGCCTCCTGAATGAACCTTGCGTGGGATTGTAGCGTTGCGCCCCGCCCGCCGCCAGCGGCTTCGCGCCGTGCCCCAAGCGGTTGACTTTCGGCCCCCTGGTCTCTACTATACCGCCTGCCCGCAACCGTATCGTCCGGGCGGGTTCCAGGAGGACAGGCACCCCAGGCAAAGGAATCTCGGCGATGAAGCACCCCGCATTCGTGCGGAAGTGGCTGTGGCTGGCGGCTGTGGCGGCAGTCCTCGTGGGGTCGGCTGCCATTGCCGGAGAGCCCGTGGCGACCGACTGGCCCCAGTGGCTCGGTCCGAACCGCGACGGCATCTCGGCCGAGACCGGCTGGCGGACCGACTGGGCCGCCAATCCGCCCAAGGTCCTCTGGAAGGCCGGGGTCGGCCAGGGATACTCCGCCGTCTCCGTCGCCGGCGGACTCCTCTACACGATGGGCTTCGCCGACGGCAAGGACACCGTCTTCTGCCTCGACGCCGAGACCGGGGCCGAGAAATGGAAGCACTCCTACCCTTGCGGCAACCCGGATGAGTACCTCGGCCCGCGTATGCAGCCGACCGTCTGCGGCGACCTCGTTTATACGCTCGGCCGCCAAGGCGACCTGTTCTGCTTCGAGCGGACGACCGGGAAAATCAGGTGGCAGGCGAACCTGCCCGGCGGCCTCGGCTCGAAGCCGCCGCGCTGGGGCTTCGCGTGCTCGCCCCTCGTGCTGGGCGACAACCTGATTATCGACGCCGGCCCGATGATCGCCCTGAGTAAGAACGATGGGAAACTTGCGTGGAAATCCGGCAGCGACGTCCCCGGCTACTCCTCGCCCGTCGCGTTCAAACTCGGAGGGGCCACGCTCATCGCGGGCTTCAATGACTACGGGCCGCACGTCGTCGATGCCGAAGGCGGCAAACCCGTCGGCCGATACCGATGGGAAACCGAGTACGGCGTCAACTCCGCCAGCCCCGTCATCGATGGCAACCTTATGTTCATCTCCTCCGGCTACGGGCGCGGCGCCGCACTCTTCGAGGTCTCCCAGGCGGGCCTCAAGGTCGTGTGGGAAAACAAGAACATGCGGAACCACACCAACGGCTGCGTGCTCTGGAAGGGCTGCCTCTACGGCTTCGACGGCCAGGTGGATGCGGGCGGCCTGGCGTGCATCGACTTTAAGACCGGCGCGCCACGGTGGAGCCAGAAGAATATCAAGATGGGTGGCCTGATGATCGCGGACGGCAAACTCATTATCATGAGTTCCAAGGGCGATCTCATCATCGCCGGGGCCGCACCCGATGGATACAAGGAACTGGCCCGCGCGACGGAAGTGCTGACCGGAGACTCGAAACGCTGGACAATGCCCGTCCTGTCGGGCGGCCGCATATACTGCCGCAACCACGGGGGACAACTCGTCTCGCTCGACGTGCGCGGCAAGTAGCATTAAAGCGCCACGTAGGCCTTAGCGCGGTGGGTCTCCCGACCCACCGCGCGACGAAGCCGCGTTGGCGCGGTCGAAAACGCGATTTGCGCGGCGGGTCGGGAGACCCGCCGCGCTAAGCGGCACTGAAGCAGTAGCCGCCGGAGCACAGAATGAAGCGCCGCCCGAACCTTCTCTACTGCCATTGCACCTACGCCGACGTCGTGCCGGAAGGCGCGAAGCGCAGGGTGCGGGCTGCCATCGAGAAGCGCGGCACGGCCTGCATGGAGGTGGCGGACCTGTGCGAACTGGCGGCCCGGAAGGACCCATCGCTCACCGAGTTCGCGGCCGGCGGCCAAGTCGATATCGTCGCCTGCCACGAGCGGGCCGTCCGGTGGCTCTTTGCCGCGGCCGGCGCGCCGCTGGCGCCGGAGGCGGTCATCCATGATATGCGCAGGGCGACCGCCGACGAAATCATCGCACAATTAGCCTCCGGTGAACACTCCAGGGGCCGCCAGGCCGCCGGCGCAAAGCACGGTCACGCAAAGGCGCGTGACCGTGCCACCCACGATTTCCAGCCCAAGAAGCCCGGCGAATGGGTCCCCTGGTTCCCGGTCATCGACTACGGCCGCTGCAAGGACTGCCGCCAGTGCCTCCAGTTCTGCCTGTTCGGCGTGTATGCCGACCGCGACGGGAAGGTGGCGGTCGTCCAGCCGGACAAGTGCAAGACGGGATGCCCGGCGTGCGCGCGGGTGTGCCCGCAATCGGCCATCATCTTTCCGAAATATAAAGATGGTCCGATCAGCGGAGAGGATGGGGTGCTTGCGGGGTCGGCCGAGACGGGCATGAAGACGGACCTGGCCGCCCTGAGCCCTGATGATCTGCGCGACGTCCTGCGGCGCCGCAGCGCCCGCGCCAAGTCGAAGACCCGACCGGGCGAGTCCGCCGCCGATTCCGCCAGGCCCAAGGGGCGGCCCGCGCCATGACGAGCCCGCTTAAGCCCGCCGTGGTGCTCGTGGCCGACCGGACGCTGAGCGCCCGGTACAACGTTCTCTTTGAGGGCATCTTCGCGACGATGCAGACGACGGCGGCGCCCGAGTGGGTGATGCGCTCTATAGTCGCCCCGCGCCAGCCGACCGATGCCGCAGGCCGCGCGCTCGCCGCGCCGCTGGGCCTGAGGCGCATCGAGGCCGCCCTCCTCGCCAGAGCGCCTCTTACCTCGGACGATGTGGTCTGTGCCACGCCCGAAGCCCTGCCGCAACTCCTCGGCCCGTGGACCAAGGTGGTCGCCGTGAGTTCCAGTGACCCGCTCGGCCACGGAATGAGCAACACGACAACCGCCGAGTTCTGGTCGGGGAACCTCTACACGCGCCTGTGGATGGACCGCATGATGGCCGAGATAGCGGAGGCCAGGCGCCGTTTCAATTTCCGCGTCATCGGCGGCGGGGCCGGGGCGTGGCAGTGGCGCGAGTATCCCGAAGAGGCCGCGCGGCACGCGCTGGACACGGTTTTCGACGGATACTTTGAGTCCGCCGGGCCGCAACTCGTGATGGACCTGCTCGAAGGCAAGGACGCGCCGCCGCTGGTCTCGGCCCGCGAGACCGCCGCAGCAGCAGCGCGGCCGATCCGCAGCCCGGCGACCCTCGGCGTAATCGAACTCTCGCGCGGCTGCGGCAACGGCTGCCGCTTCTGCACTATGGCCGGCCGCAGGATGGAGCACCTCGCCCCCGAGACGATCCTGGCTGATATCGAGGCGAACCTTGCAGGCGGCCACTCGTCGCTCGTGTCAAGCAGCGAGGATTTCTTCCGCTACGGCGGCGAAGGGTCGAAGGTCAACTTCGAGCGCCTGCGTGCGCTTCTGGCGAACATGCGGGAAGCCTCCGGCGGGGCCTTCATGCAACTCGACCATGCCAACATCTCGTCGGTCCTGCAACTCGGGGACGATGAACTCCGCGAGGCCCGCCGCCTTCTCTCGGGCCGCCGCAAGACCGATTATCTCTGGGTCAACATGGGCCTCGAAAGCGCCAACGGACACCTCGTGCAGGCCAGCGGCCCGGGCAAACTCGGCCCCTTCTCGCCCGATGACTGGGAAGACATGGTCCTGGAGGCCGCCGACCGGATGAGTCGCACGGGATTCTACCCCGTGTTCAGCCTCATCCTTGGCCTGCCAGGCGAGACGCCCGATGATGTGACGCGGACGCTCCGCCTGGTGCGGCAACTGGCCTCAGGCCCCGCCGTCGTTTTCCCGATCTTCTATGAGCCTGTGCGGGGCGGAGATGCCTCATTTCGCATCGCGGCCATGACGCCCGAGCACCTGGAACTCTACACCACCTGCTACGAGATGAATTTCAGGTGGATTCCGAAGTTATATTGGGATAATCAGCGTGCCGGCGGCGTGGGCTGGTTAAAACGGGCAATGATCCAGATAATGGGTAAAATGGAAGTGCTCTCATGGCGGCGGAACTTCGCCCGAACCGGCCGCCGGATAGCCGAACGAATGCGCTCGGAATCTCCGGCCTGAACGGGGGGATTTCGGATTTCAGAGGTAGGGGCGGACACGCAGGAACGCCGTATGCAAGACCGCATCCTGGGAATGACGGGCAGCATCCCAGCCGAGCCAGGCGCCGGCCCGCGGCAGGACCTGATTCCGCCGACGAGAAAAGAGCGCCTGCGTCTCCTGGCCGTCATCCGCGACTACATGAAGGCCCGCCGCATCGTCCCGCCGTTCTCGGTAGATGAACTCGGCGTGCACTCCGACCGGGTCCTCTCGCTCGCCGGAACCGATGAGAAGTATCGGAAGTTTGCCGCGGTTCTCGTCTCAAACGAGGCGTGGCGAGACGGCGTCTCCGCCGTGCCGTTCGAGCGCCGGTTGCTACTGCTGCCCAAGTGCCTCCGGTCCCAGGGCCGCTGCGCCGGAACTCTGGATGAGTTCGGCCTCATCTGCGGCGATTGCGGCCGGTGCCCCATCCGCGACCTGAAGACCGAGGCCGAGCGGCTCGGCTACGTGGTCCTGGTGGCCGAGGGGTCTGCCGTCGTCATGACGCTCATCAAGAGCCGCAAGATCGAGGCCGTCGTCGGCGTCAGTTGCCTGCCCGCCCTGGAGGCGATCTACCCGCTGATGGAGGCGGCGGCCGTCCCCGGCATCGCCATACCCCTCCTCTATAACGGCTGCGTCGATACCGCCGTGGACCTGGATTGGGTCTGGGATGCGATCCAACTTTCCGGGAGCGACGCCGGCCGCATGGACTTGGGCGCCCTCCGGAAGGAAGTGGACGGCTGGTTCACGGAGGCGGCGCTTGAGGCCGTGCTCGGCCCGGCGGCCACCGAGACCGAGCGGATCGCCCGCGCCTGGCTTGCCAAGGCAGGAAAGCGCTGGCGTCCGTTCCTGGCGGTGTGCACGTTCCAGGCGTTCCGCGACGATTCCGATGCACCGCTGCCGACGGACCTGAGGAAGACCGCCGTGGCCGTCGAGTGCTTCCACAAGGCATCGCTCATCCACGACGACATCGAGGACGAGGACGCCGTGCGCTACGGCCAGATGACGCTTCACGCCGAGTACGGAGTTCCTGTTGCCTTGAACGTCGGCGACTTCCTGCTGGGCGAAGGGTACCGGATGATCGGCGAGTCGCGCGCGCCTGCGGGCCGGAAGGCCGAGATGCTCCGCGTGGCCGCCCGCGGACACAGGGAATTGTGCATCGGCCAGGGGGCGGAACTGTGCTGGACGCGCCGCCCCGCGCCACTATCGACGGCCGACGTCCTCGACATCTTCCGCCGCAAGACCGCCCCGGCCTTCGAGGTCGCCCTGCGCCTGGGCGCCCTCGTCGCCGCGGAGACCGACGGCCTCTGGGAAGTGCTGCACCGATACAGCGAGGCCCTCGGCATAGCGTACCAGGTCTGCGACGACATCCGCGACTGGCACGGCGACCCTGGCACGGCAGGCGTGCCGTGGCCTGACGGCGGGGAGCCTGACGACGGGCTGGCGATGCGGCCGTCGATCCTCCTGGCCATCGCTTACGAGCGGGCCGCGGGCGACGACCGCAAACTCCTGGAGTCCGTCTGGCGACGGTCAATCAGCCCCGAGGATGCCGCCGAACCCCTGAAACGCCTCGTCGCCGAACTCGGCGTCGAGGATGAAGCCCGGCGGCTGCTCGCCACGCACAAGGATGAGGCCGTCCGGAGCCTCGAACCGCTCGACGGGGCGCTACTGAAGGGACTCCTCAGGCGCGTCATCTTCAAGATCTTCCACGAATCGGCGTGAGGGAGTTCGCCCGGTGAGCCTGAAGGAGGACATGCTCCGGGCGGCGCGGCGGGCTTGCCTCGGCGCCGCCACGGCGGAACGGGTCACACGGTTCATCCGCAGCCAGGCGAACCCTGACGGCGGGTTCCGCGGGCGCTCCGATGCGAGCGACCTCTACTATACCGTCTTCGGCCTGATGGCCCTCGATGCGCTCGGGGCCGAAATCCCGGCCGCGCCTCTCCGCAAGTATCTGGAAGCGTTCGAGACCGGCGAGTCGCTCGACATGGTGCACCTGTCGGCGCTCGCCCGGTGCTGGTCGTTCCTCCCGGCGACTGCCATCGGGCCGCAGGTCCGCCTCTCCATTATCAGTAATGTACAGAAGTTCGAGGCGACGGACGGCGGGTACGGCTCGGTGTACGGATGCTTCCTCGCACTCGGCGCCCACCAGGACCTGGGGGCGGATGTGGGCAAACCCGACGGCCTCGCCCGGTGCATCCGCTCGCTCCGCTGCGAGGACGGCGGGTACGCGAACGAGGCGGGCCTGCCGATCGGCCTTACGCCCGCGACGGCCGCCGCCATTGTCGTCCTCCGCGAACTCGGCGAAGCGGAGGACACGGCGGCCGCGCAGTGGCTCCTGGCGCGCCAACGGCAGACGGGCGGACATGTCCGCCATAGTCTGCCAGCGGCGGACAAAGGCGGATTCGTGGTGATGCCCGCCGCGCCCTGGCCCGATCTCCTCTCGACCGCGACGGCCCTGCACGCCCTGGATGCCGCCGGCATCATTCTCACGGGCGAGGCGCAGGCATCGTGCCGCAGGTTTGTCGAAGGCCTCCGGGCAAGCGATGGCGGTTTCCGCGGAGACGAGGCCGACGACGACGCCGACTGCGAGTACACCTTTTACGGCCTCTTGGCACTCGGACACCTGAGCGGCGAACCATGACAATCGACCGGACGGCCCTCGTGAGGCGGTGCGTGCAAGCACGCACCCTACACCTGAGCGGCGAGACATGACCATCTATGGAGAGGGTCTCGATGCGGCCGTCTCGCGCACCCGCGAGAGACTGCTCGCCGAGCGCACCCCCGATGGGCACTGGGTTGGGGAACTCTCCGCCAGCGCGCTCTCGACCGCCACGGCCGTGTGGGCGCTTAACATGGTCCAGAGCCAAGGCGGAAAATGTCCGGGGTCCTGCCCCGACCTCATCCGGCGCGGCTTGGACTGGCTCGCCGCAAACCAGAACGAGGACGGCGGCTGGGGCGACACCGTCCTCTCCAGGAGCAACATCAGCACTACGCTGCTCGCGTGGTCGGCGCTGGCGGCATCGGTCGAACCATTGCGCGGTGGGTCTCCCGACCCACCGCGCGCGGCAGTCGCGGCGGGTCAGGAGACCCGCCGCGCAAAGCACGAGAAGGCCGTTGCCGCCGCCGAGAGATGGATCGAGCGCCGCGCAGGCGGCCTTCAGGCGGAGCGCCTTGCGGCGGCCGTGCGCGCCCGCTACGGCCAGGACCGCACGTTCTCCGCGCCGATCCTCACGGTGTGCGCCATGGCCGGGCGGCTCGGCGGGGGCCGGGACGCGTGGCGGCACGTCGCACAACTGCCATTTGAACTTGCGGCCTGTCCGCACACCTGGTGGAAACGGCTGCGGCTGCCGGTCGTCAGTTACGCCCTGCCGGCGCTGGTCGCGATCGGCCAGGTGAAGCACCACTTTGACCCGCCCGCCTGCCCCGTGACGCGGCTTGCGCGGAATCTCGTGCGGAAACGGACGCTCGGCGTGCTCGAGCGGATCAAGCCTGCGAGCGGCGGTTTTCTCGAAGCGGTCCCGCTGACGAGTTTCGTGGCGATGAGCCTGGCGGCGATCGGCCGGAGCGACCATTCTGCTTCGCCGGCGCGAAGCCCGGTCGTCGGGAAGGCCCTCGGCTTTCTCAAG
>CAYGWP010000476.1:0-2585 GCA_964353455.1 uncultured Anaerolineales bacterium
GACCGCAAGACAATGGGCATGACCTGCTGCTTCGCCGCGCGGGAGCACGAGACGCACCAGCCGTTCGAGCTGCCCGCCTGGGCGCACCGCTTCGACCGCTGCGAGGACCTTCCCTACGGGCGCAGCGGGCATAAGCATATCGAAATGGGTTACTGGTGGGTCGAACTCGGCGGCGAGCAGGACAGCATCCGCGACTCCGAGGCCATCAAGCACGAACTCCTGCGCATCACCTACGGCGTCTGGGACCACATCAAGAACCGCTGCCCTGACAAGGCCAGGGCCGCCAACTGGGCGCTTGAATGGGTCCAGTTCCTCCCCGGCAAGCGCGAGAGCCGCCGCTACATAGGCGACCACGTCATCTCGCAGAACGACGTGGAGGCCGAGGGACGGTTCCCCGACCTTGTGGCCTACGGCGGATGGACGATGGACGACCATCACCCGGCCGGCTTCTGGGCCGTCAAGCAGGCCAAGCCCGCCACGATGTTCCACAAGTCGCCGTCGCCGTACGGCATACCGTACCGGTCGCTGTACTCCAGGAACGTTGCGAACCTGATGTTCGCCGGGCGGTGCGCCAGCGCCACACACATGGCGATGAGTTCGATGCGCGTGATGGGCACCGGGTCGAGCATGGGCCAGGCCGCCGGCACGGCCGCCGCCATAGCAGCGGCCCGCAAGATCACCCCGCGCGAGGTGGGCGGGTGCATGAAGGAACTCCAGCAGGCGCTCATCACGGACGATGCGTACCTGCCGTGGGTGAAGCAGGAGTTCGGGCCGGTTACCACGGGGGCGAAACTCACGGCATCGCGCGGCGACCCGGCGCCCGTCCGCGACGGCACCAACCGCCCCGTCGGCCAGGACTCCCACGCATGGCCCTGCCGCATCGGAGACTCGCTCACGTACGAGTTCGCGAAGCCCTCGCGGGTCGAGGCGGTCTCACTCGTCCTTGATTCCGCGCTTCATAAGAACATCCAGATGAGTTATCATCAGAAGGACGACCAACTCTCCGCCCCGCCGCCGGAACTTCAGAAGGTGTTCCACGTTGACGTGCTTTCGGGCGGCCGCTGGGAGACCCTGGCCCGCGTCGAGGACAACCACCAGCGGCTGGTACGCATCCCGGTGGGCCGCGAGGCGGGCGGCGTGCGCTTCGTCCTCGACGGAACCTGGGGGGCCGAAGAGTCGCGCGTGTTCGCCTTTTACGTCGATTAATATATGATTCGACATTCGAGCCCGCCGCGGCAGCGGCGGAGCATCCACGAAAAAGGAGGCGCCATGGATTACACAACCGAGCCGCTCATCCGCTACCTCGACGATGCCGCCTCGGCCCAGCCGACGCCCGGCGGCGGAAGCGTCGCCGCAATGGCCGCGGCGCTCGCCTCCACCATGGCCTCGATGGCCGCAGGCTTCACGGCCGGCAAGGAAAAGTTTAAGAGCGTCGAGCCCGAAATCCGGGCGTCGCTGGCCCGCCTGGCGGACTTGAGGCAGGCGCTCCTCGACTTCGTCCACGAGGACATGGCCGCCTACGGCGCCGTCATGGCCGCCTACAAACTCCCGAAGAACACCGACGCCGAGAAGGCCGCGCGGGCCGAGGCCGTCCGCATCGCCGCCAAGTCGTCGCTCGGCCTGGTGGAGCGCGTCATGGATGCCACGTGCGAGGTCATCCAGGTCAGCCGCCGCCTCGCGGACATCGCCAACCCGAACCTTGTGAGCGATGTGGGCGTGGCGTCGGAACTCGCGCTCGGCGCCGCCCGCGCCGCCCGCATCAACGTGGCGGTGAACCTTTCGGGGTACTCGGATGCGGCGGATGCTGCGGCCGTCCGCGGCCGGACCGACAAGTCGGTCGCCGACGCCGAGCGCATCGCCGCCGAGACACGGGCCGTGGTCATGAAGCACTTAACAAAATAACTATATTTAGCCGGTCGCCGCGGCGACCGCGCGCCTTTCGAGGAGTTGTGACGCTTTGGACCGCGACTACAAGATCGACGCCGCAACCCGCCGCTGCAAGACCTGCGAGCGGGCCTTCGCTGTCGGCGAGGAATACTACTCGGCCGTGGCCGAGACCGCCGAGGAAAACCGCCTCGAGCGCCGGGAATTCTGCCCCGGTTGCTGGAAGCCCGACGGGGCGTACTATAGTTTCTGGAAGACCCGCGTGCCCGCGCCGGAGCAGGCGGCCGAGCGCGGCCCGCGCCTCGTGGACATGGGCCGCCTCATGCAACTCTTCGAGCACCTGGCCGATTCGCCCGACGAGCAGGCCCAGCGGTTCCGGTACGTCCTGGCGCTCGTGCTGATGCGGAAGCGGCGCCTCAAGGTCGTGGAGTCGCGGCGCCTGGCGGGCGGCCGCGGCGAGCAACTCACCCTCCGCGAGACCGGCGGCGAACGCACGCACGCCATCTCGTGCCCGAGCATCACGGATGATGAGATCCGCTCCGTGGCCGGCCGCCTCCGCGACATCCTCGACATGCCCGAAAAGTGGGACGAAGTACAGGCATCCGCAGATGACACAGATGAACGCAGATAGAGAACTGGCTGAAAATGGCAAACAGCAAACGGCAATGACCAATCAAACGGGAAAAAGACAAACGGTAAAG
>CAYGWP010000477.1:0-3723 GCA_964353455.1 uncultured Anaerolineales bacterium
GGTTTCGAGCGCACCTGAGGGTCGTACCCCCCTCTTGCGTGGCCAAGGGGGCGCCCGAGAAGGCGCCCCCGCGGTATTGATGAATATCCACTTTTGGCCGCGACCCAAAGGGTCGCGCGGGCTCGGCGAAAGGGGTCTGAAATGAACAGGCTGTTGCCGAAACGCAGGAGGGCCTTACAATGAACGAATGACCCGCCCGCGCGGGCAGGGTCGCCACGGCGACAGTTAAGAATGGCGAAGGACGAAATTCGAATGACGAATGAAGCGGCAAACTCGAATGATGAAAGTGCGGAGCGCAACTCTTGCCACCGCTATCGCTCAGCCCGCCCCAACGCGCTCCTCTTCGAGTCGCGGCTAAACTATGCTGTTAAATCCACAATGCCTTTTCGAGCGAATGCGGCCGGTCATCCCGTGCCGCACGGGCTTTACGACCCTGCCTACGAACACGACAGTTGCGGCGTGGGGTTCGTGGCCCGGCTTGACGCTCAACCGCATCACCAGGTTGTGGCCGATGCGGTCCGGATACTGATTAACCTGGAACACCGCGGCGCGGTCGGCGGCGACAAGGCCACCGGCGACGGCGCGGGCCTGCTGGTGCAGATTCCCGACGGATTCCTGCGTCGCGCGATCGGCGCGGCCGCCAGGCCTCCGCTCCAGTTGCCGGCCGCCGGCGACTACGCCGTCGGCATGGTCTTCCTTCCGACCGACGCGGCGCTCGCCGAGCGCTGTGCCGAGAGCCTGGAGGCGGTCGCCCGCGACGAGGGGGCCGAGATTATCGCCTGGCGCGACGTCCCCACCTGCGGCGATTGGCTGGGTGAACTCGCACGCTCCACGCAACCGACGGTGCGGCAACTAGTTCTTGCACGCGGCCGGATACCCGCCGCCGGCTTCGAGCGGAAACTCTACGTCATCCGCCGCCGGGCCGAGAAGGAAATCGAATCATGGACCGGCGTTGATGCCAGCCAGTTCTACATCCCCAGCCTCTCCTGCCGCACCGTCGTCTATAAGGGGATGCTGAAGGGGACGCAACTCACGGGCTTCTACCCGGACCTGGCGGACCCGGCGTTCGCCTCGGCGTTCGCCGTCATCCACCAGCGCTACAGCACAAACACGTTCCCGATGTGGCGGCTGGCGCAGCCTTTCCGGATGCTCGGCCACAACGGCGAGATCAACACGCTGCGCGGCAACCGGAGCCACATGCAGGCCCGCGAGGCCGACATGGCGAGCGAACTGTTCGGCACCGACCTGGAGAAGGTGAAGCCGGTCATAGTCGATGGCGGCAGCGACAGCGCCATGTTCGATAACGCGCTGGAACTCCTCGCGCTCGCCGGCCGCAGCCCCCCGCACGCCGCCATGATGATGGTCCCCGAGGCATGGGGCCCGAAGTTCCACATGAGCGACGATAAGCGGGCGTTCTACGAGTACCACGCCGCAATCATGGAACCGTGGGACGGCCCCGCGGCGCTCGTGTTCACCGACGGCCGGTACATCGGCGCCACGCTCGACCGGAACGGCCTCCGCCCGTGCCGGTACACGGTCACGCGCGACGGGTACGTGGTGCTGGCGTCGGAGACGGGGGTGCTGGAGTTCGCGCCGGAGCGGATCCTCCGCCGGGGCCGCCTTCAGCCGGGCAAGATGTTCCTGGTGGACCTGGAGGAGAACCGGATCGTCCCGGACAACGAGATCAAGGCCAAGATCAGCCGCCAGAGACCGTATCGGCGGTGGGTGGCGGACAACCGGATCGAACTCAGGGGCCTCTTTACGCCGTCGGAGATTCCGGCGGAGCCGGCCGACGTGGTCCTGGCCAAGCAGCATGCCTTCGGGTACTCCGAAGAGGAACTGCGGATGATCATCGCGCCGATGGCGTCGCGCGGCCAGGAGGCCGTCGGCTCGATGGGCAACGATGCGGCCCTGGCGGTGCTCTCGGACCGGCCGCAACTTCTATTTGCATATTTCAAACAGTTGTTCGCCCAGGTCACCAACCCCCCGATCGACCCGCTGCGAGAAGAACTCGTGATGAGCCTGATGAACTTCGTCGGCCCAGAGCGGAACCTCCTGGCCGAGACGCCGCAGCACGTGCGGCGGCTGAAGATCCCGCACCCGATCCTCGCCGTCGAGGACGTGCACCGCCTCCGCAAGGGCCGCCCGCCCGACATCGTCGCGCGCGATATTGATATTCTGATGCCCGCCGACGCCGACGGCGACGCCCTTGCCCGCGCGCTCGATGCGGTCTTCGAGCAGGCCGAGCGGGCCATCGCCGACGGGGCCACGCTCCTGGTGCTCACCGACATGCGCATGGACCGCGACCGCGCGCCCATACCGGCGCTCCTGGCGACCGCCGGACTCCATCACCATCTCATCCGCCGCGGACTGCGGACCCGCGCGGGGATCATCGTCGAGTCCGGCGAGGTCCGCGAGGTCATGCACTTCGCACTCCTCATCGGTTACGGCGCAAACGCCGTCTGCCCGTACCTGGCGCTCGAGACGGTCCGGCAACTGGCCGAGGCGAACCTGCTGGAATCGCCGGCGTCGGCCCCGCCAACTGAAGGGCGGGCCGGGGTCGAGGAGGCCGCCGACCGGTACGTCACGGCCGCCAAGAAGGGGCTTCTGAAGACCTTCAGCCGCATGGGCATCTCGACCATCCGCAGTTATTTCGGGGCGCAGGTCTTCGAGGCGGTGGGCCTGGCGCGGGAAGTCGTTGACCGGTACTTCACGGGCACGGCCAGCCGCGTGGAAGGGATCGGCCTGGACGGCATCGCCGCCGAGATGCGGGCGCTGCATCGCCGGGGGTTCCCCGCCGACGGGCCACCGGCGGAACTGCTGGACATCGGCGGCCAGTACCACGTCCGCGCTGGCGGCGAGAACCACCTGTGGAGCCCGGAGGCTATCTACAAACTTCAGCAGGCCACCCGGATGAACGATTACGGCCTGTACCGGGAGTATGCGGCCATCATCAACGACCGGTCGCGCTCGCGGGTGACGCTGCGGAGCCTGCTTCAGTTGAAACCGGGAACCCCCGTGCCTATTGACGAAGTCGAGCCTGTCGAGTCGATCTTGAAGCGGTTCGCCTCGGCGGCGATGTCGTTCGGCTCTATCTCGAAGGAGGCGCACGAGACCATCGCTCTGGCCATGAACCGCCTGGGCGCGCAGTCCAACAGCGGCGAGGGCGGCGAGGACCCCGCCCGCTGGCGGCCCGCCCAGGCGGGCGACAGCATCCGCAGCCGCGTTAAGCAGGTCGCATCCGGCCGCTTCGGCGTCACCACCGAGTATCTCGTCAACTCGGACATGATGCAGATTAAGATGGCCCAGGGCGCCAAGCCCGGCGAAGGCGGCCAGTTGCCCGGCCACAAGGTCGATGCCAACATCGCCAAGGTTCGTCACTCCACGCCGGGCGTCGGCCTGATTTCACCGCCGCCGCATCATGACATCTACTCGATCGAAGACCTTGCCCAGCTCATCTTCGACCTGAAGAACGTCAACCCCACGGGCGACGTCTCGGTGAAACTCGTCTCGGAAGTCGGCGTCGGCACGGTCGCCGCCGGCGTCGCCAAGGCGCGCGCCGATCACGTGACGATTTCCGGCTATGAGGGCGGCACGGGCGCGTCCCCGCTCACCTCGATCAAGCACGCGGGATCGCCATGGGAAATCGGCCTCGCCGAAACCCAGCAGACGCTCGTGATCAATCGCTTGCGGTCGCGCATCGCGGTCCAGGTCGACGGCGGT
>CAYGWP010000478.1:0-25621 GCA_964353455.1 uncultured Anaerolineales bacterium
GTGCCGTTGGCGCGCGTTTAGCCGCGACTCGAAGAGGAGCGCCTGCCTTTGGCAGGCAAGCAAACGCAAGGAGGCTCAAGTCATGCCTGAAGCAGATGGCGCAGCGAAAGAGCAAAAGGATTTTGGCGTCGGCATTTCGCAGAAGCAGACGCCGGCGTTTTACCTGCGAGGCTCCGAGGGCCTCGACTGGGGAATGAAGACCCGCCTTGCTCGAATCTTCAGCCCCAAGTCCGGCCGCACCGTGATGCTGGCCTTCGACCACGGTTACCTCTACGGGCCGACGACCGGCGTCGAGCGGATGGACCTGACGATCCTGCCGCTGATCCCGTATGTTGATGTGCTGATGTGCACCCGCGGGGCGCTCCGGGCATGCGTTCCGCCCGACACGCTGAAGCCGGTGTGCCTCCGCGCGAGCGGGGGGGCAAGCATCCTCAAGGAGATGAGTTATGAACTCCTGAGCGTGGACATCGAGGATGCCATCCGCCTGGATGCCGCGGCCGTCACCTGCCAGGTTTATGTCGGCGGCGAGAGGGAGCACGAGACCCTGCGGAACCTCAGCCAACTTATCAACGAGGGGATGCGCTACGGCATTCCGACGCTCGGCGTGACGGCCGTGGGGCGCGAAATGGGCCGCGATTCCCGGTACCTGGGCCTGGCCACGCGGATCATCGCCGAGTACGGGGCGCACTTCGTCAAGACCTACTACTGCGCCGAGAAGTTCGAGGAGGTCGTCGCGGGCTGTCCGATTCCGATCGTCATGGCCGGCGGCAAGAAACTCCCGGAACTCGACGCCCTGAAGATGTGCGCCAGCGCCATCCAGCAGGGCGCCCTCGGTGTTGACATGGGCCGCAACATCTTCCAGGCCGACGACCCCGTAGCCATGGCCCAGGCCGTCCGCGCCGTGGTCCACGACAATGAGAAGCCCGAAAAGGCCCTCGACCTTTACGAAACACTGAAAAACGAGAGCAAGGGCAAGGCGAAACGCAAGAAGTAATCCTGGTTCGCCGCCCCGCGCGCGGGGCGCGCAATCCTTTTAAGGAGGTTTATCAATATGTCAATCACGAGACGTGGCTTACTCGGTACCGTGGCCGCAGGCGCCGCCGGCATGGCGGCGACGGGGGCGGGGTGCAAGGCAACTTCGACTGCGGAGCCGGCCAAAGTGAAGACCTACAAGAACAGCGATTTCTACGGCCCCGACGGCAAGTTCAGCGAAGACGCCGCCAAGAAGGCCTGCTTCGACATGATGGAGCGGTTCCACTATCCAGTGTACGAAAAACTCCGCAAGGAGATGTGGGTCCTCGATTTCGGCCTCGGCAACTTCGTCGAGGTCGGCATGGGCGGCATCTTCTGGATCAACGACAAGGAAGGCAAGTACCTGGGCCACGAGATCTTCCTGCTGCCCGGCCAGATGATCCCCGAACACTGGCACGTGAAGACCGATGAGGTCGCCGCGAAGGCCGAGGCCTGGCAACTGCGGTACGGCGGCGTGACCCTCTTCGGCGAAGGCGACCCCAGCCCCGAGTTCGAGAAGGTCGTCCCGGCCGGCGAAAGGCCGGCCACCACGGTCAAGCACGCCACGGTCCTTGCGCTCGGTGAAGTAGCGCCGCTGAGTCGCATTGAATCGCGGCACTTCATGGTGGCGGGCCCGGAAGGCTGCATCGTGACCGAGTACGCCTCGTACCACGACATGAAGGCGCTGCGCTTTACGAACCCGAAGGCCAAAGTCTGAGCGATGCGAAACGGTGCCTGGATTCCGCCGATTGCACTAACGCTTCTGCTCACAACGGCCGGCTGCGCGCCTACGGCCTTCAACGTGCGCGACTACGGCGCCAAGGGCGACCGCAAGGCGAACGACCAGGCGGCGATCCAGGCTGCGGTTGACGCATGCTCCACGGCCGGCGGCGGAACGGTCGTCCTCGCGCCGGGCGACTACCTCTCCGGTTCCATCCGGCTCGCAAGCAATGTTGTTCTGCGCCTGGACGGGGGCGCAACCCTCTGGGCAAGCACCGACCCGGCCCACTACGAGAGTCCGCGGTCGGGTCATCTGCTTCTGGCCGAGAAGGCCGAGCGCGTCGCCGTCATCGGCCGCGGCGTCATCAATGGCCAGGGCGCCGCCGATTACGGCGCACGCTGGGGAGCGCCCGACGTGCCGGCCTTCCGAACCGGCATCCTCCTCTTCCAGCAGTGCAGGGGGGTGGCCATCCGCAATATCACCATTCTGTACAGCGATGCGTGGACGCTGCACCTGAAGCGCTGCGAGGACGTGGTGATAGACGGCGTCACCATCCGCAACAACCCGCACCGGCTGAACTCCGACGGCATCGACCCGAACTCGTGCCGGAACGTGCGCATCTCAAACTGCCGCATCGTCGCCGGAGACGACTGCATCGTCCTCAAGGCGACCGAGGCGTTCCCGTGCGAGAACATCGAGGTGACCGACTGCGTGCTGGAATCGACGACGGCGGCTATCAAGTTCGGGACGGAATCCTACGGCGATTTCAGGAACGTGCGCATCTGGAATTGCACTGTCGTCAACTCGCCGGTGGGCGTCGGCTTTTACCTCAAGGACGGCGGGACGATGGAGCGGATCTTCGTCTCGAACATCGGCATGGAGATCTGCGATGCGTCGCACCACGCCGTGGCCCCGATCTTCATGGACATCGAGCGGCGCAACGCCGACTCCAAGGTCGGCCGCATCCACGATGTGACGTTTGAGAACATCCGGATCCACTGCGGCAGCGGCGCCCTGATCCAGGGCATGCCTGAGAGCCCGATCGAAAACCTCTCGCTCAGGAACATAATTATCCGCGTCGATAAGCCCGACGACTATGCGAAGCGCTCGAAGCCCGTCGGCGGCCGGCGCACGACGCGCGACGACCGCGACACGTGCTACGCCCGCCTCCCGGCCTACATGGCGATCGCGCACGTGCGGGGCCTGGCGCTCGAGAACATCCGCGTGGAGATATCGGCCGCGGCGTTCAAGGCGTTTCCGCGCTCGGCCCTCGCCGGGCGCGACATCGCCGGCGCCGTGATCCGAAATCTCTTACGCGTCCCGGACGGCGAGGCCGGCGGCGTGCGCGACGTTGACCTCGTCGATTGCCGCAACATCCGGATGGAGAACGGCGCCCCTGAAGCCGCACGTAAGTAGTGTAGCGAAACGGGGTTACGTGAGTGTTGCGGGAAGCGGTGCGGGGGCGCCGGAATTCTCGCCGATTTTCCGGGAACTTACTTGACACGATTCCCGCGCGCGTTATAGTGGTGAGTTGTTGGGGGTTGTTGACGCCTCTGTGCTGATGAAGGTCGTGTTCCGGGGGAGTCCGGAACGCGGCCTTTTTGTTTGGCCCGAGAGGGAGGCAGTCATGTCCAGGGTCGGTCAGTCAAGTCTGGGTGATGGGCTGAAGGTCTATCTGGATGAGGTCCGGCGTATCTCTCCGCCGAACGGCAAGGAGGGTGAGCGCCTCCTTCGGCGCGCGCGCCGCGGCGATGCGCGGGCCGCAGACCAGGTGATCCTCATGCACCTGGGCCTTGTTGCCGAGGTGGTCCAGGAGCGGTGCCGCGATGCGGCCCGCGTCCCGGATTTGCTGGAGGAGGGGAACCTGGCCCTCGTCCAGGCGGTCGGATCGTTTGACGCCTCGGTCGGACAGGATTTCCGGACCTACGCGCGGTCGCACGTCCTCAGGGCGATTGCGTAGCAGGCCCGACGCTATCTTGATGCGCGGTAGGGGCACGGCTTGCCGTGCCCCTGCTTTTTCCCCGGGCCACGGCGCGCCGATCATCCTTGAAGCCTGCGCGGTGAACCATTATGATGCTGCGCGAGATGGGGGTACGCGTCAGGTGACCTTGCCGGCGGCGGCAGGCGGCAGGTACTCTGTTTGCGCGTTACAGGCGAGGTATGACCAATGAGCGGTTTCTTCGCGGTGACTTCCAAGGCCGACTGTGTCGAGGACCTTTTCTACGGGACCGACTATCACTCGCATCTCGGCACTCGTCGCGGCGGCCTGGCGGTGGCCGGCGACGGCGGGTTCGCCCGGCACATCCACGACATCACCAACTCGCAGTTCCGCTCGAAGTTTGAGGGCGACATCCTGAATATGCGCGGCGGGCGCGGCATCGGCGTCATCAGCGACTACGAGGACCAGCCGCTCATCACCGGCTCGCACCTCGGCGTCTATGCCATCGTGACGGTCGGCGTGGTCCAGAACGCCGCGGACCTGGCGAAGCGGGCCTTCGGGAAGCGGGCCACTCACTTCTCGGAGATGAGCGGCGGCGAGATCAACCCCACGGAACTGGTGGCCACGCTTATCAACCAGGAGGCGACCTTTGAGGACGGTATCCAGCGGGCCCAGGAGGCGATCGAGGGTTCCTGCTCGATTTTTCTGCTGGCGGCCGACGGCGTCTATGTTGCCCGCGACCGACTCGGGCGCACCCCGGTGGTCACCGGCCGCAAGGACGGCGCCTATGCCGCCACGCTCGAGACCTGCGCGTTTCCGAACCTGGGCTACGAGGTCGAGTCCTATCTGGGGCCCGGCGAGATCGTCCTTATGACCGAGGAAGGCGTCGAGCGAAAGCGCCCTCCCGGCAAACGCATGCAGATTTGTTCGTTCCTGTGGGTTTACTACGGCTATCCCGCATCGTGCTACGAGGGGATCAACGTGGAGGCGACGCGGAACCGCTGCGGCGAGGCGCTCGCGCGGCGGGACAAAGTCAAGGTTGACATGGTGGCGGGCATCCCGGATTCCGGCACCGGCCACGCCATCGGCTACGCGAGCCAGTCGAAGACGCCGTACGCCCGCCCGTTCGTCAAGTACACGCCCACATGGCCGCGGAGTTTCATGCCGCAGGACCAGGCCGTGCGAGACCTCGTGGCCAGGATGAAGTTGATTCCGATCCGGGAACTCATCGACGGCAAGCGGCTCCTCTTCTGCGAGGACTCCATCGTGAGGGGCACGCAACTTAAAGACACGATCCAGCGCCTGTACGATTGCGGGGCGAAGGAAGTGCACATGCGTCCGGCGTGTCCGCCGCTGGTCTATGGGTGTCGGTTCCTCAATTTCTCGCGGTCCCGCAGCGAACTTGACCTCGCCGGCCGGGGGGCCATCCAGACGCTCGATCCCGAGTGCAAGGGATGCCAGGCGGAATACGTGAATCCCGACAGCGAGAAGTTCCGGCGGATGGTCGAGGTCATTCGCCAGCGCCTGAACCTTACGACGCTCCAGTATCAGCGCCTTGACGACCTCGTGGCCGCCATCGGTCTGCCGAAAGAGAAGTTGTGCACTTACTGCTGGGATGGAGCAGCATAACCGAGCCCGCCGCGGAAGCAGCGGGGCATGGGCCACGGCTGCCGTTACATCCTCACGGGTATGCCGTGCCCGGCCAGGTACTCTTTCATCCGGCGGATGGTAAACGTGCCGAAGTGCGCAATGGAGGCCACAAGGACTGCATCGGCATGGCCTTCCGTGATGGCCTCGTGAAGGTGTTCGAGTTTTCCGGCGCCGCCGGAGGCGATGACCGGCAGGCTCACGGCATCGGCGATGGCCCGCGTCATCGGGATATCGTATCCCGCCAGGGTCCCGTCTGTATCCATGCTGGTCGGCAGGATGGCCCCCGCGCCGAGATCCTCGACCTGGCGGGCCCACTCGACGGCGTCGATGCCGGCGGCCTTGCGACCGCCGCTCACCATCACCTCGAAGCCCGACGGCATCTTCGCCGACTTGCGGGTATCTATGGCGATGGTGATGCATTCGCTGCCGAACTCATCGCTTGCCTCGGCCACCAGGTTCGGAGAGAGGACGGCCGCCGTGTTGATCGAGACCTTCGTGGCGCCGACCGAGAGGAGCGTCTCGATGTCCTTGCTGTTCTTGATGCCGCCGCCGACCGTCAGCGGCACGGTGATCCGCTGGGCGGTCCGCTTGACGGCATCTATCAGGGTCTTGCGCTCCTCGATGGTGGCTGTGATATCGAGGAACACCAGTTCGTCGGCCCCCGCGGCACAGTAGGCCGCCGCGGCATCCGCCGGGTCGCCGAGATCCTTCAGGTTCACGAACTGCACGCCCTTGACCAGTCGGCCGTCCTTGGTGTCCAGGCAGGGGATCACGCGACGATAATCCATTGCTCTTCCTCCAAGGTTTCCTGTACGGTACACTAAGTGCCGCCGGTGAGCCTGTCAACCATTCGTCGCGGCAAAAAGGATGCGTGCCAATGAGCGGCAACCTGTTCGACCTGACCGGGCGCGTGGCCCTCGTGACGGGCTCGAGCCGGGGCCTGGGCCTGGCGATGGCCCGCGGTCTGGGGGAGGCGGGGGCGGCGGTCGTCCTGAACGGACGCGACGAGGGGAACCTGGCGCGTGCCGCGTCGGGTCTTGCCGCCCAGGGGCTGAAGGTGCACGGCCGGGCGTTTGATGTGACCGATGCGGCATCCGTGGAGCGCGGCATCGCGGCGGTCGAGCGCGACGTCGGGCCGATTGACATCCTCGTCAACAACGTCGGCGTCCAGCGCCGAGCGCCGCTGGAGGCGATGGACGAATCGGCCTGGCGAGAGGTCATTGACTTTAACCTCACGAGCGCGTTTCTCGTCACCCGCCGCGTGGTGCGCGGCATGATCGAGCGCCAGCGCGGCAAGATCATCAATATCTGTTCGCTGATGAGCGAGATCGGCCGCCCGACGACGGCCAACTACGCCGCCGCCAAGGGGGGCCTCAAGATGCTCACCCGCGCGATGGCCGTCGAGTGGGCCAGGCACAATATCCAGGCCAACGCCATCGGGCCGGGGTATTTCCTGACCGAAATGACGCAGCCCCTTGCCGCCGACCCGAAGTTCGATGCGTGGCTCCGTTCGCGCACCCCGGCGGGGCGGTGGGGCCGGCCGGAGGAACTCGTCGGCGCCGCCGTGTTCCTCGCGTCGGGTGCGTCGGACTTCGTCAGCGGACAAATCATCTACGTCGATGGCGGCATCCTGGCGGCGATCTGATTTAAGATGCGTCGGCGATGCATCCGGCGGCGCAAGGCTGTATGATGGGTGCTGAAGGATGGTGCGATGAAGAAATCCGAACTGCTCCAGGTGTACTACTTGATGCGGCTGGCCCGCGGGTTCGAGTCGCGCGCGGCCGAGCAGTACACCAAGGGCCGCATCGGCGGCTTCTGCCACCTCTACACGGGCGAGGAGGCCGTAGCCGTCAGCGCCATGTGGCGCCTCCGGAAGGACGACTACGTCATCGGCTCCTACCGGGACCACGCCTACTACCTCATCCGCGGCGGAGACCCGCGCAAGGCCATGGCCGAACTCTTCGGCCACTCCGACGGCTGCTGCAAGGGCAAGGGCGGGTCGATGCACCTCTTTGATTGGGGCATCAATTTCCTCGGCGGCTACGCCATCGTCGCCGGGATGTGCCCGATCGCCGTCGGCCTCGCGAAGGCAGTCCAGTACAAGGGCGAGGACCGCATCGTCCTTTGCTTCTTCGGCGACGGCGCGACCAACCAGGGCGTCTATCATGAAGCCTTGAACATGAGTTCGCTCTATAAACTGCCCCTCGTCTGGGTCTGCGAGAACAACTATTACGCCATCGGCACCAGCGTGCCGCGCTCAAGCGCCCGGGAATCGCTGGCCGCAAAGGCAAGGGCCTACGACATGCCGGTCCATACGGTTGACGGCATGGACTTCTTCAAGATGCAGTCGGTGGCCGAGCGGGCCATTGCGGCCGCGCGGGCCGGTGAGGGACCCTCTTTCATCGAGGCCAAGTGCTACCGGTACCGCGGCCACTCCATGTCCGACCCGGCCACCTACCGCTCGAAGGAAGAGGTGGAATACTGGAAGGGCCGCGACCCGATCCCGCGCCTGAGAGAGATGATCAAGAACGATTTCGAGGTCGGCGACGAGGAGTTCGAGGCGATCGACGCCCGCGTGGCCCGCGAACTTGATGAGGCCGTCCGCTTCGCCGAGGCCGGGAGCGAGTTGCCCCCCGAACGCCGCCTCGATGACGTGTATGCCGATTAACCTTTCTGGTTAGCCGCCCCGCTTGCGGGGCGCGTGCCGTTGAAAGCGTAACAATGCCCAAAATCACCTACCGCGAGGCAATCAACCAGGCGCTCTTCGAGGAAATGCACCGCGACCAGTCCATCATCGTCTTCGGCGAAGACGTCGCACTCTACGAAGGCTCCTTCAAGGTCACGCGGGGCCTCCTCAAGGAGTTCGGCGAGAAACGCGTCTTCGATACCCCCATCTCCGAGGCCGCCATCGTCGGAATGGCCACCGGCATGGCAATGGCAGGCCTCAGGCCCGTGCCGGAACTCATGACCGTCAACTTCGCGTACCTGGCGATGGACCAGATCCTCAACCACCTGGCCGTCATGCGTTACATGTTCGGCGGACAGGTGACGCTGCCCGTCACGATCCGCATGCCGGGCGGCGGCGGGCATCAACTGGGCGCTCAGCACTCGCACGGTCTCGAAGTTCACTTCGTTCACACGCCCGGCCTGAAGGTCGTCTGTCCGGCCACGCCTGCCGATGCCAAGGCGCTCCTCAAGGCCGCCCTCCGCGACCCGAACCCGGTCATATTTCTTGAGCACGAGGGCCTCTACAACCTTGAGGGCGATGTGCCGCAGGAGATGGAGCCCGCGACCATCGGCGAGGCGAAGGTCCTCCGCCAGGGCGGGCACGCGACCATCATCGCCTACGGCGCGATGACCCACGTGGCCCTGGAAGCGGCGCGGGCGCTGGAGTCGGAGAAGATTGAGGCCGAGGTCATAGACCTGAGGACCCTGCGCCCGTGGGACAGGCGCACGGTGAGCGATTCGGTGCTGCGGACGCACCACGCCGTGGTGGTCGAGGAACCGCCGCCCGCGTGCGGAATCGGCGCCGAGGTCGCCGTCGGCATCTACGACCTGCTCTTCGACGAGTTAGATGCCCCTGTGGAGCGGGTCTCGGGCGCGGATGCCCCCATGCCGTATGCCAGGAACCTGGAGCAGGCCTGCATCCCGCACGCCGCAGATGTCGTCGCGGCCGTCAAGCGCGCGCTCGGGCGCTAACTCGAGCCCGCCGCGAGTTATGCGCACGTTTAGCCGCGACTCGAAGAGGAGCGCGTGGTTAGGTACGCGCGGGTGTCACGCGCCCGTTTAGCCGCGACTCGAAGAGGAGCGCGTGTCGATGAGCGCGCGGCGGTTCAGGAGAACCGCCGCGCCGGAGGCGAACCATGTACGAAGTCACGATGCCCAAACTCTCCGACAGCATGGAAGAGGGCAAGATCATCAAGTGGCGCGTCAAGGAAGGCGACGCCGTCCATGAAGGCGACGTGCTGGCCGAGATCGAGTCCGACAAGGCCGCCATGGAACTCGAGTGCTTCCACGACGGCCGCATGGCCCGCGTCGTTCACGGCGACGGCGCCGAGGTCAAGGTCGGCGAGGTGATCGCCTACGTCGCCGGCAAGGATGAGGACCTCAAGGCGGCGCCCGCGCCTGACGCATCGGCGGCCGGCCCCCGACGGCAGTCGGAGGTCGCGGTTGATCAGGCGACAACTGTACCATCGCCGGCGCACGCCGCATCCGCCGCTGAACCACGCATCGCCATATCGCCATACGCCAGGAAACTAGCCGAGTCCGGCGGGATCGACTACACAAAACTCAAGGGCAGCGGACCGCACGGCCGCATCATGGCTGAGGACGTTGAGAAGGCGGCCGCAGCCCGGGCGCCGCAGCAACCGGTTGCCGCCGAGAAGCCGACGCCGCGGGTGCCGGCTGAACCGGATGTGGAGCCCCTTGCCGCCGCCCTCATCAAGCGGTTTCGCCTCGATGCGTCGAGCCTGGCCGGCACCGGCCCCGACGGGCTTATTCTGGTCGAAGACGTGGTTGCCACCGTATGCGGCCGTCCCGCAGCGCCCGCCGCCAAGCCGCCCGACGAGGACCTGCCCCCGCTGGAGGTGACGCCCGAAGAGGCCGAAGTCGAAGATGCGCCGTACCGTCTGAAGACCCAGGCCCGCCGCGTCACTGCCGCCAAGCACGTCATCCCGCACTTCTACGTGACTTGCGGCGCCGACGTCACGCGGCTTCTCGAAAAACGGGCGGAACTCAAGGCGACGATCGGCGCAACCGTCACGCATCTCGTGATGCTGGCCTGCTTGAAGGCGCTCCAGGGCCACCCCGAAATAAATCAGACCTACGACCGCGGCAAGGTCATAAAGTGGAAGGCCGTGAACCTCGGCTTCGCGGTCCAGACTGACCAGGGCCTTACCGTGCCGGTCCTGGCAAAGGCCGACCGGCTGTCACTGGCCGAGATCGTCAAGCAGGTGGCCACGCTGACGCAGACGGCCCGGGCCGGAAAACTCTCGCCCGACCAGCGCCGACACCCCACCTTCACCATCTCGAACCTCGGCATGTTTGACGTTGAGGAGTTCGCGGCCATCCTGAACCCGCCATCGTCCGTGACGCTGGCGGTCGCATCCGCGCGCCCGGCCCCGGTCATTCGGAACGGCGGCATCTACATCGGCCAGGTCATGAAACTCACGGCCTCGTGCGACCACCGCATCATCGACGGCGTCATGGCTGCAAGGTTCCTCCAGGATCTGAAGGCCATCCTGGAGAACCCAGATGCTCTTCTTGGAGGGGCCGGCGCGTGAACGGGGTTCTCCCAAAGCGACTGGCGAAGCGCCGCCTGCGGGTTGCCGGCCTCATGTCGGGCACATCTGCCGACGGCGTCGATGCGGCAATCGTTGACATCGGTCCGCGCGGCGTCCGCCTCGTGGCGTTCGACACGTTTCCCCATTCGCGCGCGGTCCGGGAGCAGATATTCCGGTGCTTCGACCCATCGACCGCCCGCGTTGACGACCTCTGCCACCTCAACTTCGTCCTCGGCGAGGTGTTCGCAGCGGCGGTCATCCGCCTGGCCGAGAAGAGCGGCGTCCCCCTCCGTTCGATTGACCTCATCGGGTCGCACGGCCAGACGGTCTATCACATTCCTGAGGGCCGCCGCTTCGGACACCGGACCATTCGCTCGACGCTCCAGATCGGCGAGCCGTCGATCATCGCCGAGCGGACGGGCATCACGACCGTGGCCGACTTCCGCCCGCGCGACATTGCCGCAGGCGGCGAAGGAGCACCGCTTGTCCCGTATGCCGATTACGTTCTATTCCGCGATAGACGCACCAGCAGGGCCGTCCAGAACATCGGCGGCATCGCAAACGTAACCTACCTTGCACCCGGCTGCGGCATGGGCGACATCGTCGCCTTCGACACTGGGCCCGGAAACATGATGATCGACCGCGTCGCCCGTTACGCGACGGGCGGCCGCGCGGATTACGATGCGGGCGGACGGCTGGCCGCGCGCGGCCAAGTCAACGAGCGCCTGCTTGCGGAACTCATGAGGCATCCGTACCTCGGGCTGCGGCCGCCCAAGTCCACCGGCCGTGAGATGTTTGGAGTCAGGTTCGCCGATGCGGTTTATCGGCGTGCCCGGCGTCGCAGACTGCCAGTGACCGACATCCTTGCGACCGTCACGGCCTTCACCGCCCGCAGCATCGCCGATGCGTACCGGCGGTTCCTGCCCGCGATGCCCGACGAGGTGATCCTTTGCGGCGGGGGGGCGAGGAACCGCACGCTTGTCGGCCACCTCCGTGACGAGTTGTGGCCCGCTCGCATCGCCCCGATGGATGATTTCGGCCTCCCCGCCCGCGCCAAGGAGGCCGTCTCCTTCGCCATCCTGGCCTACGCAACGGTCCGCGGCATTCCGAACAACGTGCCTTCGGCCACCGGCGCGCGGTCGCCCGTGGTCCTCGGCAAAATCGTGCTGGGCGATGAGGGCAACATTGATGCGACCCGCGAGTTACTGTTAATCCCCGGCTTTGCGGCGTCCTTTCGCCGATCCATGCGAGATGCCGCAGCAGGCAGGACTGTCAGGTTCGCGGACGTAAGGAGGGATGGGTGATCACTGACCGCTCGAAACTCACGACCGAAAAGCGCAGCGCCCGCAGCCGCGGACTCGACCGGCGATCGACGCTGCGGATCGTCGATATTATCAACGCCGAGGACGCGCATGTTGCCCGCGCGGTGCGGCGGCGGCGGCGCGAGATCGCCCGGGCCGTCGATGTGATCGTCGAGCGGCTGCGCCGGGGCGGGCGGCTGTTCTACGTCGGTGCGGGCACGAGCGGGCGCCTGGGGGTTCTCGATGCCGCCGAGTGTCCGCCCACCTACGGCACGCCGCCGTCGATGGTGCAGGGGATCGTCGCGGGCGGGCGGCGGGCGCTCGTCCGGTCCGTCGAGGGGGCCGAGGACCGCCAGGCCGACGGCGCCGCTGCCGTCACGCGCAGGCGCATCGGCCCGCGAGACGCCGTGGTCGGCATTGCCGCGTGCGGCCTCACGCCGTTCGTCCGCGGCGCGATGGCGCAGGCGCGGCGGGAGGGCGCCGCCACCATCTTCCTCACGTGCGCCCCCGAGGCCGCCAAGTGCGATGATGCAGATATCATCATCAATCCGGTCGTCGGCCCGGAGGTCGTCACGGGCTCGACCCGCATGAAGGCGGGCACAGCCACCAAACTCGTCCTCAATACCCTCACCACGACCGCGATGGTCCGCCTCGGAAAGGTCCACGACAACCTGATGGTGGACCTGAGGGCGACGAACGCCAAACTACGCGACCGGGCCGAGCGGATAGTCATGGAAGTCGCGGGCGTCTCGCGCCGGCGCGCCCGGACGCTGCTTCAAGCCGCGCGCGGATGGGCGAAGGTCGCCATCTTGATGCACTTCCGGAAGGCTGACTTTGCGGCCGCGCGGCGGCTCCTCAAGCAGGCCGGCGGGTCCCTCAGAAAGGCCGCCGACCTAGGCCCCCGATAGCCGCCGGTATTCCTTGACGGCCCGGCGCATCCCCGCCAGATTGTCGCGCAGGCGCGACGGTTTGTTGCCCATCAGCCACACGCGCTCCAGGCTCCGCGCGGCCATCCGCGTTGCGTCGATGAGGCGCCCGACCTCTTGCGCCCCGGGCTGACGGCCCTCGCGCAACTGCTTGAGCGCCGCAAGGCGCCGGCACGCGGCTTGGTCGAGTTCCGTGGCCAGGGCCAACTCCGCCAACATGACGCGGATGAACGCATCCTTCGCCGATGCCGGCGACGGCCACCGGATTGCGGCCAAAGCGCTCCAGTGGTCCCGAAGGTCCGCAATGCGGACGGACTCGAGCGCCTTGCCGCGGCGGTCATCGGGAGCAAGGACCTCCCGGATAGGCGCCACGAATGAATTGTAGAGGAGCGTGTCGTTGGCGTCCGGAAGGCCGAGCGCCTCGTGCGAGCCGCCGAGGGTCCGGATGGCCTTCGCCAGCCCGCCGCCGGCCGAGCCGAACGCATCACGGCAGAACCGCTCCGTGAACCCGGCGTCTTTCACCGCGCGGTGATTCCAACTGTGCGCCGCCCCGTAGGCGTAGTTGTGGAGGCTGACGGCCAGCATGTTCCGGTGTCCGTTGTCGCCCCAATCGGTGTTGAGGAGGCCTTCGACGCGGCAATTCAGGCCCTCGCGTGCGAACCGCGCGATGTTCCGCATCCCGAGCGACAGGCGGCACCCGTGCGTGTTCCACGAGTTCGTCCCCGGGCAGACCACAACAGGCAGGCCGGCGTTCAGAATCTCCTGCGTCCGCGGGATGCGGCTGCCGTAGTGGCGATAGTCCCAGTTAAGCATGACGATATCTTTAGGCACATCGGCCAGGACCTCAGGGTGGTCGAGGACGATGTCGGCCCAGGCGTTCATCCGCTTGCCATGCTTCAGGCAGAGCCGGTGTATCTTCTTGAGGAACTGCAGGTACACCCGCCCGACGCCGACGCGGTCGGCCCGGCGCTTGCTCCGGCCCCTGCCGAGTTCCCACGTTTCATCGCAGCAGACGTTGAAGTCTTCGGCCTCGAAGAGCGGCATGAATTCCTCGTACAGTTCCTCGACGAGCCGGATGGAGCCGGGGTCGCTCGGGCAGAGGGGCGTCCCGCCCGGCAGGCCGCGGAAGCCCGGCATCTCGCCCAGGTTGGCGTACGGCGGGAGCGCCAGAATCTTCTCCATGTGTCCGAAACTTGCGAGCGACCCGACGAATCGGATGTGGTGCAGGCGGCAATGGTCCTGAACGGCCAGGAGTTCCGCGGGCGTGAATGGGCTGTAGCCGCGCCCGATGGCCGGGTGCCGCCGCCACGTGAATACGTTCTCCACGTAGAGTTGGAATTCGTTGACCTTCCAGTGGGCCAGGCGCTCGACGAGGGCCTTCAGGGTCTCGACCCGCGGCACCTTGCCTCGCGCGCAATCGAGGTAAACGCCGCGGCGGGTGAAGCCGGGCTCATCCTCAATAAGGCAGGTCGGGAGGCTGCGGCCGTGCGCTGTGATGAGTTCGCGGAGCGTCTGGACGGCGTAGTACGCCCCGGCATCGGCGGAGGCTATGATCTCGATGCCGCCGCGGCCGATTGTCAGGCGATACGCCTCCGGCCCGCGGATGGACTTCTCGCGCCGGATGCGAAGCGCGCTCAGACCGAAAGCATCGCGGCCGATCCTCGCGCGGACGCCGATGCCGGCCAAATCCGCGGCCAGTTGCCCGAGCGGCACGAGGTCCGCGGTCGTCGGGCTGGAAAGAACGGCCGCAGCCGGCCAGCGGAAGAAGCCTTGCTGCCTGTGGCAGCGTTTCACCGGGATCACGAGGTCTTGAGTCGGCATCAATGCTCCTTTCATTCGGAGTTCCACGTGCCGCGCTTGACGCCGGCGGGCACATGCGCCTGGAGTTCCATGAGCGCGGCCTCCGGGCCGACCCGGCCCGCGAGCGCGCGGGTGTGAATGTCGAGGATCGCCCGCGTCTCGTCCGCCGTTTCGCGCAGCAACTCGATGCGGAAATGCCTCACGCCTGCCCGAAGCATCTCGGGCACGAGGTCGATGGCCGACTGGACGTGGGCGCTGAAGAGCGTGCTGCCGCAGCGTGCATCGGACACCAGCGGGTGCTCGGCTCCGACGCGGTCGCGGAGTTCCAGGTTGCCCCGCTCGCACACGCTGCCGCATGAGGCGGAGTCCCGGCCCCTCGAAAGGTGCGCCGCCGGCACGCAGTGTTCCATGTACATCAGCGGAACGTGCAGATGGATGACCAACTCAAACCATGCGGGCGGAAACCGGCCGAGCATGGCGGCCAGTTGCGTCCAGTTGCAGTCGTATGCGGGCGTGATGCGCGCGAGGCCGGTCTCTGCGATGACCGATGCGGAGATTTCGTTTGCCACGTTCAGCGAGAAGTCGCCGATCAGCGGCAGGGCAGGAGCGCTCACGCGGAAGAAGGCTAAGGCCCCCAGGCTGCGAATCAGGACCATGTCGGGTCCGGCTTCAAGCAGGCCCTGGAGCAGGCTCTCCTCGCCGGGTTTCGTGATCCGCACGGTCGCAAGGCCGACCGGCACTCCTGCCGCCCGCGAGCGCGCAACCGCTTCAGCATTCTGAGAAACGTCCGGGAAGTCGCAGTAAACCGCTGCGGGCCGACAGTCGAGCACTGCGCCAAGTTGATCGAGGCTTCGAACGAGGACATAGAGGCGTGGCTTGACCTCGCCCTCGGCGCCGGGCGGCCGCAGGGCTGAGATTTCTTGCCGTATCGCAGCGAGCGCATCAGGTTCGGCAATTGCGTGGCGGGCCCTTGCCCGGCGCAACTGGAGCAGGCGATTGACGGCTTGCCGCCGCAGGTCATTCAGGACGCTCTTCGGGACCATGACCGGGGCGGATGCGGCCGGCGTCGCATCCTCGCCGAGGATTTCGACCTCCGCCAGTTCAAACGGCGTGTCGCCGAGACGGCCGATCTGCTCGCGCACCAACTCGCGGGTGAGCGGCCGGTTTCTCGCCTCCTCAAGCGGCTGACCGCCCGCGACCTCGGCGGCGTTTCCATCGCCGTCGGCAACGCGGACCCGCGCCGGCTCGCCGGCCCGCGCGGTGATGCTGACAAAGAGGGGCACGCGCCGGACGACGATCTCGCGGGCGTAGGACTTCTCCAACTCTCGTCGCAGTCGCGGGTCATCCGTCTTCCAGACAGTGCTGCCGACCGACACGGCCCCGAGGTTGACATCGCCCTTGCCGAAGGTGAGGAAAAGGTTCCTGGCGCCTTTCTTCCGGACGGAAAACGCGCGGCCGCCTTGCTCGTCCTCGGCCGGTCGGCCTTCGTCGAAAACGATGCCGTCGCCGGGCTTCAGTAGCGGCGAGGAGGGCCCGCGAGCCGTGGCTGTGTCACCAAGCGTTGTGCGCGGCGGGTCTCCGCACCCGCCGCGCACGGATGGGCTGCGGCTCGCGATCGCGCGGCGGGTACAGAGACCCGCCGCGCTGGTGATTTCGACAAGCACGCCGCTCTCGGTCTTCCCGACGACCGTGCCTATACGGACGCCGCGACTTTTCGGAAACCGGCCGTGCACGAGGTCCTGGTGATTTGCGCCGTCCAGGAAGCCGTGCGTGAAGCCGCGCGAGAAACTCTGCGTGAGGCCGAGTTGGTCTTCGCGCGGCAGCGAGAACGCGCGGCCTTCGACGGCGGCATCTATTGCGGCTCGATAGACCTGCGTGGCGGAGGCCACGTAGTGGGCGCTCTTCAGGCGGCCCTCGATCTTGAAGCCCGCGATGCCGATCCGCACGAGTTCCGCAATGCGGTCGTAGGCCGCAAGGTCCTTCGTGCTCAGGAGGTACAGGCGATCGCCGAGGTCGCGCGGCCGGCCGCTGACGATGAGCCGGTACGGCAGCCGGCACGCCTGGCCGCAGAGACCGCGGTTTGCGCTGCGGCCCCACAGGGCCTCGCTTGCCAGGCACTGGCCGCTGTAGGACATGCAGAGCGCCCCGTGGATGAAAACCTCCAGGGGCATCGCGGTCGATTCGGCGATGCCGCGGATCTGGGCGATGGAGAGTTCGCGGGCAAGGATCACGCGCTGGATGCCGAGTCGGCGCACGGTCTCGATGCCGCGCGGCTCCGTCAGCGTCATCTGCGTTGAGGCGTGAATGGGCAGCGTCGGCGCAAGGCGATGAATCAACCGCGCCAGGCCCAGGTCCTGGACGATTGCCGCATCCGCGCCGGCCGTCGCGATTGTCGTGGCGAACTCGGCGGCCTGCGCGAGTTCGTCCGAGAAGATCAGCGTGTTGAAGGCGACGTAGCCGCGGACGTTGTGGTCGTGCAGATAGGCGATTGTCTCGGGGAGTTCTTCGGGGCGGAAGTTTGCGGCCCGCTGGCGGGCGCTGTACTTCGAGAGGCCGAAATAGACCGCGTCGGCCCCGTTGGCGACGGCGGCGCGCATGGCCTCCCGGTCGCCCGCGGGGGCGAGGAGTTCCGGCCGGGTTCGCGGCGAAGCGTTCATGCCGCTATGTTAGCGAACTATCGACTCCGCGTGAAGCCTGCCGCCGCCCTTTCGCCAAACCTTTGCTTGCCGCGCGACGCGGGCTTGTGTAAGGTATTCCCGCTTGTCTGGTTCCAGGTGGAGAGCAGCGCAATGGCTGATGAGCAGGCGCCAACCGTCTCGGCGCGGTTTCCGGACCTCGCGGGCAAGGCGGCGGCCGTCGCGTTCCTGGCCTCCGATGCAGCCGCCTGCATCACCGGGCAGGTGCTGTACGTGGACGGCGGCCTGGTGACGCAACTCACGCCGCCGGGCATCTTTATCTAGGCGGTGTCACTTGTTAAGGACCAAAGACATGTGCAATCTGCGACTGATAGGTCTGGTGGCGCTCGTTACTGCGGCGCCGGCACTCGCGGCTGAGAAGGAGCCTGCCATGAAAAGCGAGGCGTCGAAGGCGGCGGTTGAGGCGATCGACGAATCGTTCAAGGCCGCCGTTGCGCCGGATGCGGCGGTCAGGCGGATTGCGGAGGGCCTGAAGTTCACGGAAGGCCCCGTCTGGATGGATGAGGCGAAGTGCCTCCTCTTCAGCGACATCCCCGCCGACACCATCTACAAGTGGTCGGAGGCCGAGGGACTGAAGGTCTTCCGCCAGCCGTCCCACAACGCGAACGGCAACACGACCGACCCCCAGGGGCGCCTTGTTACCTGCGAGCACGGCAGCCGCAGCGTCACCCGGACGGAGAAGGACGGCAAGGTCGTTACCATCGCCTCGGCCTACAAGGGGAAACGCCTGAACTCGCCGAACGATGTCGTGGTGAAGAAGGATGGCAGCGTCTGGTTCACCGACCCGCCGTACGGCCTTCCGAAAGGTGAGAAACAGGAGCAGGACAAGAACAACGTCTTCCGCCTCGACCCCGGCGCCGTGGAGCCTGTCTTGGTGGCGGAGGACTTCGACAGGCCCAACGGCCTGTGCTTCTCGCCGGATGAGAAGTTGCTGTACATCGCCGATTCGGGCAAGCCGCGCCACGTCCGCCGGTTCCGCGTGAAGGCCGACAACGCGCTAGAGGGCGGCGAGGTTTTCGTGACCATCTCGCCCGGCGGACCCGACGGCATACGGTGCGACCGCCAGGGGCGGCTCTGGAGCACGGCGGGCGACGGCGTTCACGTGTTCTCGCCGGAAGGGAAACTCCTCGGCAAGATCCGCACGCCCGAGACGGCCGCCAACTGCTGCTTCGGCGGCCCGGATTATAAGACCCTCTTCATCACCGCGCGTACGAGCGTGTGGGCCGTGCCGGTGCTCGTCCCCGGCGGGAAATGATGACGGCCGGCCCGCGCGCGGAGGCCGCGCCTGCGATTGACGCTGGAGCGGCGCTTCACTACCATACGTGCGCGGAGGTGGCGGGCCTGATCGGAAGCCGATATGCGTCCAGTCCATTTTGGCGTCGCGGGAGTGATCCTGGCGGTGTTTCTTGTCGCATGGCTGGAGATGAAACCCGCCCTTGAGGATTTCGACCCGGCGCGCCACGCTGAGTTCCGCGATTCCTGGAACAGCCGCGTCCACCTGGCATACTGGGAGAAGTGGGGCAGTTTCGAGGCCGATGCCTGCCAGGCGATGGTCGATGAGTTCAACCGCAGCCAGAACGAGATATTCGTCCACTATCTGCGTACCAGCCAGGTTGACCGGAAGACGATGCTGGCGGCGATCGGCGGCGACCCGCCCGACATCGCCGGCCTCTGGAACTTCAACGTCGTTCCGTTCGCCGAGGGCGGTGCGCTGACGCCGCTGGACGACCTGATGGCCCAGTCGGGCCTCCCCCGCGATCATTACATCGACAACTATCTGAAGTTATGCGAGTACCGCGGCAAGGTATGGGCCCTGCCATCGGCCGTCATGTCGCTGGCGCTCTTCTATAACAAGGAGCACTTCCGCAACAAGGCGGGTGAACTGAGGGCCGCCGGCCTCGACCCCGACCGCCCGCCGCGGACCATCGAGGAACTCGACCGCTACGCCGACGTCCTGAACGAGTTCGAGCCCAACGGCAGCCCGCGCATCATGGGGTTCCTGCCGACCGAGCCGGGGTGGTACAACCACTCATGGGGCTACTTCTTCGGCGGCGAACTGGTTGACCCGGTCACGGGGCGCATCACGGCCGACGATCCCGGCAACATCCGCGCCTTCGTCTGGGCCAAGCGCTTTGCCGAGCGATACGGGCGGGAGCAACTCCTGCGGTTCCGCTCCGGGTTCGGCAGTTTCGATTCGCCCTACAACGCCTTCATCGAGGGGAAGGTCTCGATGGAGGTGCAGGGGGTGTGGTTCCCGATGTTCATCCGGCGCCACCGGCCGCAGATGGAATTCGGCGTCGCGCCGTTCCCGTGCGCCGAGGGCGTGCCGGGTCCGCGGTCGCTGCTGGAGGCCGACGTGCTGGCGATACCGCGCGGCTGCAAGCACCCGCGCGAGGCGTGGAAGTTCCTTCATTGGGTCCAGACGACGGGCATCGTGATCCTCAGCCGTCTCCAGGGCAAGAACATCGCAATCCGCAATCCGCCCGCGTGGTTCCATCAGGGACACCCGAACCTGGAACTGGCGGTGTTCGAGGAACTGGCGGCCGCCCCGCGATCGTTCATCCTTCCGAACGTCAGCGTGGGCATGGAGTACCGCGAGGAGATCACGCGGGCCTTCGAGCACATCTGGAACTGGCCCGTGCCGGAAGAGCCGCTCCGGGGTCTGACCGGCGCTGCCCGCGAGGCGAAGATCGAGGAACTGTGCCGCGCTGAGGTCGAACTTACGCTCCGCGGCGTCCGCGAACGCGTCCAGCGGCAGATGGACCAGAAGGCCGCGCGCGAAAGCCTCCAGCCGAAGGGGGCCGAATGATCGACGGCAACCTTCGCAGGCACCTGATCGGATACGGCTTCATCAGCCCATGGCTGGTGGCGCTGGGCCTCTTTATCGGTTTTCCGTTTGTGGCGGGGTTCTACTTTTCGTTCTGCGACTTCCCGCCCCTGAAGACCCCCGTGTTCATCGGGTTGGAGAACTACTCGGAACTCCTGGGCGATACCCGGTTCCATCGATCCATGGGCGTAACGATGATGTATGCGGCCGTGGCGATTCCGCTGGGCGTTGCGCTGGCGCTTACGCTTGCGATGTTCCTCAATGCCCGTATCCGCGGCCAGTCGTTTTACCGGGTGATCTTCTACATCCCGCACCTGGTGCCGACGGTCGTCGTGGCCATCCTGTGGATGTGGATCTTCAACCCCCAGTACGGCCTGCTGAATATTGTGTTGTCCGTGGTCTTAGGTGGGATCGATGCCTGGACGGAGAGTTACTTCAACCTGAAAGCGGCCCGGTTGGGGCACTACTTTCTGACGCCGCTCTCCCTGTGCCTCTTTGCCGCGATCTTACAGGGGTTGGCTGCGGCAGGCCTGATGCGGGGTTCGCCCTTTCGCTGCCGGGCGGGCCTGAGGCGCGTCCTGAAGACGCTGATCGGCACGGCGTTGGTGTTGGCAATGATCGCCGCGGCGACCGCCGTGGCGAACTATCTCATGCCAGTGGACATGAAGAAACTCCACGTGCCGGGATGGCTGTCGGACGGGAACCCGATGCCTGCGGCCGTCTCGTTCGCCCCGTCGTGGGCCCTGTGGGCGCTCATAGTGATGTCGATGTGGGGCGTCGGCCAGATGGCCATCATCTACCTTGCCAAACTCCAGGACGTGCCGGCTGAACTTTACGAGGCCGCCGAGATCGACGGAGCGAACTGGATGCAGAAGACCTGGCAGATCACCATCCCGATGATCTCGCCCGTTATCCTCTTTAACGTCGTCATGGCGATCATCGGAACGTTCCAGGTCTTCGCCGAGCCGTACATCATGACGGGCGGCGGGCCGGAGGATAAGACCCGCTTCGTCGCCATGTTCGTGTATGACCAGGCGTTCCAGTTCCAGCGGGTCGGATATGGCTCGGCCGTGGCGTGGGTGCTGTTCCTGATGATCGTGATCCTGACGATCCTGGCGTTCCGTCTCTCGCAGAAGCGCGTCTATTACGCGGGTCGATAAATGGCAACCGAAGGCGACAGGAAGGCCGCGTGGTACCTGAGGGTCTGCATCCACGCCATACTCGCGGGCGGGGCGGTGTTCTTCGTCCTCCCGCTGGTGTGGATGATCGCCACGAGCCTGAAACCCCTCAGCGAGACGATGAAGTACCCGGAGTCGGTCGCGGACGTCTTCGTGGGCGTAGGGCATCGGGCGGTGATCGGAGATCGCAAGTACGAGGTGGTCTTCGAGCGCGAGGTCAAGCCTACGGCCGAGATGCCGTTCTACGTGGTCCGGCCCAGGCAGCCGTTCTGCGCCGGCGAACTCTGGTTGACCTTCGGCCCCGATGTCTGGCGGAAGAACGAGGTCTATTCCGTCCAGGAAAAGGAGCGGATGAACGCCGAGGTCACGCCCGCCATGACCGTCCTGGCGGACGATAAGAACCGCTTCGACCCGGCCACCGGCGCCCTCACGCTCATGTCAGGCCGCAAGATGCCCGCCGAACTGGTGCGCCGGATCATGCCGGACCCGCAAGGGTCGCCGCTGCGCCTGGTGCGCGAGTGGCGCCCCGCCGACACCGACATGCGCGAGGTCGGCTCGACGCTCGGCGACGTCACGCGCGTCTGGGACGTCCTGCCCGACCGCGAGATCGAGCGCACGAGCCGCATCATCCCCGAGAACTACCCCGTGGCCCTCCAGCGCGTCGGCTTCCTGCGGAGCCTCATCAACACGCTCTTCCTGTGCGTGATGTGCGTGTGCGGGGCGGTGTTCTCATCGGTCCTCGTGGCGTATGGCTTTGCGTTCCTTGAGTTCAGGGGCCGCGGCCTCCTTTTCGGAATCACCGTGGCGACGATGATGATTCCGTTCGCCATCACCATGATCCCCGTGTACCTGCTGTACCGCGACCTGGGTTGGGTGGGGACGTTTAAGCCCCTCTGGGTCACCTCTTGGTTCGGCTCGGCGTTCTTCATCTTTCTGCTGAGACAGTTTTTCCTCGGGCTGCCGAAAGACCTGCTGGATGCCGCACGGATTGACGGCTGCTCGGAACTTGAGATACTCTGGCACGTCATCGTGCCGCTGTCTCGTCCGGCGATTGCGATGGTGGCGCTCTTCACGTTCCTGGGGACATGGAAGGATTTCATGGGTCCGCTGATTTACCTGAATCACCAGTCGCAGTTCACGCTGAGTTTGTCGCTTCAGGCGTTCGCCTCCGAGCATGGCGGCACGCCGTGGCACCTGCTGATGGCCGCCTCGACCGTCTTCAGCCTGCCGCTGGTGATCCTCTTTTTCGCGACGATGAAGACCTTCATCCGCGGCATCGCAATGACGGGCATAAAGGGGTAACTTTATGTCCAAGACCCTTGGGGGGTGTGGCACGGCCGGCTTGCCCGGCCGTGGGCTTCCCGGCATAAGGCGCATCCGGGCAATGTACTCACAGATTTTCATGCTTTCAATAATTGCCTCGGTTGCGGGTGCAGCCGAAGCCTTCCCTACTGATCTTACCACCGACGTGTGCGTGGTTGGCGGCGGAAGCGGCGGCATAGGCGCTGCCGTTGCGGCGGCGCGCGGCGGGGCCGATGTCATCCTGATCGAGAAGCAGAACCGCCTCGGCGGCACGAGCACACTCGGCTACGTCTGCAACTGGGAACCCGGTCCCGGCGACGAACTCGCCAAGGAAATCTTCGACCGCCTCTCGAAAGTCCCGAACGCCGTTGCCGTCACCACCCTCCGCAACGCCTACTCGGCCAAGGCCCCGTACGGCCTTCACATGCCCGACCCTGCGGCCGCCTACGAGCAGAGCCTAAAGAGGGCAGGGCTGCCGGGGGCCCGGCGGCACAGCGTGGTCTTCGAGCCGGAGGCGTTCCACAACGTCGTCTCGGCGATGCTCAAGGAAACCGGCCGCTGCCGCGTCATGCTCCAGACCGAGTTCGTGAAGGCCGAGGCCGACGGGCCGCGCGTGGCCGGCATCACGGCGAAATCCGCAGGCGGCGAACTTTATCGCATCCGCGCTCGGACCTTCATCGATTCGACCGGCAACGCCGCGCTCTGCCGCGCCCTCGGATGCAAGACCATGCTCGGGGCCGACGCCAAGTCCGTCTTCGGCGAGCGCTCCGCCCCTGACCAGCCCGCCGAGACCCTCAACGCCATCTCGCTCTGCTACCGCATCCGCCGGAGCGCGAATCCCGTGCGGCAGGCGGTGGGTGCGCCGACGGATTGTGGCAAGAGACGCCATCAAGAACGCCAAGAGCGCCAAGGACGCCAAGAGCGCCAACCCCTGGAGATTGGCGCTCTTGGCGCTCTTGGGCCGGGCAGGAGATCTGATTGGGGCGGAAGCGGGGGGTACCACGACATATTGTGGCAGGAGATGCTCGAGCCACAATTCCTAGTCGTGCCCCAGGCGGTTCCCGATCCGGCCGCGAGCGGCTGGGTCAAGTCGGCCTTCGTCGTCGGACTGCCCGGCGGGGACTTCATTGTCAACCCGCTTGCGCTCCTGCCGGGGGACTGGTTCGTCGGCAAGGGTTACGACGCCGCGATGGCCGAGGCCCGCCGCCGCGTCCAGGCCCACTGGAACTGGCTCCAGGGGTTCCGGGCCTTCGCGGAATACGAGTTCGCGAGTTTCGCCCCGATGCTTGGCATCCGCGAGTCGTGGCGAGTGGCGGGGGAGTGCGTGCTCACGCAGCAGGACCTCGATGATGGCTTGGCAAAGCAGACGCACCCCGATATCATCGCCATCGCCGACCACGCCTTCGACGTGCACGGCGAAGGCTCAAGGGCCGTCCATGGCGAACTGGCCGGACCTTACGGCATACCTTTCCGGTGTCTTGTTCCGAAAGGGATGGAGAACCTGCTTGTGGCGTCGCGGTGCGCGAGTTTCAGCCACATCGCGGCGTCAAGTTGCCGCCTATCGCGGACGGTCCTAGCCCTCGGCCGCGCCGCCGGCACCGCGGCCGCCATGGCGAAGGAATCGGGCCAACCTGTGGCAGGAGTTGACGGCGCCAAACTGCGCGCGCGGCTTCTCGGTCCCCAGGCGAGAGAGAAGGAAGGCAAACCATGAAGCGATGCATTGTTGTGGCGATGGCGGCTTCGGCCGTTGCACTGGTCGTCCTCACGGCAGCGGCAAGGCAGGCGCCCAAGGGCGAGCCGAAGACGGGCGTTAACGACCCTTCGTTCCACCGCGATGCCATTACGCGAATCGCACAGGGACAGGGCGGGGAGGTCATCGACCAACTCCAGGCGCTGGGCGACGAAGGCCAGTACCGACTGGAGACCCTGTACACCCTGGCCGTTGCCTGCGCGCACGAGAAGGACGTGGCGAAGGCGATGGACTACGCCCGGAAGGCCGTGGCGGCCGGCCTGCCGATCGACCGCTTCGTGGCCGGGCCGCGTGACCTTCTCGCGCCGCTAACCGGGAGCGCCGAGTTCCAGGCCCTTCTCCACGAGCATCCCCTTGTGCTCGTGCACGGGCCGATGCTGGGCGCGGTGACCGACTCGGCGGCGCGCATCTGGGTCCGCACGCCCGCCGAGGCGGCGGTACGCGTTGCGGTAAGCGCCTCGCCCGACATGAAGAACCCCATTGCTCCTCCCGAAGCAAAGACGAGCCGCGACGCCGATTTTACGGCCGTGGTCGAAGTCGGCGGCCTGAGGCCGGCCACGACGTATTACTACTCGGTCTCGGTGGACGGCCGAGGCGCCCTTGAGAAGCCGGCGGCATTTCAGACGTTTCCGAAGGCCGGGTCGCCTGCCAGGTTTCAGGTGGCCTTCGGCGGCGGGGCCAACTACGCGCCTAACAATGAGCGGATGTGGGACGTCATTCTCAAGCGCCGCCCGGCCGCGCTCCTCATGCTCGGCGACAACGTCTATATCGACACGCCTCAAGTGCCCGCCACGCAGCAGTACTGCTATTACCGGCGTCAGTCTCGGCCCGAATGGCGGCGGCTGGTGTCGGCCACGCCCGTCTTCGCCATCTACGACGACCACGACTTCTTCGCTAACGACTGCGTGCCCGGCCCCGACATCGACAAGCCGCCGTACAAGCGCCCCGTGTGGCGCCTGTTCTGCGAGAACTGGGCGAATCCGTCGTACGGCGGCGGCGAGAAGCAGCCGGGGTGCTGGTTCAACTTCCGGATAGGCGACGTGGATTTCTTCATGCTCGATTGCCGCTTCTACCGCGACCTCGCCTCCAGGCCGCCCACCATGCTCGGCCCAGTCCAGAAGCGGCTGTTCCTGGAGGCCCTGAAACAATCGAGGGCGACGTTCCGCGTGCTCGCCTCCAGCGTGCCGTGGGCCAAGGGCACGAAGCCCGGCTCCAAGGACACGTGGGACGGCTTTAAG
>CAYGWP010000479.1:0-7688 GCA_964353455.1 uncultured Anaerolineales bacterium
CACGCTCACGGTAGAGGGCCTCGAACGCTACTCGGTGAACCTGCGGTATCCGAGCGAACTGAGGGACAGCCTGACGGCCATGCGGAGGACGCTGGTGGCCGCGCCCACCGGCGCCCAGGTCCCGCTCGGACAACTGGCGGAATTCACGGTCCACGGCGGGCCCGACATGATCCGCAGCGAGAACGCCCGCCTCTCGAGTTGGGTGTACGTTGACATTGCGGACATCGACGTTGGCACATACGTCTCCGATGCGCAGCAGGCCGTCGCACGCGAGGTCAAACTCCCCCAGGGCTACTCCATCGTCTGGGCCGGCCAGTACGAGTACATGCAGGAGGCGAACCGGCGGCTCATGGCCGCCATCCCGCTCGCAGGCGTGCTGATTATCCTGCTTCTCTACATATCGTCGCATAGTTGGCTGCGGGTCTGCATAGTCCTGCTGGCGGTGCCGTTCAGCCTCGTGGGCGCGTTCGGGTTGCTGTACCTGCTTGACTACAACCTTTCGCTGGCGGTGTGGGTGGGGATTATCGCCCTGGCGGGCCTCGATGCCGAAACGGGCCAGGTCATGCTCCTTTACCTCGATAGCAGTTTTGAGCGGTTCAAGCGAGAAGGCCGCATGCGGGGTGTGGATGACCTCTGGCACGCGGTCCACGACGGCGCCGTCAAACGCATACGCCCCAAGACGATGACCGTGGCGACGACCTTCATCGGCCTCGTGCCGCTCTTGTGGGCGAGCGGTGCCGGCGCCGATACCATGCGTCGCCTCGCGGCCCCGATGATCGGCGGCCTGGTCACATCCTTCGTCATGGAACTCCTCATCTACCCGGTCATCTACTACACGGTGAAGTGGTTTGCCCTTCGCCGACAGTTCTGGCAATCCGCGGCGCCCGTCATCCCCGACGCCGAGTAGGACGCGCGCTCCTCTTCGAGTCGCGGCTAAACGTGATGACTGTGCAAAATGGCCGCTTGTCGCCCACTCCGCGAGCGGGTATGCTCTTGTCGGACATGGAGGCTACGCGTGACCCTGTTTGACTGGTGTGCGATATCCGAGAAGGGCCACGACCTGGAGTCCAACGAGGACTGCGTGGTCGCCGAGCCGGGCCACGGCATCTTCATCGTGGCCGACGGCATGGGCGGCAGGCCGGGTGGCGGCCAGGCCAGCCGCGTAGCCGCGCGCACCTTCATGGAAAACCTCCGCCGCGTCAACCCGTCCGTCATCGCCGAGCCGCATGTTCTGCGGAAGGCCGTGTCTGCCGCCAACGCCGCCGTCCTGGCCATCGGCAGCGGTGAACCGAACATGAAGGGCATGGGCACCACCCTGTCGGCCGCAATCCTGAGCGATTCGGGCAACCGCATCGTACATGTCGGCGATAGCCGCATCTACCATTTCGCCCGCGGACTCCTCACCCAACTGACGCAGGACCATACGCTGGCCACGGAACTCGTTGCCCGTGATTACATGACCAAGGAGGCGGCCGCCAAGTTTCCCATGCGGCACGTCCTGTCGCGCGCGGTGGGAACCAAGACAACGGTCGAGCCGGATATCGGCAACCTTGCGATAAGGCCGGGCGAGTGGCTCGTGCTGGCCACCGACGGCCTGACGAATACGGTGCCCAACTTGCGCCTGGCCGAGGTCATCGCCGTCAACGAAAAGGGCGGCGCCGCCGTGGTCTGCCGCGCCATCATCAAGGCCGCCATAGACGCCGGGCCGCGCGACAACGTCACCGTGGCCGTGGTCCGCCTGGTCGGCTAGTGCTTTGTCAGTCTTTAAATGATGAATGGCCGGGTGGCACGGCCACGCTTTTCCGCGTGGCCGTGGTCTCTCCCCAGGCGGCAACCACGGCCACGCAACGGCAAAGCGTGGCCGTGCCACCCCTTAATTGACGTTTGACGGAGCGCTAGTCCCGGCGCGCTTGCACAAGACGTACTCGACTCTCGCGCGGCGTGAATAATGGGTACACCTTTAATTCCGGCCGCGTTGCCTTCCTCCGGGGAGCACTCTTCTATGGAGATGTACTACGAATCGCGGCAGGAACTGCCGGTTGTCGAGCAGGCCGACGTGGTGGTCTGCGGGGGCGGACCGGCCGGCGTCGCCGCCGCCGTCGCCGCGGCGCGGACCGGGGCCAGCACCCGCCTCCTGGAAGTCCACGGATGCCTCGGCGGTATCTGGACCTCCGGGCTTCTCGCGTGGCTCCTCGACGTGGCCAATCAGCCCGGCATCATGACCGAGATCACAGGGGAACTTACGCGGCGCGGAGCCCGCGCCACGCGAGGCGGGACGGATTACGCCTATGACGTCGAGGTGATGAAATTCCTCCTGGAGGAGATGTGCGGGGCCGCCGGCGTCCGTCTGCAACTGCATACCCGCGCTGTGGCCGCAGGCCGAGACCCCGCCACGGGCATCTCGCACGCCGTCACGGAGTCGAAGTCGGGCCGGCAGGCCTGGCGGGCCAGGGTCTTCGTCGATGCCACCGGCGACGGCGACCTGGCGGCCCTGGCGGGCTGCGGCTTCGACCTCGGCCGCGAGGGCACACGCGAGTGCCAGCCGATGAGCCTGGAGTGCCTCATCATGGGCGTCAAGGCCGACGACATCGCCACCTTCATCGGCGGCGGAGCGTCGGAACCCAAGAAACGCCTGCTGGCCGAAATGCAGCGGGCAGGCGTCGAGCCGTCGTACGCCGCACCCACCATCTTCCGCATCCGCGATGACCTCTTCTGCCTGGCGGCAAACCACGAGTACGGCGCGAGCGCCATCGACGCCGCCCAAGTCACCCAGGCCACCATCCGCGCACGGGCCGAACTCCACCGCATCGTCGATGCCCTGCGCGCCCTCGGCGGACCGTGGGCCAACGTCCGCATCGCCGCCACCGGCGAGCAGATCGGCGTCCGCGAGGGCCGACGCATCCACGGACTGTACCGCGTGACGGTGGACGACCTCCTGGCCGGCGCGCGCCACGAAGACGCCGTCTGCCGCGTCACATTCCCCATCGATGTCCACTCGACCGACCCGTCGAAGGGCAAGGCCTATGGAGGCGAGAACCGCCGCACCAAGCCGTACGACATTCCGCTGCGGGCGCTTATCTCTCGCGATGTCGAGAACCTGCTGGTTGCCGGGCGGTGCATTAGCGGGGATTTCCTCGCCCACTCCAGTTACCGCGTCTCGGGGCCGGTTGTGTCGATGGGCCAGGCCGCCGGCGTGACCGCCGCCATCGCGGCGAAGACCGGCCGCAGGCCGAAGGATGTCCCGTGGGCGGAGGTCGGCCAGGGCATCGAACGCCTGTGCAAACGTTGAAACTGAAGCCGACCCTGGGCAGCGGGTTCCAGAAAGGCCTGTTACGACATGTGGCGATGCGCCTGGCTTTGCGTCGTAGCGGTGGGTCTTCTTGCTCCATGCGCTGCGGCCGGGCGCGATTACGTTGTTGACGGTCAGAACGCCCGCGCCGCCGACTCGAATCCCGGAACCGCCGAACAGCCCTTCAAGACCATCGGCAAGGCCGCCCAGGTCGTCCGGCCCGGCGACACGGCCATCGTCCGGGCGGGCGTCTATCGCGAGTCGGTGAAGTTGCGCCAGAGCGGCACGCCCGCAGCACCGATCACGTTCACGGCCGACCCGCCGGGCTCGGCCGTTGTCACGGGCGCAGATATCATGACCGGCTGGGAGAAGGTGGTGAGCGATGCGCCTATCTATCGCATCGCCTGGCCGCACGTCTTCATGGTTGGCCGCAGTAAGGATGGCAAGCCCGTCGAGCATCACCCGGCGGATGCCCCTCTTTGGGGCCGGGCAGAGCAGGTGATCGCCGATGGCCGGCAACTCCTGCCCGTCGAAGGGCTGGCGGAACTCCAGAAGGCATGGCTGGCAGAGTATTTGACGGCAAGGGCGACGGTGCAGTCCGAGTTGCCGCCGACGGTCCCGCCGCCGCTGCCGAACCTCGGCGGCCCATTCGCCGGGCGCTTCGCCGTCGATACCGCGAAGAAGGAACTCTACGTCCTCCTCGCGGACTGCTCGGACCCGAACCGCCGCAAGATGGAAGCCGCGACGCGCGGCCAGATCTTCGGCGTCAATCCGTGGGAGAACAAGGCCGGCGTCGAATACATCCATGTACGTAACTTCATCTTCCGCTACGGCGCCACGTTTCCGCAGCGCGCCGCGGTGTGGCTGCACGGCCGCCACAACCTTCTGGAAAACTCCGTCGTTGAGGAGATGGCCGGCAGCGGCGCTCACGTCAGCGGCACGATGCGCCGATGCATCATCCGTCGCTGCGGCCAGACCGGCGGCGGGGCGAGCGAAGACGGGTTCCTCAACGAGGAGTGCCTCTGGGAGGGGAACTGCTGGAAGCCCATTGACCGCGGCTGGGACGCCGGGGGCTTCAAGATGTGCCGCGTCAAGGGCGGCGTGTTCCGCCATTGCCTGTTCCTCCGCAACGGCGGGCCGGGACTCTGGTTCGATATCGACGTCCGCGACGTCCTTGTCACGAACTGCATCTTCCAGGAGAACGAGGGTAGCGGCCTCTTTATCGAGATCAGCCGCGACATCCGCGCCGTGGGCAACCTCGCGGTCAGGAACGCCGTGGGCGCGGTCGGCCGCGCGAGCAGTCACGACTGGTCGAGCGCCGGCATCCAGATCGCAGAGAGCCAGAACTGCATCGTCGCCTTCAACACCTGCGTCGGCAACAAGGACGGCATCACCTTCCGCGAACAGGGGCCGCGGACCTTGACGACCGATGACTTCGGCGAGTGGCCGTACCACGATGCCGGCAACGTCGTCTTCGGCAACGTCTGCGCCTTCAACCGCGGCTACCAGTTGGGCCTCTGGTACGACAACGCCTTCTTCGGCTGGCACCCGTCGGAGAAGGAGAAGTTCAAGACCGAGGAGGCCTACGCCGAGCATCTGAAGACCATCCCCGATCGCATCTACGATCCGACGAAGCAAGGTATGGTCATTGATAGAAACCTGTATCAGGGCGAGGCCGGCAAGCCGCTCATACTTTACGGTTGCCCGTGGCGGCCGAAGCACGAGACCTTCGGCGCCCCGGCCGCGTTTGCCGCCAAGACCGGCTTCGACGTCGGCAGCCGCGCTGCCGACCCGCAATTCGTCAACCCATCGGCCGGCGACTGGCGCCCGAAGAAAGACGGGCCGGCGTGGGCGATGCAGGTCGGCTGGCTGACCCCGCCGCCCAGTGTGGATGCGTGGATGGCCGAGTTCCTGCCGTCTTTCAAGTAGGCGGCGGACGGTCATACGGTTCAATCCGCATGACTCGGAGCAGTTGATCGTAGCAACCCTCGGCCGCGGGTTCTTCGTTACGCGCTGGCCGAAACGGTGAGGAGGTTGCCCAATGATCTTGAGGACGTGCACTACGCTTGCTTCGCTGTTGGTCTGCGTGTTTGCCGGAAGGACTCTCTGGGGCGCGCCGCCGGAGCAGTTCCACATCTGGGGCGACCGGGCCAAGGCCCACCCGTACCTGGCGGAAAGCGGGCCGGAGTCGCCCCTTGCGGCGGTCGAGGCTGCGGCGGAGGAGAAGGCCCGCGGGTTCATCGTCTTCGCCAGGCCGCCGGCCTTTCTTATCAGGCCCGACTTCGTCCCCGCGGCGGCGGACCGGTGCGCGGCCATCGCTGTCCGGGATTGCCCGGGCCAGTATGGCCCCATCACGTTCGCGGTGCTGGCCCTGCGGCCGGGCGAGTTCTCGGTAACCCTGACGGACCTTGCGGGGCCGGGCGGGAAGACCATCGCCGCAGAGAACTTCGATGTCCGGGTTGTCCGCCGCGTGAAGGTCACGGCCAAGAACACGGCCGAGGTCATCCCGCTTCTTGTGGAGGCCTGCGACAAGGCGGCCGTGCCGGAGCGATGCCACCGGCAGTTCTGGATCACGTACCGCGTGCCGGACGATGCCGCCCCCGGGGCGTACGAAGGCAAGGTCCGCGTTCTGGCCGGCGGCGAGGAGCACCTGGCGCTGCCGCTCCGGCTGACGGTCCATGCCTTCCGGCTCGTCGAGCCGGACGTTAATCTGTATATCTATTACAATAACTCTACTGAGGCTTCGTCTCTGCCGCTGGCCGAGAAGGAACTTGCGGACCAGCGATGCCACGGAATGAACATGGCCCCGCTCTCGCTGCCCGTGACGAGGGACGGGGACCTGGCGCGCGAGGCCCTCGCGCCGTGGCTGGACCTTTACAGGAGGATCGGCTTCGCCCGGCCGCACCTCCACGTCGGCCTGTGGAACCGGATCACGGCCGAGTGGCTCAACACGCCCGACGCATCTATAAAGATGTACTGCCCCTGGTTCCGCTATTATCCGTTCAGCGAGAGGCTCAACCGGCGGTACGTCGAGACCGTCAAGATAGTCCGCGACGAGGCCCGCGCTCGCGGCCTCGAACTTGTGCTGGCCGTGGCCGACGAGGCCGGCAGCCACCCCTGGACCACCGAGGCCACGCAGCACTACAACGACCTCGTGAAGGCCCAGGTTCCGGACGTCCTCCGCGAACTGACCGTGGGCGGCGGGTGGGCGATGAAACGGCCCGAAGACGAGCTCTGGAAGGGACGCATCAATATATGGAGCACAAACCGCTGGCTTGCCGACAAACTCGAACTCGTCCGCCTGGGCGACCCGAAGGCCGTCATCCAGATCTACAACATGGCCGGCGGCGGGTCGTCGCCCGGCGGCATCGAGGGCCCCCGGCTCCTCTATGGGTTCTTCAACTGGAAGGCCAAGGTTGCAGGTGCCGCGCAGTGGACGTACTACCACAACGCGACGCCGTCGGACAACTACACCTGGCCGGCCGAGGATGCGCGGCAGGGGCGCGTGCCCACGCTGCGGTGGGAGATGGTCCGCGAGGGGGCGAAGGACCGCCGGTATCTGGCGACGCTCGAGGCGAAGTTGGCCGGCAAGAGAGGCCCTGCGGCGGATGAGGCCCGTAAGTTCCTCGACGAGATCGCCGCGCGGATCATCCTGCGGACCGACCAGTACGATCCGATCGGCGGCGGGAAGATTCCAACCGAGCCGCCCGGCACGTACGACGGGTGGCGCGACCGCATCGCCGAGTTGATCCGGAAACTCTGACCGCGCTATTTTGTCTTCGTTTCGGCCGGGCGCAATTTCTCCGGCTCAAGCGGCGCGAGGATGCGGCGGCCGATGTCCTCGCCGTTCATATCGAGGATTGTCCGCGCGGGCGGGGGATCGGCAACCGGGATTCCGCCGGCCGGGTATGCGGCCTGGATACTGATGGGTCCGTCGGCGCCGGCGGCCGTGACGGAGAGTTTGCCGGAAGCCGTCTGGGCGCCGGCCTTCGCTCCCGAAAACTGCCGCCGCCATGCATGGAACGCCTCATCCGTGGCCAGGCCGCTGCCGACGCGGACCCAGAACGCCGCGCCGGCGCCTTCCACCGTCGGAACGACCGCCTGCTTGGATTCGTAGTGCGTCACGGTCAGCCGCACCACGCCGTAGGCGTTGCCATCGTCCACGAGAGCGACCGAGGCGGGCTTGCCCTCCACGCCGCGCGTCCACGGCACTCGGATGCCGACGGCGGCCGTGCCCTTGCGAAGCACGAGCGCCTCGCCGTCGGCTATCGGGAATGCGGCCGGCGCATCGGCCTTCATCGTCAGCCGCCGGTCGCCGATCCAGAAGCCGTCAACGTCGCGCGGCATGACAAAGTGCGATTCGAGCGTCGTGGCAGTCTTCAACATGTCTTCCTGGCGA
>CAYGWP010000480.1:0-9982 GCA_964353455.1 uncultured Anaerolineales bacterium
CGCACGGCCTCCCGAAAGTGGACGATGGCCTCGGCCACGTTCCCCTGCGCCAGCAGGATGTTGCCCCAGTTGGTGTGAGCACCGGGCATGTCGGGGTCGATGCGGAGGGCCTTGCGGCAGAACTCCGCGCCCTCCTCCAGACGTCCGAGGCCGCAGAGGACGCCGGCCAGGCTTGTAAGGAGTTCGGGATCGTCGGGCGCGTACCGGAGTGCATCGGGCACGCAGGCGACGGCCGCCGCCGACCGGCCCTGCTTGGCCAGCGCCACGACAAGGTTCGCGTGGACCACGCCGAATTCGGGCTTCAGGCGAATGGCCTCGCGATATTCGGCGATCTGCTCATCGGTCCTGCCCAGGAGACCCAGCATCATGCCGATGTTGCTGTGCAAGGTCGCTTCGCAGGGATCGAGGCAGGCGGCCTCTCGGAAGTGTGCGAGGGCCTCTGAGTAGCGCCCGACGCTGGCCAGATAGACGCCCAGGTTGCAGTGCGCCAGGGAATTGTCGGGGGCCGCTTCGATCGCATGACCGAAAAGCGTCTCGCCGTTCTCCCAGTACTGGACCTGCTGCCGGGCGGCGATGCCGCAGGCCGCAAGGAGCGCGACCGCGGCGGGCGCAAGCACCTTTCCCCAATCGCGCCACCGCGCCGTGAGGTCGGCCGCCAGCCACGCCGCCGCGATGAAGATGCCGATCAGCGGCACGTATGTGTATCTATCGGCCATCCCCTGCTTGCCCACCTGCACGATGCCGATCACCGGCGCGAGCGTCCCCAGATACCAGAACCATCCGACCGCCAGATACGGCCGGCGCCGGAGTTGCCAGACCGCCAGCGCAGTCACAGCCGCCAGGAGCGCCGCCGCGGCAAGCGGCTGCCAGAGCGGCCGGCCTGTTATGTACGGATAGAAGGCCGACAAGTCCGCCGGCCAGACGGTCTTGCCGAGATACGCCGCATAGGAGACCACGGCGTTCGAGATGCGGTCGGCCGGCGGAATCGCCCGGCCGAACTGCATCGCGCCGCCGGCCTGCTGGGCCCACCAGGTGACCGCGCACGATGCGGCCGAAAGGACAAACAGGGGGATTTTCTCGGCCGCCAGAAACTTGATGCCCGCACGCCTGAATCGCCCCAGCGGCCAGTAGTCAAGGAGGAGAAGCACGAGCGGCAGCGTCACCAGCATCGGCTTCGCCGTCAGGCCCAGCCCGAGAAATAGAAACACGGGTACATATCTGGAAATGCTCGGACGCTCGGCGTACCGCACGTGCGCCCACATCGTGAGGATCCAGAAGAGCGTGCTGAGGACGTCCTTCCGCTCCGAGACCCACGCCACCGACTCGACGTGCAGCGGGTGCAGGGCGAACAGGCCGGCGACAATCGCGCTCGGCCAGCGCGCCGCCGTCATCCGCAGAAGGACCGCGAATAGCAGGACCGCGTCGATCGCGTGCAGCAGGACGCCGACCGCATGGTGCCGGCCGGCGTCGAGGCCGAACAGTTCGCAGTCCAGCATGTGCGACAGCCACGTCAGGGGATGCCAGTTCGATTCCCCCGCGCCGGCGAACGCCCAGGCGGCGCCTTCCCAGGAGAGGCCGCCGCGGACGTTGGGATTCTGATAGATATATGATGAATCGTCGAAATTTACGAAGCCGTATTCGCCGACGGGCCAATAGACGGCGGCCGCCGCCATCGCAATCGCCAGCCCGATTCCCGCGTCACGCCACGTGCCCATTCTCGTCTCCGGCTATCACTACAGCGCCACTTAGGCCTTTGCGCGGTGGGTCTCCCGACCCACCGCGCCAGGAAGCCGCGTTGGCGCGGTCGAAAACGCCGTTTGCGCGGCGGGTCGGGAGACCCGCCGCGCTAACCGGCGCTGTAGTACTACGACGGAAGCAGATACGGCCGCCCCGCCTCGTAAAGCGCCAGCCGCGCCCGGACCTCGGCGGCGAGGTCTCGCAGGCCGGCGCCCTCGGCGACCTCTGCGGCGCGCCTGGCGGCGGCGGCCGCCTCGGCGAAGCGCCCGCACGACGCATAGGCCGCGCCCAGCACGTCGATCACCGCCGGGTCGCGCCCGCCCGAAAGGTCAAGCGCGCGCTCGGCCAGGCGCACGGCCTCCGCCGGATTCCGCAGCGCCGGTTCCGGCGCCGCCGCCAGGATCCACGCAATGTGGCCCAGGATCGGCGCTGATCCGCCCTCCCGGGCGCGCGCCCCCCGCAAGTGCCCGAGCGCCTCGGCGTACTTGCGCTGGCGCACGAGGGCGATCCCTAGATTCTTATGCGCATCTATATGATCCGGCGCCAGGCGCAGCGCCTCCCGCAGCCGCGCGATCGCCTCCTCGGTCCGCCCCTGCATCAAGAGGAGGAAGCCCCAGTTCTGCCAGACGTCGGCCAGCGTGGGGCAGAGCCGGAGCGCTTCCCGGTACTCGGCGGCGGCCTCGTCGTACCGCCCGGCCGATGTCAGCATGGCGCCGAGGTTGTTCCGGGCCGCCGGATAATCGGGCTTGAGCCGCACCGCTTCGGCGTAATGCCGCCACGCCTCGCGCGGGTTCCCTTCGGCCAGCAGCGCGTTGCCGAGATTGCAGTGAGCGATGGCGTTGTCCGTCGTGACCGCCAGGGCGTGCTCGAAAAGGGTCCTGGAGTTCGTCCACGTCTCGGCCTGCCGCGCCGTCAGAATCCCGCAGGCGACGAGCGCCGCCGCCCCGGCGGGCGCCAACACTATGGCGCGGCGGCGCCACGGCGCGAGCGCATCCGCGACAAGCCAAACGAGCGCGATGAAGACGCCGATGAGCGGCACGTACGTGAACCGGTCGGCCATCGACTGCTCGCCGATCTGCACCAGGCCGATCACGGGAACGAGAGTGCCCAAGTACCAGAACCATCCGACCGCCAGGAACGGCCTGCGGCGGACCTGCCAGACCGCCAGCGCCGTTACGGCCGCGAGGATCGCCGCCGCGCCCAGCGGCTGCCAGAGCGGCCGGTCCATCCGGTACGGATAAAACGCCGCAAGGTGCGCAGGCCAGATCATCTTGCCCAGATAGCACGCGTAGGCCGCCAAGGCGTTTGCGCACCGGACCGGGAGCGGGGCCTTTTCGGCGAACTCCATCGCCCCCGCCCGCTGCTGGATCACGTAGGCCGCCACGCTGAAGCCGGCCACGAGAACGAAGAGCGGAACCTTCTCAAGCACCAGCCGGCGCGCGGCACGCGAGAAAAAGGGGCCAGCCCCCGCGCGTTTCAGCGGCCAGTAGTCCAGAAGCAGAAGCACAAACGGCAGCGTCACCAGCATCGGTTTCGCCATCAGGCCCAGCGCAAGGAATACAAACACCGGAATATATCTCGAAATGCCCGGACGCTCGGCGTACCGCACGTACGCCCACATCGTGAGCATCCAGAAGAGGGCGCTGAGGACGTCCTTGCGCTCCGAGACCCACGCCACAGACTCAACGTGCAGCGGATGAAGGGCGAAGAGGCCGGCCGCCATCGCGCTTGCCCACCGCGCCGCCGTCATACGCCTGAGGACCAGGAAGAGGAGCACGGCGTTGACGGCATGCAGGCCCACGCTCGTGAGGTGGTGCCCGCGCGGCTGAAGGCCGAAGAGTTGGCCGTCAAGCATGTGCGAGAGCCACGTCAGCGGGTTCCAGTTGCCCCCAATCGTTTGCGTAAAGGCCCAGCGGAAAGCGTCCCACGTGAGGCCGGCGGCCACCTGTTCGTTCCTGGAGACGTATGCAGGATCATCCAGTTCCACGAAACCTGCGCCGCTGACGGGCCAGTAGGCCGCCGCCACGGCCAGCACAAGCACCACGCCGATTATCGCATCTCGCCACATGGATGTATCCTGCCGCGCGCCGATCGTCATGGCGCCTGCCGATAGGGCCTGTTCGCCTCGTAAGACGCCTGGCGCGCATCCAGCCGCCGTGCCAAGTCGTCTTGTCCCTGCTCGCGGGCGAGCGCAGCGGCTTGCTGATTGGTGGTCACCGCCTCCACGACCCGCCCGACCCCGGCATACGCCCCCGCCAGCACTCCGAGAACTGCCGGGTCCCGCCGGCCAGTGAGTTCCGCGGCCCGCTCGGCCAGGCGCAGCGCCTCTGTGCCGTCGCGCAGCCGCGCATCCGGCGCCGTCGCCAGGGTCCAAGCCAGGTTGCTCAGGGCTTGCACATTGTCCGGCGCCGTCAGGAGCGCTGCGCGATAGTGAGTGACCGCATCCTCCAACCGGCCCGCCTCCGCCAGGACGAGTGCAAGGTTCGCATGCGCGAGGACGTGGTTCGGATTCATACGCAGCGCCTCGCGATAGTGCTCCGCCGCTTCATCGGGGCGGCCCAGGGCAACCAGTGCGGCGGCCCAATTGACGTGCGCATCGGCCAGCGCGGGGTCGATGCGGAGGGCCTCGCGGCACTCCCGGATGGCCTCGTCAAACCGGCCGAGGCCGTAAAGGGCAACCGCCAGGTTCATGCGGACGGCAGCGCTCGATGGATCGAGCCGGACCGCCTCGCGGTAATGCGCAACCGCATCTTCAAGCCGGCCCTGTTTCGCCAGTGCCAGGCCGAGGTTGTTGTGGGCGGCGGCATAGTCGCCCTTCAGTCGCAGGGCCTCGCGGTACTCGGCGATCTCATCATCGATGCGGCCCATCTCGCCGAGGGCCTGCCCCAGGTTGTTGCGGGCGCCGACGTCCTCGGGGGTGATGGCCAGGGCCTCTCGGTAGCAGGCGACGGCCTCCGGCAGCCGGCCCTGATGTGCCCGCACGTTGCCCAGGTTGAATCGCGTGGTGGAATTCGTCGGGTCAAGCCGGATGGCCTCCGCAAGGTGTACGGCCGCCTCCGAGTACCGTCCCTCCCGCATGAGCGAATCGCCGAGGCCGGCGTGCGCCGAGGCGCTGCCGGGCGTCCTCTCCACGCAATAGGTGAAGAGCGTCAGTCCGTCGCGCCAGAGCGGAACCTGGCGGAGGCTGATCATGGCGAGCGCCGCGACCACTATGACTCCGGCGGCCGGCGCGATCCGCATCCACCGCCCGCGCGCCGCAAGGTGCGCCAGCCCTCCCCCCGCGGCCACCGCCAGGCCGGCCAGCGGCAGATACAGGAACCGGTCGGCCCGGAAGATGTGATGCGGAATGACCTGCGACGTCGGGGCAAGCGCCAGCAGGAACCACGCGATGCCCAATAGGACCGTCCGCTCGCGCCGCAGCAGCCACAATAGCCCCGCGGCCGCAGCAATCATCACAAGTCCGACCAGGGGCCCGGCCGAGAAGACCGACTCCGGAATGTCGCGCGGATAGAAGAGGGTCAGACCGTCGGGCCGGATGAGGCCCGCGAGGTTCTGCCGGAAGAGGTCGGGGACGAAGGCCAGGCGCTGGACCGGCGTCGGGCCGGCGGCGACCGCGGCGTGCGGCCCCGGCGTGCCGGCATCGCCGATGAGTTTCAGGACAATGGCCGCGGCGGCGATCGGCCACAGCGGGGCGCTGGCGGCCAGCAGGCGGCCGATGCCCCGCAGCCGCGCCACGGCCAGATCATAGGCGAGCACCACAAGCGGGATCACGGCCGCAACGGCGTTGCACATGACGGCGAGCGCACAGGCCGCCGCCGCCAGAACGTGAAAGAGCGCCGTCCGCCGGCGCGGCGCGCCGCGTTCGGCCCCCACGACGGCCGAGCGGTGCAGGTGCAGGCACGCCAGCGCGAGCAGCGTCATCAGAAGTTCCTCGCGTCCCGGAATCCACGCCACCGGCTGGACGACCACCGGATGCGCGGCGAAGATCGCCGCCGCAACGGCTGCCACGAAGACGGTCGTGCGCGAATAAGGTTCGCGCAAGAGCCTCAGCACGAGCCAGAAGACCATCAGCACGTTGGCCGTGTGGAGAACGATGTTCGTCAGGTGATAGCCGCGCGGATCGGCGCCCCAGAAACGGTAGTCTATGGCCAGCGAGAGCAGCCGCACCGGGTAGTAACTCGTCACGCAGAAGTGGGTGAAGATGTAGGCGAGGTTCTCCGGGGCAAGGCTGCGGATGAACGGGTTGTCGATGATCTGCTCGTCTTCGTCGTAGTGAATGAAGTCGAAGCCGGCGGTCGGCAGGAAGATGGCAAGGACCAGGGCGGCCAGCGCTGCGGCCGCGACGGCCGCCGGCCATCGCAGGCGAGCCGCCGCCGGCGCCCCAGCCGCATCCGATTGCCGTCCATCCTCAGCCATTGACAGGTTCTCTCGGCGCACACCGACCCTGAGGCCCTGCGCGCACATAGAATGATATTCGACAAACGGCGGCAAGTCTATGCAGGGCTTCGCCTCCAGGGTTCGCGGAGGCAGGCTGGCGATTCGCGCGGCGGGCCGGCGGTTCGCGCGGCGGGTCTCCCGACCCGCCGGATTCGCGCGGCCCGTACGGGCCGCGCATCGGCCTTACAGCGCCTCACGTCTCAAACAGCGGCGCCAGCGCCCGAAAAGCCTCTTTCGCCGCGCGGTCAGGCTCATCGGCATACGTATATAACTCGACGGCTGCCGCGCGACTGTAGCCCACATCGTCCAGGGCCCGCCGGACGGCCGCAAAGTCGATCTCCCCGAGCCCGGGTATCAGGTGATAGTGCCGCCGCCCTTTGATGTCCTCCAGGTGCAGGTGCCGCAGGTGCTTCGCCAGCGTCCGCACGGCCTCGGCCGGGTCGTCGCCGGCGCAGCGGGCGTGTCCGATGTCGAGGTTCGCCCCCAGGCGCGGATGTTCCACCTCGTCCAGCAGGGCCTTCGTGTCGGCCACGGTCTCGATGAGTTGCCCCGGCTCGGCCTCAAGCGCCAGGTCAACGCCGCCCAGGTCGGCCAGGCGCACCACCTGCTCGAGGCCCTCCAGCAGCCGCTCGCGAAGGACCCCCGGCGAATCCACCGGAAGCCCGAGCGCCTCCAGGTCCGAAGTCCGCCCGCCCGTGATCGTCACGACCGGCGCGCCCAGCCGGTTGGCCAGCGTGATCGCATTGCGGATTAGCGCCACGCGGTCCTGCCGGTGCACTTCGTTCGGGGAAATCAGGCTCGGCTCGAACGTGAGCGCCGCCGGGAACGGCTCGAAGTACCCCATCGCCGTGTTGGCGTTGACGGCGGCGCACCTGAGGCCGAGCGAGTCCAGCCGCTCCTTCAGACGCCGCGCCTCGTGCTCCGAAAAGTGCAGCGGATACGCGTGCGGCGCATCCGCCAGGACCTCGACGGCCCGATACCCGGCCGCCGCAATCCGGTCGCAGGCATCCGTCAGCGCGAACTTCGTGTATGCGTTGGTGCTGAACGCGAGTTGAATCATCACTGTCCCCTTTTAGGCTCGATGGCCGTCGCCGTGCTCTTGTCGAGCGGTAGGGTGCGTGCTTGCACGCACCAACCATATCCGCTCGCCCAGGCGAGCACCCTACATTCGATCGATGGCCGTCACCGTGCGGTAGAAGTCCGCAAGTTGCCGCGCGTCGTGAAAGCAGAACGGGTACTCGCGGTCCTGGATGACGGCGTTCCAGCCCAGTTCGCGGCGGACCCCCTGAAGGTCTCGCGCGGCCGCCCGCGCGCCGTCCGGGTCGAGCGCGGCCAGGGCGTCGTTGATCTCGTGAATCCGGAGGAACGCCCGGCGCCGGTCCTCGCGCGTTGCGCCGCGCGATGCGATCAGCCGCCGCTTCTCCTCAATGAGCGCTCGCGCCTCGGGCCGCGCGAGCCCCGACTTCCCCATCATCCGGTCAGGATTATGCCGCCAGTCGCGCATGGCCCGAAGCGTCCTGGCCAGGTCGCGCTCCGTCGCGGGGAATCCCTTCAGCGGCAGCCGCACGGTGCACGAAGCCAGAACCATCTCCGGCGGCCGGACGCGGAACAGCCGCTCGAAGATTCCGTCGGTGATCTGGTCGTAAAGCGCCCCGCCCAGGCCGTGGATGAACGTGTCGGCCACGGCCAGTCGCACGAAGAGCGTCATCGAGAGGACCCGCGGGCGAATCTTCCAGCCGGCCTTGCGGAGGCCGGCGACCTGCGCCGCATCGCCGATCTCCTCGCGGTCGGCCGATAGCACGAGGCCGTCCCCGCGCGCCTCGACCCACAGTCGCCTGCGCCGCTCGCCCGACCGCCACACCCAGAACGGCGTCTCGATGCGGCGGCCGTCGCGGGCGAGGTCCGGCACCGGCTGCGCGGCCGACCGCTCGCGATACGCGCGGCGGTACTCGGCCAGCAAATCGTTGTACGCCGCAAAGAGTTCCCCGTGCCGCAGGAGCATCGCCGCCACAAAGAGCCGAAACGCCTTCGAGTCGGCCAACTGCGAAATCGGCAACTCATAGTTGCGGAGGCCGACCTCCTCCTCCTGTTTGCGCCGCGCGACCGCCAGCACCTCGCCAAGGCTGGCCGCGCCGGGCGTGGCCGTGATGAGGTGCTTCCACGAAATACGAAACGGCTCGGCACATTCGGCGGGCGCGGCAGACAGAACGGCGTGGATCGCCTCGGCCCGCAGGACGTCGGGGGCTTGATCCTCAAGCGCCGCGCCGCCCGCGCTCGGGGCGAACTCGACTTGCGCGGCAGCCACGCCCGCCGGAAACCGATACGCCTGCCCGCGGGCCTCATCATTATCAACGACAAGGTTCAGCGCCGCGCCGCCGACCGCCGAGGCCAGCGACCCGGCCAGGAAGTTCTTGATCCACACCCCCGGATGAAACGGCGGCGGCTGGTGGCCGGTCGCGATGAGCGGCATCGGTTCCGACCACTCCCGCTCAACCGCGAAGCCCCATCGCTCGGCGTACAGGCGGGCGAGCAGTATGATCTCGGCCCGCGCGGCCGCACGGAACTCCTGAAACGACCGCCCGCCGACCTGGAAGTCCCACGAGGCGATGAGCCGCCGGGTCCGCTCCACGAGGGCCTCAAGGTCGCCCGGCGTCGGATGGATATATGTTGCTCCATCCTCGCGCGGCACGCGCCAGTAGCGCCGGACGATGGGACTCATCCGCCGCCCCCCGCCCCGCCGCGCGCCGGCTTGCGGGTCGATTCGCGGCAGGCGAGGCCCGTCGCGGAGGCCCCGCCGCCGTCCCCCTGCCATGCCGCCACCTCGCGGTCGAGGACGTCCAGGTAATGCCGCAGGCGGACGCGCGGGTCGTCGAGGCCGCCGCGGAATGTCCTCGACGGATCGACATACAATAGTTTCACCGGAACCTCGCGCACCGCCAGCCCCGCCCGCGCCGCCTGGACCCAGAACTGGAGCGGCATCGCGTAGCCGCGCTCCGAGAGCGCCAGCCGCCGGAGCGCTGCGATGCGGTACGCCTTGAATCCGCAGAACGCATCGGTCAGCCGATACGGCGTCACGCGGGCGAGGATCTCCGTGATGAGAACGTTGATGCTCCGCCGCTCTTCCGGCACGGGCGACTGGCGCAGGCTCTCCGGCATATACCGCGACCCGGAGAGGACATCGGCATCGCCCCGCGCGGCCTCCGCCAGAAAGAGGCCGATGGCCGCAGGGTCGTGCTGCTCATCGGCATCCAGCGTGATGACCCACTCGAACCGCCGATGCACGGCGATGCAGAAAGCGTCGATCAGGCTCTGGCCGTAGCCTTCGTTCGTGTCGTGGTGATGGACCTCGACGAACGGGTGGGCGTCGAGGATTTCGGCGCTCCGGTCTGTCGAGCCGTCATCGACCGCCAGTATCTCCGGCGACCAGCGGACCATCTCGGCCAGCACCCGGGCAAGGTGCGGCTCCTCATTATAAACCGGGATGGCGATGAGCGTGCGCATGCACCCATCGTAAGGGGCCGGGGCGCGATTCGCAAGCGCGGCGTGAGTTGGCGTGGTGAGTCAGCCGTCTGTGTCCGATTTCCGTCGGCGGCGCCCATCGGCATCCAGAAGGCGCCGGCGGACCTCCTCGAATAGGGCCCCCTGCCCCTCCTGGAGAGACCAACGCTCGACCTCGGAGAGGTCAACCTCGGTCGCCGCGGCCACAAGGCACGCCTGCTCGGCACACGCGCGGTCGCCGAAGTAGTAGTAGTTGGCCAGCCTGTCCTTGACGCAGTCAGTTGGCGAGATGATCCGCAGCACCCCGGTC
>CAYGWP010000481.1:0-4945 GCA_964353455.1 uncultured Anaerolineales bacterium
GTTCGACCCGTCGGGCACGACGACGACCGCGTGGACCAAGCAGGCGAACCCGGCGTGGCTGAGTTTCCAGGGCGACTTCGGCCCGGGCAGCGGCGGCCAGGGAACGGGCTCCGGCAACCAGACATGGCAGACCGTTTATACCCTGGGCAACAACGAGGGCACCGATTGGAGCATGGATTTCTACATGCTTTTCTATGATCCCACGTTCGGCAACGACCCCCCCGCCGGCATTACGCCCTCCGTGAAGGTCGAAATCAGCGGCACCGTCAAGGGCGACAACAACGTCAAGGAAGAGACCCTGACGCTCGACGAGGTGAAGGCCGGCACGATGCTCGACTGGAAACTGGAGGCCGCCGCCGGCGAGCAGGTCTTTATCCTGGTCACCGCCACCGGAGACGAGACCTATCCCGTGGGGTTCCTGATGGATGACACCGTGCACGGCGGCGTCCAGAACCCCGAGCCGGCATCGCTGGGCCTGCTGGTCGTGGGCCTTGCGGCCGCGCTCTTCCGCCGGCGGAGGCGAGCAACTCCGCGGTCCGATTAACCGCGGAGAACGCGGAGACCGCAGAGAAAGACAATACTGGGTGAAAAAGAGGCGCCTGCCGAATCGGCAACCCATTCGAAAACCATCTGTTCTGCGCTGCTGACTTTCTCTTCTTGCCAATCCTGTTTTTCTCTGCGCCCTCTGCGATCTCCGCGGTGAAATTCTCTTGGTATCAGCCCACCAGTTGGTATCGTGCCGCGGGACCACGGAGAATGCCCTATGCAAGCGCTAAACCGACGCGAACTCTTCGAGACCGGCGGCGCGGGCTTGGCCGGAGCGGCGATGCTGGCGGGCGGCGCCGCACTGGCCGTGCAGGAAGCGCCGGCCTCCAAAACGCCCGAACCCAAACGTGACCGCTGGATGTTGGCGCTCAACGCCAGCACCATCCGCCCCGCAAGCCTCGACGACAAGATCGCCGCCGCCGCAAAGGCCGGCTACGACGGCATCGAACTCTGGCTGAACGACCTTGACGCCTACGAGAAGAGCGGCAAGTCGCTCGCGGACCTCAAGAAGCGAGTCCGGGACGCCGGACTCTCGGTGCCGAACGTCATCGGCATCTTCGGCGCAATGCCCGCCGCCGATGAAGACAAGGCCAAGGCGCTGGACGGCTTCAAGCAGAAGATGCGGCAGGCGGCCGCCGTGGGCGGGCGGCACATAGCGATGGTTCCGGGCCCCGACCGGCCGGACCTCGACATCCTCTGGGCCGCCCGCCGATACGCCGAACTCGTCGATGCGGGCAAGGAGTGCGGCATCGCGCCGGCCCTGGAATTCCTGAGCACCATGAAGAGCATCCATACGCTGGGCCAGGCTGCGGCCATCGTCATGGAGTCGGGCCGGCCAGAAGGGACGATCGTCGCTGACACGTTCCACATGTATAACGGCGGCTCGCAGTGGAGCGGCGTCCCGTTCCTGAGCGGCTCGATCTACGCCGTGTGGCACGTAAACGACGTGCCTGCGCAGGGCGAGCCTGGCAAGATGAAGGACTCCGACCGCATCTATCCGGGCGATGGCATCCTGCCGCTGAAGACGCTGCTCAAGGACCTTTGGCAGGCCGGTTTCCGCGGCCCTCTGTCGCTGGAGTTGTTCAGCCGCGCGGAATGGGCGAAGCCGCCCGCTGAAGTGGCGAAACTCGGCATCGACAAGATGCGTGCCGTCATCGCCGCCAGCGGAACGGGGACATAAACCGGCGTGGCCATCAAAACATCCCGCAGCGGCCCCTTCACACCGCACTGCAACCTGATATGATGTCCGCCTTGCTCTTTGGGGATGGGCGATGAGCGGCAGCGGACTATCGAGCGATGCCGAGACGGAGATGCGCCGGCATGCGCGGCGCAACTACATTGCGCACAGCGTCGATGGCGGTCTCTTCGTCGGCGCGATGGCCTTTACGAGCACCACCACCGTCCTGCCGACGATGGTGAAGAACCTGGGCGGCCCGGACTGGCTGATCACGCTGGCGCCCGTTCTGATGTCGATCGGGTTCTTCACGCCGCCGATCTTCACCGCCCATCTCATCGAGCGCCTGCCGCGCTACATGCCGCTGCTCCTTGCGACCGGCATCTCGCAGCGGATATTCTACCTCGCCGCGGGCCTCGTGCTTGTTCTCGGCGCGGGCGCCGGTCCGGCGGTCGCCCTGGCGGCCGTGGTGATAGCGCCGTTGGTAACGGGCATAGCCGGCGGAAGCGGCATGACGGCCTGGCAGCAACTCGTGGTGCGGACCGTGCCGGAGAACCGCCGCTCATCGCTCTTTGCGATGCGGTACGCCATCTCGTGCGTCATCGGCGTGGCCGCGGGATTCGTCGTCAAGTCCGTGCTCGACGCATGGCCGGGCACGGTCGGCTACGGCATCCTTCACCTGGCGGCGTTCGTGACGCTCGCGGTGTCGTACGTCGTATTTGCGACGATCCGCGAACCGACGGTTTCCGTGCCGGCGGACCGCGCGGCACGCGGACTCAGGGAGAACCTCCGGGCCATCCCCGGCCTCATCCGTAGCGAGCGGCACATCGGGCTGTACCTTGGGGCCATAGCGCTGGTGAACGGCATTTTCATCCTCATCCCGTTCCTGGCGATCCGCGCGCAGCAGATGCTCGCCCGGCCCGAGAGTTACACGGGAGACCTCCTCGTGGCCCAGATGGCGGGGGCGATCCTCGGCAACCTCATCTCGGGATACCTGGGCGACCGGTACGGGGGCAGGCTCGTGATGATCCTCGGCCAGGCCGTGTTCATCGCGCTCTCGGCGTGGGCGATTGCGGCCGCGACCGACTGGGAATTCCGCGCGATCTTCTTCCTGTTCGGGTTTGCATTCTTCGCTCTCCAGGTCGGCGCGAACACGCTGAGCCTTGAGATCTGCCCGCTCCGCGACCGGTCAACGTACCTGGCGGTCATTCTGTTCTTCAACCTGCCGACGATGGCGGCGGCCACGGCCGCAAGCGCGCTTCTGTGGAACGAGGGGCGCGGCTTCTGGATGCTCGCGGTGCTGACGATCGTGTGCGCGGGGTCATCGCTCGCGCTCGCGGCGCGCCTGCGCGAGCCGCGCGCGGCACGGCAAGCGGCGCCGTAGCACTGTAACGCAACCGTAAGACTCTGCGCGGTGGGTCTCCCGACCCGCCGCGCCAAGGCCGGCAGGGAAAGCGGCGGCGCGACCGCCCGACCTTTGACAACCGCCGCGAGACCCCGTATCATTACGCGGCGTCGAGCATCTGAAAGGAGCCGGCGAATGGCCAAGGGCGATTGTGCGAACCAAAAGAAGAACCTCGCGTCGTGCACGTGCACCTACGTGTCGTGCGAGCGGCGGGGCCTGTGCTGCGAATGCATCGCGTACCATCGCGGCAACGACCAGTTGCCGGGCTGCCTCTTCCCGGCAGAGGCCGAGAAGACGTACGACCGCAGCGTGCGGCATTACGTGAAGGTGATGCAGGCCGGACAATGATTGTACTTATCGACAATTATGATTCCTTTACCTACAACCTCGTCCAGCGTCTGGGCGAACTGGACCCGGGGATCGACCTCAGGGTCTTTCGCAACGACAAGGTGACGGCGGACGAGATCGAGGCGCTTCGCCCAAGCCGCATCATCATTTCGCCCGGGCCGTGCACGCCGCGCGAGGGCGGCGTCTCGAACGACGTCATCCGCCGATTCGCCGGCAAAGTGCCCCTCCTGGGCGTATGCCTGGGGCACCAGTGCATCGGCTTCGTGGCAGGCGCCGACGTCGTTCGGGCCGACCGGCTTATGCACGGAAAAACAAGCATGATTCATCATGACGGGAGGACCATCTTTGAAGGCATCACGAACCCGTTTGAGGCGACGCGCTACCACAGCCTCATCATCCGCAGCGGAACCCTGCCGCCCGAGTTCGAAGTCACGGCATGGACGGATGAAGATGAGATTATGGGCGTCCGCCGCCGCGGCTGGCCGCTGGAAGGCGTCCAGTTTCATCCGGAAAGTTTTCTGACCCTCGAAGGGCCGAAGATCCTCACGAACTTCATGCGGCTGTGAGGATGACCATGCGCGGCGGGTCGGGTTAGCCGGTCGCCGCGGCGACCGCTGGCCGCCAGCGCCGCGCAAGCGCGGCGGCTAACCGGAGGCCCGCCTGCGCATGCGGCGGCCTTGAGCGTACAAGAAACACGGGCCATGGGAGGCACCTGGGGCGGAGGACCGGCGAGTGATTCGCTTCAACTGTACCTGCGGCAAGCGGCTCAAGGTTGACTACGGCGCGGCCGGCCGCACCGTCGAGTGTCCGTATTGCGGCTTGAAGGTGCGCGCGCCGAGCGTCGAAACGTCGTCGCGCAGCGGACATGACGAACTGGCGGCCGCCATGCGCAGCCTCCAGGAAGAGCCGCCCGATGACGTGCCGGTGGCCGAAGTGCTTGCGGAACCCCCTGCCGCGCCGGCGCCCGCAATAAGAGATGCCTCCCCTTCGCCGCAGCCCGCCGCCGCCGAGGCCTTGGCGGGCAAGCAAGCAGGGCGTACGCCCCTGGATGCCCTGGTGAAATCGCTTCCGCCGAAGCCCGCCGTCAAGTCCGCCGACCGCCCCGCAAAGGCCCCCCGCAACGGCAAGGCATCCGCCGGCAAACCGGCCAAGACCGTCGCCGCCCCGGGCGCCAAACAGGACAACCGGACCATCATTATCGCCGTGGGCGCATCTGTCCTGCTTGTCATCCTCCTGGTGATCGTGTCGCTGTTCGTCGGCGGCCGAAGCGCCCCTAAGGAGAAGCCCAAGCCGCCGGAGGTGACTCCGGCCGCCGCGCCCCCCGCGCCGGCAAAACGCGAGCGCGACCTCCATCCCCCTGGCGACCTCTTCCCGCAAGTGCCTGTCCAGAACTAGTGCTTCGTCAAGCGTCAATTAAGGGGTGGCACGGCCACGCTTTGCCGTTGCCCGCCACAGGCGGGCAGGCTGTGGCC
>CAYGWP010000482.1:0-11875 GCA_964353455.1 uncultured Anaerolineales bacterium
GCCGAAGGTATCTTTTGTCCATATATTGCCGCAACCCTTCTGCCAGGTCATGATGCCGCCCTCGACTTTCCACTTGTCGGCGGCGGGCTTCTGCCAGGCATCGAGGCTGGTGCCGCCAAAGAGCGTGATCCATCCCTCGGCGTTGGGCTTGAGGCCCGAGCCGGCGGGTTTCTCGGTGGCGGCAGGCGGCGCGGCGGCGGGCGCCGGCGCGGCGGCACAGAGCCACGCGCTCGGCGCAATGACCAGCATGGCAGCGGCAATCATCACGAGTCCGGTACGCAACATAGTCTGTCTCCTTTAGGGCAACCGAATCCGGTTACTTGGCCGCGGCGGGCTTCTTCTCCTCGCCCTTCTTCTCCTCGGCCTTCTTCTTCTCGGGCTGCGGGGCGAGGGTCGGGCCGCGCGCGGGCTGCGGCGCGGGCGACAGTTTCGCCGTCGGCGTGTCATCGGCCTTCAGGTCGCCCAGGGCGTACTGGATGCCCGCGAGGTAGTGCTTCAGGATCGCCGGGTTGAACCAGATGGCGTCGTCGTGTCCGAACGCGCAGAAGAAGACGCGGCCTTCGCCGTAGCGGCGGGTCCACGAGAGGGCGTAGTCGTTGTCGGCGCGGTTCCCGCCCTTCAGGCCCGCGTTCTCCCAGTCAATGGACATGAGGATGTGGAGTTTCTCGCGGGAGTAGGGGTCCTTGAACGTGTAGATTTCATCGCTGATCTCGAAGCCCTTGCCGTCGAACATGGCGTTCAGGGGGTTTGCGGGGTCATCCAACTTCACCGAGATCTTGCGGAACGGGTGCCCGGCGAAGACGCCGCCCATCGCTTCGAAGAAGTCCGGGAACTTCCACCCGCCAACGTCGGTTGCCGCATGGATGCCCACGAGGCCGTGGCCGGCCTTCACGTAGTCGATGAGGCCCTTGCGGAGGTTCTCATCGTCCGTGAGGTTCCCCGTGCACTGGTCGGAGACGACGGCGTCGAATGGTGCGAGTTTGTCGGCGGCGAACATGTTGACATCGTCGGTGACGGTGGTCTGCCAGGCGCCGGTCTTCTCGCCCATCAACTCAAGCGTCTTGGCGGCCAGCGGAATCGAGCCGTGGCGGAAGCCCTTCGTCATGGTGAAGATGATGATCTTGCGGGCCTTTGCGGGCGGGGCGATGGGCTTGTCGGGCAGGGCCGCCTCCACTTTCTTCAGGACGTCCTCGCTGAGGGGCTTGTCGCCCTTCGGCTTCTCTTGGGCCTTCGGTGCGGCTGCCTTCTCACCGGCGGCCTTCGGGGCATCCGCCGCCTGGGTCCACGAAGCCGCCAGCACGACTGCCAGTGCCACCAGAACTGCCGCTAAAAGTGATGTGCGCATCTTTGCCTCTCCTTTTTCTGTTGTGCAGCGACCGATCCTCTATTGTGCCGGGCGGCTTGCCCGTCCGCAAGTGGCGAGCCTAGAATTGGACGGCTGTCCCCGGCCGTTTATGCGCAATTAGATACTCTAACACGTGGCGAGGGCGTCAGATTCGGTGTTTCCGAGGGGTTCGCGTGAATGGGCGGCGGCACCCGGACGTCCAACCTCACGAAGGTCCGAAATAATTCCGGCAGTGCCTTCGGGCTTGACGGGAGCGGGTTCGGACGATACCTTCTAGCGACACAAAATCTCCCGGCAACGGTTTATCCTTGCGGAAGATGGGTGTGCCATCGAGGGGGAAAGGCACAAGGGACTATTGGGAGCAGGGAAGAAGACCATGAAGACCCGAAGTGACGTGCTGTTTTATATCGGCGTGGTGGCAGGACTGGTGCTGATGGCGGCGCCGGCCCTGTTGGCGGGCGATGCGCCGGCCGCTGCGCCCGCCCCCGCGGCCAAGGACAAGCCCGCCGAGGCCGCCAAGGACCAGCCGACGACGACGCCGAGCGGCGAGAAACTCGCCCCGCTCCCCATCAAGTTGCCCAAGGCGATGTTCGAGGGCACCCCCAAGAACATCAAGGCCGCACCGACGCTCGAAAAGTATTCCGAGAAGCCCCGCCCGCCATTCATGGCCCCCGAAGGCTGCGTCAACCTGGCCGCAGGGAAGCCGGTCACCGCCAGCGATCAGGAGCCGATCATCGGCGAGATCAAGTTGATCACCGATGGCGACAAGGAAGGCACCGACGGCAGTTTCGTCGAACTCGGCCCCGGACGCCAGTGGGTCCAGATCGACCTGAAACAACCCGGCGATATCTACGCCATCCTCGTCTGGCACTATCACGGCGAAGGCCGCGTGTACCATGACGTGGTCATCCAGGTGGCCGACGACCCGGACTTCATCGAGAACGTCCGGACGGTCTATAACAACGACTTCGACAACTCCGCCGGCCTCGGCATCGGCAAGGACATGGAGTACATCCAGGATTATCGCGGCCGCCTCATCAAGGTGATGAGCGACGACTATAAGCCCGTGCGCGGCCGGTACGTCCGCCTGTACAGCAAGGGCAACACCTCGAACGACCAGAACCATTACATCGAGGTGGAGGTCTTCGGCAAACCGGCAAAATGAACCGCAGCGCGATAGCGTTCGGTCTGTGCATTGCAGCCGTGGCAGTCGGGGCCCTCGCGTTCCGCCTGCCACGGCTTACAATGCGGCCGATGCATCCGGATGAGGCCAACCAGGCCGTCCGCACCGGCATCCTTTACGACACCGGCGTATATAGATACGACCCCTCGCAGCACCACGGGCCCAGCCTGTACTACCTGTCGCTCGCGCCGCTGGCCGCGAGCGGGGCGAGGGATTTCGCCGCATCCGACGAGTTCGACTACCGGATCGTTCCGGCCGTCTTCGGCGCGGGCCTCGTGCTGCTCCTCTTGCTGATTGCCGACGGCATCGGCCGCACGGCGGCGGTTGCGGCGGGAATCCTCACGGCCGTCTCGTCCGCCATGGTTTTCTACAGCCGGTACTACATCCAGGAGATGACGCTCGTCTTCTTCACGTTCGCCGCGATCGTCTTGGCATGGAGATATGTCGAGACTCGCTCCATCGTCTGGGCCGTGGCGGCGGGCGCCGCCGTCGGGCTGATGCATGCCACGAAGGAGACGTGGGTCCTTGCGGCAGGCGCGGCTGCGGCGGCGATCGTGCTTGCGGCCGCCTGGACGCGCCTCCGCGACGGAAAGGCGATTGAGATTCGGCCGCTCCTCGGCGCTCGTGCGATCATCGCCGGCGCGGCGGCGGCCGTGCTTGTGGCGGCGGCGCTCTACTCATCGTTCGGGGCGAATCTCCAGGGGCCGCTCGACTCCGTCCTCGCCTTCGGAAACTACGTTACTCGCGCGGGTGCGGGCGAGGGCGAGTTGCACTCACACCCGTGGCACTCCTACCTCCTTACGCTCATCTATGACCGGCGCGGACCCGGCATCGTGTGGACAGAGGGGCTGATCGTCGGCCTCGCCGCGGTCGGCATCGTCGCGGCCCTTGCGCGGAAGGGCGGGGCGGACGGCCGCGCCACGCTCCTCAGGTTCCTCGCCTTCTACACCGTCATCCTGACGGCAGTGTATGCGGCCATTCCATACAAGACTCCGTGGTGCATGCTGAGTTTCCTCCACGGGATGATCCTGATGGCTGGGGTCGGGGCGGCGGCCGTCATCGGCTGGATGCCGCGATTCTGGGGGAAGGCCGCCGCGTGCATTGTGCTGGGCCTTCTTGCGGCGCACCTGGGATGGCAGGCGTATCGGCTGAACTACCGATTCTACGCCGACGAGCGGAACCCATACAATTATGCGTATGCATCGTCCGACGTGCAGAACCTCGCACGCCTGATGGAGCGGCTGGCCGAGTCATCGCCCGACGGCCGCAACTTGCTCATCAAGGTCATCTCGCCCGAAAACTACTGGCCGCTGCCGTGGTATCTCAGGCGATTCAACCCCGACCGCGTGGGCTACTATGAGGAAGCGCCGGCCGACCCCGACGCCACGGTGGTCATCATGTCGCCGACGGTCCAGGCGGAGGTCGAGGCACGCCTCAAGGGCAGATACAACAAGCAGGCGGCGTTCGGCCTGAGGCCGGGCGTCCTCCTGCTCGTGTACGTCGATGATGCGCTCTGGGAGAAGTTCGTGGCGCGGCAGGCGGCCGCATCGGGGCTTCGCCATGAGTGAAAGCCAGTCAATGTCGCTTGCGGGCGAGGGGAAATCAGCCGGGCCGATCCATCGCTTCGGCCATGCCGGGATGGGCTCCGTTTTCGAGGTCCTCATCGCCGGGCAGGAGGCCGGGTACGCCCGCCATGCCGCCGACGCCGCCTTCGAGGAACTCGACCGTCTGCACCGCGAACTCAGCCGCTTCGAGCCGTCGAGCGAGGTCTCGCAGATCAACAACCTCCGCGCCGGGCAGTACGCCCGCGTCGGCATCGCCGTGATCGAATGTCTGAAGACGGCCGCGCGCGTCGGCGCCGAGACCGGCGGCGCGTTCGACGTGACGATCGGCTCGCTCCTGCCGTGCTGGCGCACGGACGACCGCAAGCCGCGGACGCCCTCCAACGATGAACTTGCCGCCGCCAAGGCGCGGACCGGCATGCACCTTCTGGACATCCGCGAGAGCGAGCACATGGTGGGCGTCAGGGCCGACGGCGTCCGCGTCGATCTCGGCGGCATCGGCAAGGGGTATGCCGTCGAGCAGATGGCGGGGGTCCTCAAGGAGTGGAGCATCGGCACGGCCCTCCTCCACGGCGGGATGAGCAGCATCCAGGCCATGGGGGCGCCGCCGGGAAGGAATGCCTGGAAGGTCTCGCTGGGCGATCCCGAGAGCGATGATGCGGTGATCGGCGCAGTGCGGCTGCGGGACCGGTCGCTGAGCGCATCATCGTGTCCCGGCGGGGTCCCCCGGATCATCGACCCGCGGACCGGGCGCCCGGCGGGCATCGCCAGCGGCGCGGCCGCGTGCACGCTCGGATCGTGGGCGGCCGCCGCCTCGGCGACGCTCACGGACTGCCTCTCGACGGCGTTCCTGGTCCTTTCGCCGGCCGAGGTCGAGGCCTACTGCCGCGCCCACCCTGACGTATCGGTCATACTGATCGTGAAAGATTCCGGTGGGCGCAAGACCCTCCGCTATGGAGAATGGACTGAGTGATTTTCGTCACAGTCAGCCGCTGCTCTTGCGCGGCGCGTTCCTTTAACCCACGAGAGGAGGCACCTATGTATCGCAAGTCGCTAATGCTGATCGTGTCGGGCCTCATCGCCCTCGGCCTAGCCTCATGGCTTTGCGCCGCCGAAGGCGCCGCCCCGTCGAAGGCCCCCGCCGCCAAGGCCTCCGCCCCCAGGCCGGCCGAGGAACCGGATGACGGCATCCAGGGCCTCTACGCCGGCACGCTCGGCGGCGCGAAGGCCGAGGCCAAGGTCGTCGGACTCAAGGACAAGACCTACAAGGTCATCCTGACCGCAGGGGAGGGCGCCGGCGCGGTCAAGGTCGAACTCAATGGCAAACTGGAGGGCGGCAAGGTCGTACTCGCGGGCGCCGCAGGCGAGACGGCGACAATCGCCGACAAGAAACTCACCGGCGAGGCGAAGGCAGGCAAGTTTGAACTTGCGTACACCGTCCCGAAGTCGCCGACCGATGGCGCGAAGCCGCCGGCGGGCGCGGTCATCCTCCTTGCGTTCGAGCCCGGCAAGGCCCCATCCCTCGACGCCTGGACCGACATGAAGGGCGGCCCGGCGCTGTGGATTCCCCAGGACGATGGCAGCATCCTCGTCAAGGGCGGCAACATCAAGACGAAGAAGGACTTCACCAACGTGCGGCTGCACGTGGAGTTCCGGTGCCCGTACATGCCCGCGGGAACGGGGCAGGGGCGCGGGAACAGCGGCGTGTACCTCCAGAGCCGGTACGAGGTGCAGGTGCTGGATTCGTTCGGCCTGGCGCCGAAGGACAACGAGTGCGGGGGGATTTACAGCGTTTCGTCGCCGAAGGTGATTGCGAGTTTCCCGCCCTGCGTGTGGCAGACGTACGACATCACGTTCCGCGCGCCGAAGGTGGCGGACGGCAAGATCGTGGAGCCGGCCGTCGCCTCGGTGGTGCATAACGGCGTGGCGATCCACGAGAACGTGAAGATAGACCACGTGACGACAGCCGGCGTCGCTGGCCCGATAGTCTCGCCCGCGCCGCTGATGCTCCAGGACCACGGGAACCCGGTGCGATACCGGAATATCTGGCTCGAAGAATTGAAAGAGTAAGTAGAACCGCAAAAAGAATCATCACACCTTTGCGCGGCGGGTCTCCGCACCCGCCGCGTCAAGGTGCGTAGTGGCATATGGCGCGGTGGGTACGGAGACCCACCGCGCAATGGCTTCAATGAACGGAATTGTTTCAGGAGGCAACTATGTATCTCAGGTCAGCAGTGTTGATTATTGTGGGCCTCATCGCCCTCGGCCTGGCATCATGGCTGTTCGCCGCCGAGGGCGCCGCCGCGCCCAAGGCGCCGGCGAAGGCCGCCCCGAAGGCCGAGGGGCCGAAGGCAAGCGAGGATGCCGACGACGGCATCCAGGGCCTCTACGTCGGCACGCTGGGGGGCGCGAAGGCCGAGGCCAGGGTCATCGGACTCAAGGACAGGACCTACAAGGTCATCCTGACCGCGGGCGAGGGCGCGGGCGCCATGAAGGTTGAACTCGTCGGCAAACTCGACGGCGGCAAGGTGGCCCTGGCGGGCGCCGCCGGCGAAACGGCGACAATCGCCGACAAGAAACTCGCCGGCGAAGCGAAGGCCGGCAAGTTCGAACTCGCCTACACCGTCCCGAAGTCGCCGACAGAGGGCGCGAAGCCGCCGCAGGGTGCGATTGTTCTCCTGTCTTACGAAGAGGGCAAGCCGACCACCTTTGCCGAGTGGACGAACGACACCTGGGTCGCCAACCCCGATGGCAGCATGCAGAGGGGGAAGGGCGACAATATGACGAAGAAGCCGCTCGGCAGCATGCAACTCCACCTGGAGTTCCGCTGCCCGTACATGCCGGGCGCCACGGGGCAGGCGCGCGCCAACAGCGGCGTGTACCTGATGGACCGGTACGAGGTCCAGGTGCTCGATTCGTTCGGCCTGGAGCCGCAGAAGAACGATTGCGGGTCAATTTACACGCAGATCGCCCCGAAGGTGAACGCCTGCTTCCCGCCGCTGGTGTGGCAGACGTACGACATCACGTGGCACGCGCCGAAGATCGGCCAGGATGGGAAGAAGGTGAAGAACGCCGCCATCACGGTCGTCCTGAACGGAGTGACGATCCACGACAAGACCGAGGTCGCGGGGCCGACCGGGAGTTCGAAGAACAAGCCGGAGGTGGCCGAGGCGCCGCTGCGGCTCCAGGACCACGGGAACGTCGTCAAGTTCCGCAACATCTGGGTCAAGCCGCTGACGGAGTGATATGGTATCGGGAATTCCGGATTTCAGATACCACGTGGTAGATGAGGAATCCCGGGTACCGAAAATCGCGGCGGCCCGCCCTGTGGAATGGCGGGCTGCCGCGCATCTTACTTCGGGGCGTCGCGCTCCTTGCCGATCGCCTTCTTGATGGCGATCAACTCCGAGAGCATCTTTGCCGATCCGCGCGCCGGGCGCAGCCGCGAATCCCAATCGCAGCACCACTGGACGGGGAACTCGCGGACGCGGTATCCGTGCCGGCGGGCCCTGAGGAGCGTCTCCACGTCGAACGTGAATCCGTCGGAGATGCACTCGCCGTAGAGTTGCCGCCCCACGTCGCCGCGGTAAATCTTGAAGCCGCACTGCGTGTCGGTCATCTCCCAGGGCACTCCCATGAAGAGGTGCGCGAGGCCGCGGAACAGCCGCGACACGAGCCGCCGGTAAAGGCCCTGCGGTTTCTCGATGACGCTCTCGGGGAGTTTGCGGGAACCGTGTGCGACCTCGCACTGGCCGCTGCGGATGAGTTCGATGCCGCGGAGAGCGTTGGAGAACGGGATGCACATGCCGCTGTCGGCGAACATTGTGAAACGGCCGCGCGCGGCCGTCATGCCTGTGCGCACGGCGCAGCCCTTGCCGCGGCGCGGCTCGAGGTGGATGACTCGTTTTTCGACTTCGGGCGGGACCTGGGCGGCCACGGCCTCGTCCCACGTGCCGTCGGTACTCCCGTCATCGACGACGACGATCTCGCCCGCGAGGCCCTCCTTGACGAGAAACGCCGCCGCGGATTCCACGTCGCGGCGAATCTTCGTGGCTTCGTTATATGCCGGTATGACGATTGATAGGTCCATCACGCGGTCATGGCCGGGAGGGCTGCCCCTCGCGGGATCGGCTGCCCCAGAGGGGATGGAACCGCTTCGCCCAGGCGCTCGAGACGTAACCGGAGATGATCGCCCCGAGGCCGCCGGGCTTCGCCAGCGTCGTCGCGTACGCGTGCCAGATCGTGGCCACCACGAGCGCCAGCGTCACGTACCGATGCGCATCGTACATGAAGGTCTGGCCGTCGGTGTCGAGCCACGGAATCATGCTGAGAAGCATGGAGAGCAGCGCCGCAAGCGTCAGAATCCCCGCGAGCCAGAAGTATATCTTGTCGCCTGCGCTGAAGCGCCCGGCCGGAAGTTCCTTGCCGGGGGCCAGACACCCGCCCTGGCGCAGGTACTCGCCGTCGGCCCGCGAGAAGACGTGGTCTGCCGCCCACGTGATGAGCATGACGGCCACCGAGACGGCGAAGACCGCCCCGGCCGTCGTGTGGACCATGAGCGTGTATCCCGACATCGGCCCGCCCCACGCTATGGACGCATAAAAGCCCGTCCATGCCAGGACGAGGAAACTCGCGAGGAGCGCCAGGTGCACCAGCCGCTCCCACAGGTTGTAGCGCTTGACGTTCCGCTCCCCCAGGCCCGGATGCGCCTGCCGCCGGCCGAAGAGGAGCCAGTGAATCGGCACGGCGGCCAGGGCGCCGCAAATCGCAACGATTGATATGATCTGGAAAAGGGTCATGGGCGTTTCCCGTCAACCTAGCCTTGAGGCGCCTTCTTCGCCACCCACCGCGCCAGGGCCGCCAGCCCCAGCAGCACGTACGCCAGGAGCATCGCCGCGATAAGGCCGGCCGTCGCAAACCCGACCACCTTGAACATCGGGCGGAACGTAAACGACATCGCCCACGCCTTAAGTTGCAGCGGGTCCAGGTCCTGGAACTCGTACATGGCCCGCACGAGCGGCGCAGCCGTGTCGGCGGTGGAGTCGGCGACCATTTCGCCGAAGAAAATGGGCGCGTCCGCCGAGTGGCAGTCGGTGCATCCGCCGGACCCGAGCGACTGCGACGCCGGACGGACCTCGTGGGCCACCGGCCATGCATACGGGGCCGCCGCCGCATGTTCCGTCACCGAGAGCGTGCGGTCGGCCGCGCGGCGGAATAGGCGGCCGCCGCTGATGAAGACCGGCTCGCCGGCGGGGTCGGCCTTTGCGGCCAAGGCCGCGAGGATCTTGCCGATCTGCTCGCCGGTGAGCGGTTTCCACCGCCGGAGTTCCTCTGCGGCAAGCGCATCGCCTCCGGCTGCCTGGACGGCGGCGGGCGGAATCGGCGTGACCTTGTCGTCCTTGAAGCGCGCCCAGAACGCCGGCCAGAGGACCTTGTGCGGGGCGATCTTGCCGTCGCCGGCCGGCATGAAGACTGGCCACTGGATGAACGGCGGGGCGTCGTCGCGGTGATCCTTGGCCTTGACGCCCAGGCCGTGCGCCCGCGACGTCTGCACGCGCGTGGTCCGCCGGCCCGGATACGGTCCGGAGTGGCACGCCGTGCACGAGAGTTTCCTGAAGTGGACCGTCGGCAGCCCGCGGTGCAGCGGCACGGGAGCGCCGAGGCGTCCGCCCATCGTGTCGGGGCCTGCGGCGGCCGACTGGTCGCCCAAGTGGCACCCGCGGCAGGTCAGCGTGGAGATGGGGCCCTCGGCGGAGGCCGGTTCGCCCTCGTAGCCGCGGCTCATCATGTGGTCGAGGCCGTGACGGTGGCAGTCGGAGCAACTGAGGCCCGCCACCAGGTGCACGTCGCCGTCGGTCCGCCACTTCTTCGGCGCCCCGTGGCCGATCGGGTTATTGGAGTGGCAGAAGTAGCAGCGGTCCGACGTGGGGCTTGACGGAACGTCGAAGAAGACGTCCCAGTTTTTCCTGGGTTCCTTCGATGTGAGGTTCGGGGCGTTGAAGCGCCACTTGTCGTAAGAGAGCGCCGGCGGGAACTGCTTGGGATCGTCGCCTGTCGCCGGGGTCATGGGGTCCCACGTTTCGGGCATGGTCCGGACGTCGCCGCGCATCTCTGCGATGCCGCTGGCGGCGGTTGCGGCCCACTGGAGGTTCTGCCGCTCGATGTTGGTGGCCCAGAGGCTCTGGTCCTGGAGGGGGTCGCCGCTGTGGCACGACTGGCAGTCGATTTCGAGTTTGCCTGAGACCTGCCAGCGTGCGCCGGGTTCGTTCATGCCGCCGAAGAACTTGTCGCCGTATCCGCCGCCGGGCGTGTGGCTGCCGAAGGCGAGGGTGAACTTCCAGGGCGTAAGGCCGAGGTCGGCCGGGCTGTACGTGCCGGGCCATTTCCGCGGCGAGATCGGAATCTGCGTCCCGGTCCTGAGGTCCGTCAGGACGTACGGCTCGCCGACGCGGCCCGCCGGCACGTTCGGGTCGGGGGCGTTGAAGTGCCAGCCGTTCTCGATGGCCGAGATGTCGTGGCACTTGCCGCCGCAGGTGGCCCGCGGAGAGTAGGGCAGCGGCGGGGTCTCGTCCGGGCCGAGCGCTTCCTCCTTCAGGACCGGGTCGGCCATTAGCGGGATCCGGTGGACGGCGGTAGCGCGGCTGCCGTCGGGCACAAGGAACTTCTGTGCCGCGCCCGCCGCACCGCCGATTGCCAGGACCGTCGCCGCCAGGGCGACAAGCAAGGCACGGAGGCACGAAGGCACATAGGCACGCAGGCGGTCCCAAGCCGTTCGTCCCTTCGTCCCTTCGTCCCTTTGTCCCTCCGTCCCTCTGTCGTTGTGGTGCATGCTGGTGGCGACCTCGGTTATGCCTTGAACTCGTCGGGCGTGTACTCAAGCCGCTTGGCCTGAGCCACGGCATCGTTGGCCTTCAGAACGGTGACGGCCGTATCGTAGCCGACCTCGCCGGGGCAGTTCAGGGCGGCGCCCTCGCGGATGGCCGCGATGAAGTTCTCGATGTGCGGCAGGTGCTCCGACTTGTCGAACGGCGGCACCGTGTTGATGGGCGGGTAGTAGCGCCCGGGCTGAGGGACGGAGTGCCCGACCTTGATTTCTTCGTCGGCCTTGGCTTCGGCCGTCTTGGCTGCCGGCGCCGCGGCGGTGCCGGCGGCCGGGGCTGCGGCCGGGGCTGCGGCCGGGGTAGCGGCCGGCGCCTCGGCGCCGATCTTGGGCTTCGGCATGGCCTTCTCCCAGTCGGCTTCGGGGGCCTCCTGCTCGCGGCGGATGCCGCCAGTTGTCGCCATCTCGGAGATGATGATCGAGCCTTCGCTGCCGATGAACGTCTCGGCGTAACCGCCGTGGCTCGACGAGGTCAGCGTCTGGTAGAAACCGCGGATGACGCGCTTCTTGCCTTCCCAGTCGTAGTCCCACTCGAAGATGGCATCGACGTTGTCGAACCAGTCCTGGCCTTCGTAGAAGTCGAGGCCGCCGGAAGCCATTACGGTCTTAGGCGATGACTTCAGGAACCAGTTGAAGATATCGATCTGATGCGATCCGATGTCGGCCAGGAGGCCGCCTGAGAACTTCTTGTACCGGCGCCAGTTGCGGAAGCGTTCCATCGTGTCGTAGCCGAACTTCTTGAGCGTGGCCTCGTCGAGTTCCTGCCCCTGCGGCCATGCGGCGTCGAGGCGCTTCGGCCGGTTCCACTGGGCCGACACGAACACCGGCAGTCCGCAGGCCTTCTTCGCGCGGAAGAACTCGCACGCCAGTTGGTACCGCGGGTTGGAGCGCCGCTGGTGGCCGAT
>CAYGWP010000483.1:0-2782 GCA_964353455.1 uncultured Anaerolineales bacterium
GAGAATGAACACCAGCCCGTGGGGGCCGGAATTCGGCCCGATCTGCTCGTAGCCGGAATTCATGCCGATGCGTCTGGCCCAGATGACTGCGTCGAAATCGAAGGCGGCATAGTTATACCACTGCCACTCTCGGAGCGGGAAATCGGGCTTCACGGTCTCGTTAAATGGTCCTACCGAGACCGTTGCCGTCTTGGGGACAACCTCTCCGATTTCGCCTTGCATGAACCAGCGGACCCCGAGGCTCCGCAGCAGACCGTAAACCGCGTTGAGCGAGCCGCCTTCGTCCTGGTTCCAGAAACCGGGAGGCACCCCGTTTTCTTTTCTCCAGAGCGCAGCGAAATCTTCCCCGTAATGTTCGCTCATAATCTGGTCGAAATCCTTGGGTTTCCAGAACCCTTTGAAGCCCGATGCAAAGGGGAACCCCCAGGCCGCTTCGGTCTTGCCTTGGATGGCCTTTTCCCATTCGGCGCTGGCCCTCGATGTATCCTTGCGACTCAGGGGCCAAGGGAGCCTGGCGAAGTCGAAATCGAAGTCCCTGCCAATCAGGACCAGCCAATCCGGGCGGGAAACGATCCGGTAGGCGCCATCGCGGAGCCCCTCGGCCGCGACCCCCAGCCGGTCGGTCTCCGCACTCTGCCCGACGTAGATTTTGACGGGCTTCGTCGCAGTCGGCGTGGTCACGATTGGGAGGCGCGCGCCGCTCATCTTTCCAAGGAAGAGTTGGAGTTCAAGGGCCGCCAGCGTCACCATGCGCGGCCGTTGGCTGGCCACGACGATTTCCGCCCGTGGCTGCCCGCGTTCGATCACGGCCAGCGGTGGACCGGACGGGGCCGCATCCCGAGCCGGTTTGGGGGCCGCGGCGAAGTTCAAGGTGACCGGCAGTGCCAAGGAGAGCGCGAGGGCGAGGAGGAGTCTGTGCATGGCGGAACGTGACGTCGGCTTTCGAGTTTTCCACACTGCGCGCGAAGTCAATATAATAACCCGACATTCCCCATTTGCAGTGAGCCTGGAACCGATCCAGGCTCGTTTGGCCATCCATCCTACCAAGGCGCCCCCTACATCTAGCGCCCTTTCCGCCAATCGCACAAGTGGTCGCCACTCACGTAATGGGGGGAAAAGGGGACATTCTACTTTTTTATGGCTTTTCGGTACTCGAAGCGCAAGGAAGCGGTTGACGGGTTCGGGCAGTTGCACGAGGGCCTCAGAGCCACGCTCGTCAACCCGGAATTCCCTACGGCGTCTTGGCCTTCTTGGGGTTTTCCTTGATGCCGAAGAAGTCGAGTGCCTCTTTCTGGCCCTTGACGGTGGCGATGCGTTTTTCGAGGTCCGGCGGCCAGTACTTCTGGTCGTATTTCTGGCGGATTTCCTCGAACTTCGCCAGGGCATCGACGAACTTCTCGCCCTTGGCGAGGGCCTCGGCCTGCGCCAGGAGGGCGTCGATGCCCGCCTTGATCTCCTCCGGGGTCTTCTCCGGCGGTGGCGGCGGAGCGACCGGCTTTGCGGCGGCTAACTGCGTCTGGATATCCTTGATAATCATATCCACATTCACGTACTTCTGGACGAGTTCCGCCGGGAACGTTGACTGGATGCCCTTGTACTCCTCCAGGGCCTCGGCCAGTTTCTTCCCGCTCCTGAGTTGAGCGGCGCGGGCCAGTTGGGACGCCAGGCTGTCCTCCAACTGCTTCTGCTGGGCCCAGCGTGCCTGTTCGTCGCGGATGGCGGCCTCCATTTTCTCGATGCTGATGCCGGCGGGCCGGCCGTCGGGGCCCTTCAGAGAGGCGAGGAAATCCCGGTCTTCCGGGCCGATGTTCCGCAGCACCGCCAGGGCATCGTCGTAGCGGTGTTCCTTGGCCAGGCTGTCGGCCAACTGGAGCCGCTCGCGGAGTTTGGCGAGCCTGTTGCTCCGCTCGGACGTCAACTTCTCGCGGAGGTCATTGATGCGGGACCGGTACGTCGCATCGCCGGTCTTCGAGTAGATCGTCTCGTAAATCTCGATGGCGCGGCCCCAGTCGCGGGCCTCTTCGGCCTTGCCCTCCAGACGCAACTGTTCGTTGAGCCACTCGTTGCTCGGCTTCGGCGGCGGCGTGACGGACGTGTTCGACCCTGGGCCCCCGGTGCCGCTCGTCTTTTCGAACAGGCTGTTCTTCCATTCATCCGGCAAGATCAGGAACCAGATGAGGATGAGCGGTATGAGGGTGGCCCACGTCAGGGCCAGGATGATCCAGACCTTGGGTTTGCGCCGCCTGAGTAGGGGTGAGACGCGGCTGGGTCGTTCGCCGCCGGGCGTGACTTCGGCGAGCGCCGCCGCCGCCGCCGCCGCCGTGGCCGTCGGGGCGGGTTCGGGACGCGGCGCGGCCTTGGCGACCGGCGGCGCGGCGGGCGCCGGCGCCGGGGCGGGTGCGGGCGGCGGCGCAGCCGGAACGTCGAGCCATTCGCCGGCCAGCGTCTCGGCCGAAGGCGCCGATTCCTGCGACAGTTGCTTCTCCATCTCGTACGCGGTCTTGTGGACGGGCTCCTTGATGAGGTCAGGCGGGACGCCCGGCCGCGGCTCGGCCGGCCGCGTGTTCATGTTCAACTGGCACCGCGTGCAGTACGTGTCCTCGGGTTTCGCCTCGGCGAAACAGTGCGGGCACATGCCGAGGTACTTGGCCAGTCGCGGCGCCTCGGCGGCGTACAGCCAGTCCTGGTGCGTGGTCGGGCCGCGCACGATCGAGTCAGCTTTGATGCGGCCCTTCTCGATCATCTTGATGAGCGTTTCGAAGGTGATGCCCCGGCCGCTGGG
>CAYGWP010000484.1:0-10822 GCA_964353455.1 uncultured Anaerolineales bacterium
GTGGCCGACCTGGTGCCAGCGGTAGGAGAACGCCGCTGCAGCCGCCAGGAACCCCGCGGCGAAGAGCCCGCGCCCGACCCTCTTGAAGCCGGCTGCAAGGCCGAGGAACGCCAGCCCGTCCGCCGCCATGGCCGCGTAGACGAGGCATCCGAGCGGGTTCAGCCTAAGCACCATGGCCCCCTCGCGTCCGGATAAACGCCACGACGGACCGCCCCCAGAACTGCCAGAACGTCCCCGTCACGAGGAGGAAGAACCCCAGGTAAACGGCCGCAAGGCCGGAATCCGAGACGACCTGGAGGACCGTGTACTGTTCGGCATGAGTATCATATGAATGCTGATAGAAATGGTATCCGCCGTAGTGGAGGGGGTCGTTCACCTCGATCGTCTTGGCGGCGAGGCGCCGGCCCCGGGCGTCGCGGACGACGACGTCGCTTTTATACGCCTTGACGGCGCCGGCCGGCCGCGCGAGGTAAAGGTCCGGCCCCTCCACCTCCCCGCCGTGCGGCGAGACGTTATGGATGAAGTAGCCGAGCGGCAGCCGCGCCTGGTCGGCGCCGGGCTCCGGGATGAGCCAGAACCGCCGCTCGCGGCCTTCGAGCGAAAGGAGGACCGCCATCGCGGGCACGTCCGACTTCGGGTCGGCCTCCGCCCCGCCGCCCTCGGCCGGGCGGGCACGCTCGATGTACTGGAGCACCGTGAGGCGCACCGGCGTGAACGGAACCGCCGTCTCCTCGCCCACCTTCCACGGAATGGCCATCTGGTGCTCGGGCCTCTCGGCCGTGGCCGGGGCGACCGTGACGAGGAACCACGGTTTCCCCTCATCCGGGTAATACTCGATCCAGAAATCCTTGAGGTAGATGCTGAATGGGAGCGTGGCGATCTCGGTCCGCGCGCCGCCGTTGAAGATGCGGTCCTCTTCCTCGCCGCGGCCGATAAGCATGAGGCCCTGGGGGACATTCTGGACGCCGAGCAACGCGGTCCGGAGTTCGTGGCCCTTGACGGACCCCCACATGGCGCCGCCGAGGACCAGGATCGTCCCCAGGTGCATCGCCATGCCGCCGGGGCCGGGCAGCCGCCGGTTGCCGGAACCGAGCGCGGCCCTCAGCACCCAGAAGAGAAACGTTGCAAAGTAAAGGGCGGCCAGGCCGAACCAGAAGACGATGAGGGGCGGGGAGTTGAAGAGTTCCCTGGCCCCGTTTGCGCCCAGGAATGCGCCGATAATGGAAAGGACGGCCATCAGAAAGATGGCCGCCAGGACCGCCCAGAGTATCGCCAGGCGCAGGGCTTTCATTCACCGCAATCTTAACGGCCCGGCGCGGCGGGGGCAACTGTCGTTCGCAATGCCTTATCTTCCGGCGGCCGCAATGATATAATCTCCTCGGCCTTTCGGCGCATATACCCCTGATAAGGGATTGATCATGCTCTACGTGATTGATGTCGGGAACTGGGCGCTGCCGCTCCTGTACCTGGCGCTGCTCATTGACTACGGGGCCACGTTTTTCCTGCGGACGCGGACCCACAGCCGCAGCCCGTGGCTGCCGGCCGTCGTCGGCGTGCACGCGGCGTACCTGGTGCTGCGGGCAATCCACCAGGGGCAGCCGTCGCTGACGACGGCGCAGGAGATCGGCTCGCTGGTGGCATGGACGCTGGCGGCGGTCTATGCGGTGGTCGAGTTCACGGGGCGAGACCGCCGCAGCGGCGTGTTCGTGATGCTCCTGGTGTTCCTGTTCCAATACACATCTTCGATCTTCCTGGCGGCCGGGGCGGGCGCGGCGGTCGGTGCGGCCGAGGCGGAGGGCGGCTGGTCGCGCATGCACGTCCTGCCGGCGGTGGTGGCGTACACGGCGCTGGCCTTCTCGGCCATCTACGGAGTGCTTTACCTGGCGGCGCAGCGGGGGCTGAGGCATCACCGGTTCGGCGTGCTCTTCGACCGGCTGCCGCCGCTGGACCTCCTGGGTCGGATGACGTGGCACGCGCTGGTCATCGGGTTTATTTTCATGACGATCACGATAGCGACCGGGCCGCTCATGTTCGCCGGGGGCGCCGCCGGCGGGGCGTCGCCGCTGGCGAACCCGAAGATTCTGAGCAAGATCATCACGGGCAGCGCGGCATGGATCATATACGCTGCGGCCATCGCGGGGCGGCTGGTCGGCAAGTGGCCGCCCGCCCGGACGGCCGCCATCGCCGCCGCAGGTTTCGTGGTCGTCCTGGCGCTCCTGGCGGCAAGCGCGATACTTTCGTGAACCATAATGGCCGAACTCTCGATCATCGGCGTCAGTCATCGGACCGCACCGGTCGAGGTGCGCGAGCGGATCGCCCTCAGCGCCGACCAGGTGAGGCAACTCTTGCGGACCTTCCACTCCGAGCCGGCGCTCGAGGAATCGCTCCTCATCTCAACCTGCAACCGGACGGAACTCTACTCGCTCCCGCGGCCGGGCCACGATCCGCTCGCCTACTTCCTCGACCACGTCGCACGCATCAAGGGCGGGCCGGTGGCGGCCGAGCCGTCGGTCTTCTATCGCCACGACGGGCATGCGGCCGCGCGCCACCTCTTTCGCGTGGCGGCCGCCCTCGATTCGCAGATCGTCGGCGAACACCAGATCCTCGGGCAGGTGAAGGATGCGTACCGCGCGGCCGTCGAGGCGCGGACCGCCGGCTTCCTCCTCAACCGGCTCTTCCACTGGTCGTTCCGCGTGGGAAAGCGGGTGCAGACCGAGACGGAGTTGGGCCGCGGGGCGGCGGGCATCGCCCCTGCGGCCGTGGACCTGGCCCGGCACATCTTCTCGACGCTTGAGGGCAAGACCGCGCTGCTCATCGGCGCCGGGCAGACCGCCGAGTGCGCCGCCCGGTCGCTCGTTGCGGCCGGTGCCGCGCGGCTGATCGTCGCCAACCGGACGCTCTGCCGCGCCCAGCAACTGGCGTACGACCTCGTGCACAAGCCGCCCGATGTCGCGTGCGGCCCGGAGGGCGAGACTTGCGTGGATGACGGCGGCGAAGGGCCTGCCACCTGCCCCGCCCTGCTCGCCGAAACCGGCGGCGATGCGGCGCCGGCGTCCGCGACCAAAGGGCAGCCGCAGACCGAGGGCGTCGGCCTGGAGGACCTTCCCGCCGTCCTGCCGCGCGCCGACCTCGTCATCGCCTCCACGGGGTCGCCGGAGCCGGTGCTCGGGCTGGAGGCCGTGGCGGAGTCGCTCGGGCGGCGCGACCGGCCGCTCTTCATCGTCGATATCGCCGTCCCGCGAGACGTGGACGCACGCATCGCCGAATTGGATAATGTATTCCTCTACAACATTGATGACCTTGACCGCCTGGTCGAGCGGAACCTGGAGCGGCGGCGCCAGGAGATTCCGCGGGCCGAGGCAATCGTCGAGGACGAACTGCGGGAGTTCGTCGCCTGGCAGGCGTCGCTACAGGCGGCCCCCGCCATCAAACTGCTGACCGAGTTCCTGGAGGGCCTGCGCCAGGCGCACGTCGAGCGATACGCCGGCAAGTTCTCCGACGCCGACCGCGAACAACTCCGGCGATTCGCCCAGACCCTCGGCAACCAGTTCCTCCACAAACCGCTGGAGTACCTGCGGCAGATGTCGGAGAACGGCGCAACCGGCGAAACCCTGGCCACCGTCGAACTCGTCAAACGCCTCTTCGGCCTCGATAAGCCGAAGTAAAACCATAGTTAGCCCCCGGTGAATACACCGGGGGCATTATCAGCCGGGGCTACACAAACATCGCCGGCGCCGCGATAATTCTTGAGTGACCCATGATCGGAATATCCAAACTATACTGCGGCACGGTTGAACCGGGCGACGTGCTCCGCTACGGCTCCGAGAGCAAGCGCCTGCCGAGCCACCTTCTTCAGTTCTCGGCCGACAAGAAGCCCGTCGTCGTGTGGAACTGCACCCGCCGGTGCAACCTGCGGTGCGTCCACTGCTACAGCCAGTCTGAGGACCGCTCGTACGAGGGGGAACTCTCGACCGACGAGGGCCTCGCGATGATTGAGGACCTGGCGCGCTTCGGCGCGCCGGTCGTGCTCTTTTCGGGCGGCGAGCCGCTCCTGAGGCCCGACCTGGAGACACTCATCGGCCGGGCCGTCTCGCTCGGGATGCGGGCGGTCATATCGACCAACGGCACACTTATCACCGAGCGGGTGGCCGAGCGCCTGAAGGGCGCCTCCTTGAGTTACGTCGGCGTCTCGCTCGACGGAATGCGCAGCGCGAACGACCGGTTCCGCGGCATCGCCGGGGCCTTCGACCGCGCCCTGGCCAGCATACGCAACTGCCGCAAGGCCGGCGTCAAGGTGGGCCTGCGGTTTACGATCACGCGCCGGAACGCATCAGAGGTCGATGATATCTTCTCGCTCCTCCGCGATGAGAACGTGCCGCGCGCCTGCTTCTATCACCTGGTGTACGCGGGGCGCGCGAGCGCGCTGATGAGCGAAGACCTGGACCACGATGAGACGCGCCGAATCGTCGATAAGATCATCGACCGCACCGCGGAACTCCACGCGCATGGCCGCCCCGCCGAGGTGCTCACCGTAGATAACCACGCCGACGGGCCGTACCTGTACCTCAGGATGCTCCGCGAAGGCAGCCCGCGGGCAGAGGACGTGCTTAAACTGCTCAAAATGAACCGCGGCAACTCGTCAGGCAGCGGCATCGGATGCGTAAGTTGGGACGGCTCGGTCCACGCCGACCAGTTCTGGCGCCACGTGTCGTTCGGAAACGTCCGTGAGCGCCCCTTCTCCGAGATCTGGATGGACGTGTCGAACCCCCTGATGGCGCAACTGAAGGACAAGCGGCCGCATCTGAAGGGCCGCTGCGCCGTATGCCGATTCCTCGATATCTGCGGCGGGAACTTCCGCGCACGCGCAGAGGCCGCCACGGGCGACCTCTGGGCGCCCGACCCGGCCTGCTACCTCACGGACGATGAAATCCGCACCGTCGCCGAGCCGTAAGAGAAGGAAATCCTTGCCGAAATCACGAACCAGCGCCGATCCGTCGCCGCCGCGCCTTATCGCGTGGGAAGTAACGCGCTCATGCCCGCTTGCATGCAAGCACTGCCGCGCGGCCGCCCGGCCGGCGCCGTATCCGGGCGAGTTGACGACCGAGGAGGGCTTCCGCCTCCTCGATAACACCGCCTCGTTCGCCAAGCCCACGATCATCCTGACGGGCGGCGAACCGATGCTGCGGCCCGACATCTACGACCTGGCCGGGCACGCCCGCAAACTCGGCCTGCCTGTCGTCATGGCCCCCTGCGGGCTGCTCGTGGATGATGCTTCCGCCGCGCGGATGATCGAGGCGGGCATCTCATGCATCTCGATATCTATCGACGGGGCGACGGCGGCGTCGCACGATGCGTTCCGCAGCGTCGCGGGGGCTCTTGACGGGGCCGTGCGCGGCATCCAGGCCGCCCGCCGCGCAGGCCTCGAGTTCCAGATCAACACGACCGTCACCCGCCATAACCTGGCGGAACTGCCGGCCATCCTCGACTTGGCAGTCAGCCTCGAGGCCGCCCTCTGGAACCCGTTCCTCCTCGTGCCGACCGGCCGCGGCAAGGAACTGGCGGACCAGGAGATCTCCCCCGCCGATTACGAGAAGACCCTGGCCTGGCTGGCCGACCAGTCTTCACGCGAGGACATCCGCATCCGCGTGACCTGCGCCCCGCATTACACGCGAATCTTGCACGCCCGCCGCGCGCAACAAATTAGGGACAGTCACCTATTTAGTGACACGGGCAGCCCTGGCCAGGAGCGCGGCGGGTCGGGAGACCCGCCGCGCGGCCGCGAGGCCGGCGGCGAATCCGGCCTCGTCCCGCCGCACCAGCATCCCGGCGCCAAGATCGGCGCGAAGGGGTGCATGGGCGGCAAGGAATTCGCGTTTATCTCCCACGTGGGCAAAGTGCAGATATGCGGATTTCTGGAAATTGAGTGCGGCGACCTCAGGCAGGAGGGCTTCGACTTCCGCAGAATCTGGCGCGATTCCGACGTCTTCCGCCGCATGCGCGATGTGGACGGCTACCACGGCAAGTGCGGCGTGTGCGAATTCCGCCGCCTCTGCGGCGGCTGCCGCGCACGGGCCTTCGCCATGACCGGCGACGACCTTGCCGCCGAGCCGTTCTGCGTGTACGAGCCGCGCGGCGGCTGAGATCTCTCGTCAACCCCCGGTTTTCGACTGGTGAACCCGCCCCGCGGCGCATAAGATTACCCGCATAGACGCGGAGGTCCGGCGATGCGGCGGGAATGGGCGGTGTACGTGCTCCTTGCGGCGGCGGCAATCGCCGTTTATGGGAGAATGTACAACTATGAATTCATCAACTACGACGACCGGCAGTACGTCCTGGAGAACCCGTACGTCCGGACGGGCCTCACGCCCGAGAGCATCGCATGGGCCTTCACCACGAGGTACGAGGCCAACTGGCACCCGCTCACTTGGCTGTCGCACATGCTAGACTGCCAACTGTTCGGCCTCAAGGCGGGGCCGCCGCACCTGGTGAGCCTCGGCCTGCACATTGCCGCAACCCTGCTCCTGTATGCAGCCCTGAGGCGGATGACCGGGTCCGTGGGCCGGAGCGCCGTCGTCGCGGCCCTCTTCGCCGTCCATCCGCTGCACGTTCAATCGGTGGCGTGGGTGTCCGAGCGCAAGGACGTCCTCAGCGCCGTCTTCTGGATGCTCACGATGCTGGCCTACGCGCGGTATGCCGCGCGCCCAAGCGTCGGCCGATACCTGCCGGTCTTCATCTTCCTCGCGCTGGGCCTCATGGCCAAACCGATGCTGGTGACGCTGCCGCTGGTGCTCCTGCTTCTTGATTTCTGGCCGCTGGGGCGCGTGGGTGCAAAGCACCCATACGTGCTTAGCGTCGGCCATGCCCTCAACCCTCTCCCCTTGCGGGAGAGGGTGGCCGAAGGCCGGGTGAGGGGTTGCCGCGGATCGCCCCCTCACCCCCAACCCCTCTCCCACGAGGGGAGAGGGGAGAACGGTGCCGCGCCAGACAAGTTCGAGCACCCACCCTACACCTCCATCGGGCGGCTGGTGCTTGAGAAGGTCCCGCTGTTTCTGCTGGCGGCCGCCTCAAGCGTGGTCACGTTTATGGTACAGCACGGCGGCGGGGCGGTACTGCCCGTCAGCCGCGTGTCGCTGGGGATGCGTGCGGCAAACGCCGTCGTATCGTACGTGGAGTACCTTCGGAAGACGTTCTGGCCGAGCGACCTGGCGGTGTTCTATCCGCGCCTGACAGAGATTCCGTGGTGGCACGTGGCCGCCGCGGGGGCCGCGCTGGCGGCCGTCACCGCGCTGGCGGTCTGGCAGTTGCGGCGGCGGCCGTACCTGGCCGTGGGCTGGTTCTGGTACCTGGGGACGCTCGTGCCTGTGATCGGCCTGGTGCAGGTGGGCGAGCAGGCCCTGGCCGACCGGTACACTTACATTCCACTCATCGGCATCTTCGTGTCGATAGTCTGGGGTGTGGGGGATCTTTGCGCGGGGGCGCGCCTGGGGCGCGCCGCGGCGGCGGCGGGCGCGGCGGCCGCAGGGGCGTGCCTCATCGTCGCGGCCGTCCAGGTCCGATACTGGGAAAACAACTTCTTGTTATATCAGCATGCTATAGACGTGGTCCCGGACAACTACCTGGCCCACGGGAACCTCGGCATGGCCCTGGCCGACGATGGGAGACTGGAGGCGGCGGTCGCCGAGTTCGAGCAGGCCGTCGCCATCAACCCCGAGTTCGCCGCCGCACACAACAATCTGGGGGCGCACCTTGCGGCCCTGGGCCGCCCGGGCGGGGCCCTCTTCCACCTGCGCGAGGCGGTGCGGCTGGACCCCGAGAGCGCCATGGGCCGCAGCAACCTGGGGATCGCCCTGAAGGACCGGGGCCTCACGGACGAGGCCATAAGAGAGTTCCGCGAGGCGCTGCGGCTGGACCCGGAACACGCGAGGGCGCACGTCAACCTCGGCCTCATCCTGACGAACCGCGGGCAGACGGCCGAGGCCATGGAGCACCTGCGGGCGGCCGTGCGCCTGGAGCCGGACCTGGCGGAGGCACACAACTGTCTGGGGCGGGCGCTGGACCAGGCGGGGAAGTTCGAGGAAGCCGCCGCCGAGTACCGCGAGGCGATCCGCCTCAGGCCGGACCACGCGTTCGCCCATCATAACCTGGGGCTGGCGATGGCGGCGCTCGGGCGGCGCGAGGAGGCCGTCCGCCTGGCCGAGGCGGCCTGCCGCCTGACGGCCCGGCGCGAGCCGGCCTGCCTGGCCGCGCTGGCCTCCGCCTACGCCGACGCCGGCCGGTTTGCGGAGGCCGTGGCCGCCGCCGAGGAGGCCAGGGCGCTGGCCGCAGCACTCGGACGCAGGGACCTTGCCGGCCTGATCGACGGCCGGCTCCCGTTCTACCGCGCAGGCCGGCCGCATCGCGAGACGCCTGGGCCCCAGTCAAGGAACGTGAAATGAAACTAGATATCGTTATTTGTTCAATCCTGGTCGTCATCACCCTTGCCGCGTACCTGCCCATGGGCCGGAACGACTTCGTCCTATCCGACGACCTGACGGCCGTCGTCGAGAATCCGCAGGTCACCGGCGGCCTCACGTGGCCGGGCCTCCAGTGGGCGTTCACGACCAGACTCCTCGGCAACTGGCAGCCGCTGACATGGCTTTCGCTGATGCTCGATTGCCAACTTGCCGGCCCGAACCCGGTCTGGATCCACTTCCACAACCTCCTGCTGCACGTAATCGGCGCGTTGCTTCTCTACCTTGTGCTGCGGCGGATGACCGGGGCGGCATGGGCGAGCGCGCTGGTGGCGGCCCTCTTTGCCGTGCACCCGGCCCATGTGGAATCGGTGGCCTGGGCGGCCCAGCGGAAGGACGTCCTCAGCGGGGTCTTCTGGATGCTCACGATGTGGGCGTACCTCCGGTACGCCGCGCGGCCGAGCATCGGGCGATACGTGCCGGTCTTCATCTTCCTTGCGCTGGGCCTGATGGCCAAGCCTATGCTGGTGACGCTGCCGCTGGTGCTGCTGCTTCTTGACTTCTGGCCGCTGGGGCGCATGGGTGCAAAGCGCCCATCAGACGACCGCGTGGTCGCCGCGGCGACCACCCTACACTCTATCGGGCGGCTGGTGCTTGAGAAGGTGCCGCTGTTTGCCCTGGCGGCCGCGGCAAGCGCGGTCGCGCTGCTGGTGCAGGGCGAGGCCGGCGCCCTTGTGTCGCCCGAGGTCATATCGCCGGCTTTGCGGCTGGAGTACGCGCCGGTCGCCTATGTGGCGTACGTCGTCAAGATGTTCTACCCCGCCGGGCTGGCGGTCTTCTACTCGTTCCCCCAGTCGATACCGGTCTGGCAATGGGCGGGGGCGCTGGCGATTCTTGCGGGCATCACCGCCGCGGCCGTCCGGTTTGGCCGGCAGCAGCCGTACCTGGCGGTCGGGTGGCTGTGGTTCCTCGGAACGCTCGTGCCGGTCATCGGCCTGGTGAAGGTGGGCCTCCAGTCGATGGCAGACCGTTATACATACGTGCCATATATTGGCCTGTTCATCATGGTGGCGTGGGGCATCCGGGCCCTGACGGCCGAGTGGCGGCGGAAGGCGCTCTTCCTGGGCGTGCCCGCCGCTGCCGCCGTCCTCGCGTGCATGGCGCTCACGGCCATGCAGGTGGGGTACTGGACCGACACCATAACCCTATACCGCCACGCCGCTGAAGTGACCGAGGACAACTTCGTCATGCGGCAGTACCTTGGGGGCGCCCTGGCCGCCCAGGGAGATTTTGCCGAGGCCGCCGCCAACTTCCGCGAGGCCGTCCGCATCAGGCCCGACGTCTGGGTCTTCCACTCAGACCTGGCCGAGGCCCTGTACCGGCAGGGGCGGGTCGCGGACGCGATCCCAGAGTACCGCGAGGCGGCCCGGCTCCAGCCCGGCTCGTGGGCGGCCCGCAACAGCCTCGGCAAGTGCCTGGTCATTCAGGGCGCCTGCATCGAGGCGGCGATGGAACTGGAGGCGGCACTGCGAATCAACCCGGACAACGCCGAGACGCATAACAACCTGGGCGCCGCCTACATCAGCCTCGGCCGCCCGGCGGAGGCGATCAGCCAGTTCGAGCAGGCCCTGCGCATCCAGCCCAACTACGCGGAGGCCCACACGAACATCGCCGCGGCCCTCATGGGACAAACCAACACCGCCGCCGCCGTCAAGCACCTCCGCGAGGCCCTGAGACTGGAACCCATGAACCCAGATGCACACATGAACATGGGCTCGTTCTTCGGCACCAAGGGCAACTTCGTGGAGGCGGCCAAGTGCTTCCGCGACGCGATCCGCCTGAAGCCCGACCTCGCGAGGGCACACTATTACCTCGGCAAGACGCTGGCCTCGGGGGGAGACCCGGCCGGGGCCGTCGGCGAGTTCCGTATGGCGGTGCGGCTGAAGTCCGACGACCTGCGGTCGTGCCTGGACCTGGCGTGGCTCCGGGCGACGCACCCTGACCCGCGGATCCGCGACGCCCGCGAGGCCGTCGCCGCGGCCGAACAGGCGTTCCGCCTTGCCGGGCAGCGCGAGCCCGGCTGCCTCGACGTGCTGGGCGCAGCCTATGCCGAGGCGGGGAGGTACCCCGAGGCCGCCAACGTCGCCGAAGCCGCCATCGCGCTGGCCGAGAGCCAGGGCCGAAAAGACCTGGCCGACCGTTTCCGCCAGCGAGAGAAACTCTACCGCGCAAACCAGCCGTACCGCGAACCGCAACAGCCGCCGCCGACCAAGTAATATTCGGACGGGGGGTGGCACGGCCACGCTGTGCCGTTGCCCGCCACAGGCGGGCAGGCTGTGGCCGTGGTTGCCGCCTGGGGAGTGACCACGGCC
>CAYGWP010000485.1:0-5812 GCA_964353455.1 uncultured Anaerolineales bacterium
CTTGGCCGCCACCATGCTCGCCACCACGCTGGGCCTGGAGTTCGATCCGGAATCGGCCTATGACGAGCGCAAAGAGATTTACCGAATGAGCCGCAAGATCGTACGCAGCCAGAACATCACGCAGTCGGCCCGGTGCGACAAGAACGGCCGCTGGACGACGTGCCTGGTGGCCGCCGCCTTCGTCGGCCACACGCCCGTCGAGATTGCGTAAGGTCTGATTGCACGCGAGCCGCGGGCGCGAGCCCGCGGTGCGAAGGCGCGATTCCGAGGAGTCTTACCATGAGCCGACGAGATCAGGTGCCCTCGAACTTCCTCGGCCTGTCGCGCGAGGCCTCCGCCTACCGGGCCGCAAGGCTCGTCGTCCTCCCGGCCGGCTTCGAGGCGACCGCCAGTTACGGCACGGGCACGCGCGGCGGTCCCGATGCCATCATCGCCGCCAGCCGCCAGGTCGAACCCTGGGACTACGAACTCGAACGGGACCTCTCGGAGGCGCCGATCCACACGGCCGACCCTGTTGCGCCGGACCTCTCGGCCCCCGGCGCCGTGGCCGACCGGATCCGCCGCGTGGCCTCGCGGTTCGTCGCCGACGGCAAGTGGGTCCTCGGCCTGGGCGGCGAGCACAGCGTTACGCTCGGCCTTGTGCGCGCGGCGGCCGAGAAGCACGGGCGGCTCTCGATCCTCCAGATCGACGCCCACGCCGACCTCCGCAACGAGTACCAGGGCACGCCATACAGCCACGCCTGCGTCATGCGCCGGTGCGTCGATGACGGACACCGCACGGTGCACGTGGGCATCCGCAACGCCTGCCGCGAGGAAATCGAGTTCGCCCGCAAGAAGAAACTCCCGATCTTCTGGGGCCGTCGGTGCGCCGAGGGCGACGCATGGATTTCTGCCGCCGTCAAGGCCCTTGCCGGCCCGGTGTACCTGACGGTGGATGCGGACGGCCTGGACCCCGGCATCATCCGGACAACCGGCACGCCCGAGCCCGGCGGCCTGGGGTGGTGGACGACGATGAAACTGCTGGAGTCGCTCTTTGCTCGCCGCAAGGTGGTCGGGGCGGATGTGGTGGAACTCTCTGCCGCGGGCGACCCTGCGAGCGAGTTCGCCGCCGCGCGCCTCGCCGCCTAGATCGCCGCCCTGGCGCTCTACGCCAAGTGACAGCCCGCGTGCAGGGCGACGCCGGCGATCGCTTACTTCGCCTTCGCGCGCCTTTGCCGGACGGTCTTCCAGAAGGCGTCAGGGGACAATCCCTTGCCGGCCCGGATGCTTCGCCGCGATCTTTCAAGAAGGGCTTGAAATCGTGTGGAGTGGGCCAGGACCAGCCTCTCCAGGTCGTCCTCGTCCCGCGCCGCGATCATTACGGCCATCGCCTTGCCGTTTCGAGTGATGACGACGGGGTTCCCCGCTTCGCACTGCTGGATGTAGGCGCTCAACCTGGCTTTGACATCCGCAACTGGAGCGATTTTCATAGTTCAAACTCCTCTCCGGCTATTCGCAGCCGGTTCCCTTCCCGGAAGTCAATGCCATTCCGTGCCCGTGCTGGCGGGCTCGCTACGGCCACTGCCGGTGGAAGTGGAAGGCGTGCGGCGGGCCGTGGTCGGCCGCGGCGGACACGATGGCCGCGACGATGACGATCAGCAGCATCAGCACCTGTGCCGCAAGGGCAACGTAGCCGGTGGCCAGGCCGGCGACGGCGAGGCCCCGGCCGGTCTCGCGCCCGGCGGAATTCCGGATCTGGTGCGAGGCAAGGTGCCCGAAGATGATCGCCAGCGCCGCCGGCATCAGCATGGACCCGCAACAACAGAAACTGGCGACCACCGAGACGATCCCCAGTATGAACGATGCCAGCGCGAAGCCGTTGGTCCGCGGGGGGGCGGGGGGAAGCGACGGGACGGTCGATTGGGTCATCGGGTATCTCCTCCAGAGCGTTTCACGATTGCCTGTATCGCATGTGTGCCACGGCCGGTCTTGCCCGGCCGTGCCTGATTGGGTCAGGGCTCCTGCCACTGAACGCGAAGGACTGCGGCAATTCCTCGGCGCCCTGCTTCCACTTCCACCTCGTCCGGCCGATGTGGCCGGACATATAGGCCCCAGTTGCCCTTACTTGGCTGCTGGCACCTTGAAGTCCGTCGCTCCTCGGTCAACAGGGGCAGCAACTCATCTGCCTTGAGTACCGCGCTTCGGCCGGTGTCTTTCTGCACCAGCACGAGTTCCCCGGTTTCGGCCACGGCGTCCTTGCGCTCGTCCCATACATCCCACCAGTACCAGTACGGTTTCTTGTTGTAGAACTGGGAGCGCGCGACAATAGTTTTCATGTCATCCTCCGTTTTGTCGACCTGCGGGGATGCACGGCCGGACAAGCCGGCCGTGGCACACTGGTTGTCTCGCCCAATCCGCAATCCGCAATTCACAATCCACAATTGCTTTACCTCCCCAAATCTTTCCCGCGGTCTCTGGCGGCGCGGACGGCGGCGGAGACGATGCGCGCGAGGCCGAGTTCGTCGAACTTCTTGATGGCCGCCTCGGTCGTGCCGCCGGGGCTGGTGACCTTGCGTCTGAGGTCCGCGGCCTCATCGCCCGACTCGGCGAGCAACTTTGCGGCCCCCTCGAACGTGACGCGCGCAAGCAGCCGCGCATCGTCCTCCGCGAGGCCGAGTTCCACGCCGGCCTTCATCAGGAGTTCCGTCAGGTAGAAAAAGTACGCCGGGCCTGAGCCTGAGACGGCCGTGACGGCGTCCATGAGGTCCTCGGTGATGCGGATGACCTGTCCGGCGGACTCCAGGAGCCGTATGGCCTTTGCGACGTCTTCGGGCGTGGCGTGCCTGCCGGGGCAGACGGCCGCCATTCCTCGCCCCACAAGCATGGGCGTGTTGGGCATGGCGCGGACGAAGCGTGTGCCTGCGGCCACGGTCTCCTCGGCGTGCGCGGTGGAGATGCCCGCACAGATGGAGATAACTAGTTTTTTCGGTCCGAAGAGGCTGCCGAGGGGCGCGAGGGCCTTGTCGAACATCTGCGGCTTGACTGCGACGATGATGACGGGGGCCTTTTCGACGACCGGGCGGTTGTCGGCGGCCGTCGGGACCTTCAGGTCCCGCTCGAAGAGTTCCCGCCGCCGCGCGTCCGGGTCGGAGGCGAGGATGGCGGCGGGTGCGGCCATGCCCGCGCCGATTATGCCGCGCGCTATCGCCTCGGCCATGTTGCCGGCGCCGATAAAGCCGAGTTGAACGTTGGTCATCGTTTTAGCCTTACAGAGGCGTGCGGCCGCCAAGCCCGCCCTGAGCGCAGCCGAACGGGGCGGCCGGCTGAATGTGGACCTATTTTTTTTCTTTCGACAGCAGCCCCTCTTCGCGCCACATGGTGATCAGGCGGTTGCCGCTGTCGAGCGTCTTGCGGAGGTCCTCCAGGGCGTTGACGAGTTGCCGATGGAGATCATCGCTGGCGATAAGTTGGCCCAGGGTGCCCTTGCCGTTCTGGACGCCTTCGACGACCGCGTTGAGGTTTTTGATGAGGGCGCCGACCGCCTCGGCATCCTTCGTGAAGACGGCGAGGGCCTCATCGGCCTTGCTGCTGGTGCCCTGGATGGCCGCGCCCGCCTTCTGGTACGTTTCGGCGACCGACTGTACGGAGCCGAGGGTCTGCTGGACCTCCTTGAGGGTCTTCGTAAGTTCAAGCGCGCCGGTGCGAGCGTCGGTGAGGAGGTTGTTGAAGCCGCTCTTGGGGTCACTGATTTCGTCCTGGAGGCTCTTGGCGGTGACCTGGAACTGGGCGAGGGCGGTCCAGAGGTTGTCGCGTTTGCCGGCCTTAACCTCATCGAGGGTGCGCGGCTCGCTGAGTTCCGTGAGTTGCTGGACGAGTTTGCCGACGCCGCCGAACTGGGCGATGCTGCTCTCGATGCCTGTGGCGAGTTTGTCGAGCCGTCCGGTGAGTTCGTCGCCCAGAAGGTTGGGCGGCGCGAGGACCCCATCGACCGAGGCGGAGCCGTCGGTCGGCAGGAACTCGCGAGGCTTGGCGGGGCCGGGCGCGGCGGCGGCACGCTTCGGCTTGCGAAAATCCATTGCGACATCGCCTACCGCCCCCTGCTGGACGACGAACTCGTAGTCCGTGGGGATCTGTACGTCGGCGTTTATTCGCATGTTGATCCAGACGCCTTCGCGCTTGGGGAGGCTGGTGACGACTTCGCTGACTTCGCCGGCCCCGATGCCGTCCACGGTGACGCGCTTCCCGGTCCGGACGCCGTAAGCGTTCGCCATGTGCGCCCGCACGGTGTACCCGCCGCCGATGAAGGCCGCCCAGCCCTGGAACCAGACGATCATCGTCCCCAGGATGACCGTCCCCAGGAGGACGAAGATGCCGACGACGACATGCTTGTGGTCGTTCACTCTTGATTGCTCCTTTAAGCCCCCGCCGGCGCGGCCTTCAGGCTCGCGTTGCCGTGGATGAAGCGCTGGACTCGGACGTCTGGGTGCCGGCGGATCTCGTCAGGCGAGCCGTCGGCGATCACCGCGCCCTCGTGCAAGAGGACAAGCCTGTCGCCCACCTTGTATGCGCTCGCCATGTCGTGCGTCACCACGATGCTCGTGGTCTTCAGTTCCCTCTGGCACCTCAGGATCAGATCGTTGATCGTGTCGGCGGTCACCGGGTCGAGGCCCGTCGTCGGCTCGTCGTACAGGATGACCTCGGGGTCCATGGCGATGGCCCGCGCCAGGCCCACGCGTTTCCGCATGCCGCCCGAGAGTTCCTCCGGCAGCAGGTTCTCGGTGCCTTCCATATCGACGAGTGCGAGCCTGCGGGCCACGATCCGCCGCACCTCCTCCTCCGGCAACTTCTTGTGCTCGTGAAGCGCGAACGCCACGTTCTCGTACACCGTGAGAAAATCAAAAAGGGCGGCGCCCTGGAACACCATGCCGAACCGCGAGCGTATCGGCACAAGTTCCCACTCCCCGAGGCCCGTGATCTCCGTTCCGTCGATATAGACCTTGCCGCGCGTCGGCTTCAGGAGACCCAAAATGAGTTTCAGCATGACGCTCTTGCCGACGCCGCTTGCGCCCAGGACGACGGTGGTCTCGCCGCGCCGGAAGCGAATCGACAGGTCCTTGAAGATTGTGTGCTCGCCGAAGGCTTTCCAGACGCCTTCGAGGCGTATCGGGAACTCCGGCTTCGGCGCGGCCGCCGATTTTTCGTCGGTGCTCATGCGAAGATGCTCACCCGGCCCCAGAGGGCGTCATACAGGCCCTGGAGGAAGAAGACGATGAAGAAGTCCAGGACCAGGATTCCCATGAAACTGACGACGAACGCCTCGGTGGCCGCGCGGCCGACGCCCTCGGCCCCCATGCGGCTCTGGAATCCCTTGTAGCAGGAGATCAGGGCGATGGCCGCCCCGAACGAAGCGCTCTTTATCACCCCAGTAAATATGTCGAAGTTCTCGATCACATCCGCCGAGTGCATCCAGTACTCATACGTGTCCACCCCGTAACCCCACGCCACCGCGTACCCGCCCACGATGCCCACGAAGTCGCAGTAGATCGTCAGGAACGGTATCAGGAGGAAGCACGCCAGGAAGCGCGGCACAACGAGGTGCCGTATCGGGTCGGCCCCGAGCGACCGCAGGGCGTCTATCTGCTCGGTCACCTTCATCGTCCCGAGGCCGGCGGCAAGCGCCCCGCCCACGCGCCCGGCGATCATCACCCCCGCCAGCACCGGCCCAAGTTCCTTGATGACCGACAGGTTGATGACCGCCCCCGACCACGACTCGCGGCCCATCGCCTGGAAGGCGTAGTACGATTGCAGCGCCAGGACCATCCCCACGAACGCC
>CAYGWP010000486.1:0-11304 GCA_964353455.1 uncultured Anaerolineales bacterium
GGACCTTGTATGTGCCATCGGGCACGGGGAAGCGGTAGTGCAGGACGCGGCAGCGGGCCGTGGCATAGACCTGCCTGTACGGTAACTTGCCGATGTCGGATGCGGGGGCGATGATCACCTCGGGCGCCCCAGGGTTTGCCATCGCCCCGACGTACCCCCAGCGTGCGGCTTCGGCTCCGCTTTTCGTAGAGCCGCTTGGGGGAAGAGTCGTCTCCGCGGCGAACGCAACGAGCGCCCAAGTCGAGGCGAACAGCACAATGGCCACACGCGTCAAACAAGCGTTCACTCGCATGCTCATAGATAGTTCCCCTTTCTCATGCCTGACCTGCTGTCTCAGGGTGTGTTCCCGTTTGTTCAATGATAACGGTACGAATTCATTTCCGCTGCCCGATGCAGTAGAGGTTTTTCTGGCCGACGAGAAACAGCCGGCCTTTTGCGACGGCGGGCGAGGCATGGTTGCCGTCGCCAAGGTCGTTGACTGCCAGCACCCGGAATTCCGGGCCGGACTGGATCACGTAGCCTTTTCCGGCGCCGGCGAAATAGAGACGGCCGTCACCGTCCGCGACCGGACTGGCCCACGTCGTCGAGATGCCGGCAAGCCGTTCCGAATACACCTGTTCTCCTGTGGATGCTCTCCAGCACTTGAGAACACCCGGACTGTGAAGGCGATACACGTGGGGACCGACGATGATGGGAGAGCTGACCGCCTCGGGTATCCGGGGCCCGGTCCAGCGGATATGGGTTGCGGAGACGTCGCCGGCGCCGCCGGGGTCCACGGCCACGCCCTTTCCTCCTCGTCCGCTGTCGAAGTAAACGATCCCCGATCCGAACGCGGGTGAAGACGCGTCACCCGCCCCCCGGCACCACCACAGCGGCCTGCCGGTGGCCGGATCCAAACTACGCAGCGCGTTGCCGGTCTCGCTCATTCCCGAGGCCAACACCAGCATCTGGGGTTTCTCCTTAACCGAGATGATGACTGGCGTGCTGTGGCCGAAACCCATGTCCGAGAACTTCTGCTGCCACTTCACCTCGCCGCTCGCCTTGTCGAGGGCGCTCACGTTGGAGCCACCGTTCATCGCGCTCAACAGGATCACTGTATCCTGGTAGAGAATCGGACTGCCGCCCATCATCACGTCGAAGGAGTACGGGACAATCTCTTTCCGCCAAACGATCTTTCCCTGGAAATCCAGGGCCGCGATGACCGAGGAACCGAAGACACAATAGACGAGTTTGCCATCGGTGACGGGCGTGGGCGCGGCGTAGCCGCCGCCGGGTTTGTCGCCGGCATTCTTCCGCAGCCAGGGCCCCGGTGGCACGATCGTGTCCCACAGCAGTTTTCCATCTGCGGCGCGGTAGCAGGCGACGTGGTGGTCAGGCATCACATTGTCCTGCGGGGCACCATCCGCCGGCCATTTGGCAGTGCAAACAACAACCGCGTCGCCCCAGACGATCGGACTGGCGTGCCCCGCGCCGATGAGCGGGCTCTTCCAGAGGACGTTCTCGTTGGCGGGACCGCCCCATTGGAGCGGCAGGTTCTTCTCCTCGGTGTAACCCAGCCCGGTAGGTCCGCGAAACTGCGGCCAATTTTCACCGCCGTCAGCGGGAAGTGAACCCCAGAGCAGGCCAAGGACAACGATTATCACGCGCAGGAAGTTTCGCTTCCTATGTTTCCTAAGACCGATGCTGGACACGGAAGGTCTCCTGGTCTGTTCTTTCGTTTTCGCGGGTCATGGTTGCAGTTTCAGCCGGTAAACCGAACCGCCGAGGCTCGATGCGTAGATCAGGTTGCCTTTGGGGTCCCAACCGAAGTAGTTGAACGAGCCGCCGGCGTTGAAGCCTTTCATGGGACCGTCGGGCGGGGAGAAGACAGCAGCCACGTTGTTCCATGTCTTGCCGCCGTCACGGGTGATGAAGAATGCCTTGTCCGACACCACCATGAACTCCTGCTCGCTGGCGCCGAAGTAGGGGCCGTAAATGGCTTTCTCGGGGCCTTTGCCCGTCAGCGTCCAGTCCTTGCCGTTCGTGGTGACGATCACGCCCTCGGTGGTCGTCCAGAACACCTTGTTGCCGTAATGCACCGGCCGCCGGCCCAGGACCTTGTATTTCGCCACCTCGGTCCACGTCTTGCCGGCGTCCCTGCTCACGCTGATGCCGTCCTGATCGCGATGGGAGCGTACCAGGGTGCTGGCGTCGATGATGCCAAGGTGGTATTTGCTGGTCGTTCTTTGCACTTCCTTGGGAGCCTCGGCGTCCTTGTAGATCTGCTGCCAGTTCCTGCCGCCGTCTGTGCTGAGGACGGTGTAGAACGGTTCGTGCAGCAGCCCAAAGATTGCCTGCGGATCCCTGGAACTCCAATCCACGTCGGCGAAATCGAACATGCGGAGCAGTTTGGTGAAGGGACGCCAGGTCTTCCCGCCGTCGAGGGTAATTCCACCCGTGCCGTCGATGCAGAAGAAGGCCAGCCGCCCATCGTAGGGATAGGCGACCGAGAATCCAAAGCCGGTCTCGCAGCGACCGGTGAGTTTGTTGCCCTCGACCACTGTCCAGGTCGTCCCGTGATCCTTGCTGACGCACACTCCGTGGTTCTTGCTGACCAGCACGAAGACCTCGCCGGTCGGCACGACGACCATGCCGACGCAGCGCCGGATGTAATCCGGTTTTATGTCATAGACGTCGAGCCGCTTGAAGAACTCGTCCGAGATGTTCTCCCAGGGCGCGGTATCAACGGCCTGCTCGGTCTTCGGCGGGCTGTTGCTCTCGGCGGACGCGACCGACAGAGTCGCGGCCAGCAGCACCACCCCCATGATCGCAGAGCGACACAACAGACGTGCCGCCACCCATGCCGTTCGGTTAGCGTTCTTCATGGTCCAACCTTTCCGGGGTATGTTTGGCGCCCTACCACTGGAACTCAACGGGCTGACCGCCCAGGCGCCACTTCGCCGGGAGGCGTTTCTCCATCCAGTCGAGAGGTTCGCCGATTTCCTGCGGCTTGGCCGCCTTCCGGAGGGCCTCGGTGAATTCCTTCTCCTGGTCGGCGTTGACGGCTTCACGCTTCACGGAAATGAACAGCGACGCCCCGCTCCGGGCCACCAGGTCCAGCCACTGGCGGTTTTTTCCCCAGGGCTGTTGCGGGCTGCCCTTTTCGCCAACGCAGTCGGGATCGGCGGCGAAGAAGACATTGTGCTGGGCCAGACGAAAGGCCAGGGCGTTGATGCCCTGCCTGCTGGTAGACCACCAATGCTGGGCGCTGGTGTCATCGCCAATGCGGCTGACTTCGTAAATCCCCGCAGCCAGGTGCCCAATCGTGTTGCAGCCGATGATCACCATGTCGTCGCCGGCGGCGTCGCGGATGTTGCGGTAATGTGCGCGAAGCGCCTCGGCGGTCGTCACCGACCGATCCGCCAGCGACCAGCCCTCCTGGGTCAACTCCTCTCCCATTTTGTTGCCCCACCGACCCAGGACCTCGAACGTGGAGTAGTCGTCCTTGATCAACTTGTAGCCCCACTGGCGAATGCACTTGACCTGGTCGGCCACGTGCTTGCGCACCTCCGGAACCGTCGGGTCGAGAACATTATTGCCAATGTACTTGGGAGCCAAAGATGGATCCCGCTTAATGCGCCACTCCTTGGGCGCGCTGCCCGGGGCCTGCAACAGGCGGGTCCACAGGCCCGGCCGGGCGCCGGCCTTGCGGATTTCGTCCGCCATGTCCTTCATCGAGGGAAACTTGCCGTTGCTCCTGGTCCACACGCCGGGGCCGGCCTGCCAGCCGTCGTCAATCACGGCATAGGGCCGGTTGTCTTTGTCGGGCGAAAGGCGAGAGATAAACTTGGCGTCGCCCACAAACCGCTCCGCATTGATTCCGCCGTCGTAGTACCAGTTGTTGAATCCATAGACCGGCTGGGCAGGCAGTCGAGGCTTGGGACACATCTGCCAGCAGAACTCCCGCAGGACCGAGAACGCCGATTGGTCCGCGCTGCCGTGACGCTGCACCACGGTGCAGACATCGAGCGTTCTTGCGCCCAGCATCACGCCGTCGCCGCCGCTGCGCACGTCGGCATGCAGTTCGATCGTGTTGCCCGATGCCTTCCAGAAGCACATCGCCCCGGGGCCGGTCATCACGCCGGCGGCGCCGGTGCGCTGCTTGTGATGGTAGAGGAAGTACCACGGCATGACGCGCTGTGGATCGAGCGCCTTCCATTCCAGGTCGCCGTAGCCGCGCTCCCAGGCGTCGCACATGAGCCTGGCGGAGGGATCGAGGGTGGCCGTCCACTGAAGACCAAGCCGCTTCACTACCGATTTTGGCGCCGCCAGCCGGACCGTGAGGTGGTCACCCTCGACGATGGTGTCAACGACGATGTCCTCGTGCGTCCACCGGCCCTTCTCTTGAGCGCGGAGAGGCTTTTCCCCGCCGTCGAGGACAGCGGTCACGGCGTCGGGAGGGCGAAGGACGTTCTGCATTGGCTCTCCAGGGGCGGTCGCGGGTTCAGCAGCGGCCAGGGATGTTTGCGTCGCAAGCCAACCAAGCGCGGCAAGGGTGACCGACAGGACGGCACGACTTGTTCTACGCGTCTGTGTTTTCATTGTTATCATGGCTCGAATCCTCTCATGGTTCATTTCTCGTCACTCCTTCACCTTCGCCCCGCCCGCAGCCGGTGCGGCCGGCGCGAGGGCGGCCTCGCCGGTCTTCGGGTCAACGGGCACGACGACGCGGAATCCCTCGTTGTAACTGTGCATCCACTTCCATCCGACGGTGCTTCGCGTCGCGCACGCACATTCTCCCCAGCCGCTGTTCCACGACCCACCCCGAATCGGCCAGGTTTTTCCTTTCGCATCGGCCAACGTGGCAGCCGTCTCTCCTTCGTGGAAGCACATCTCCTGGACATTGCCGAGCATGTCGTACAACCCCCAGGCATTGGGCTTCAAAGATCCCACCGGCGCGGTCATGTCCCAGCCATCGTTGTGCTGTCGGTCGCGATGGCGGTAGGCCCGTGAGCACGCGTTGTCGCAGTAGTTGGCGTATTTGGGCATGGTTCAGGGCGATCGCGCGGCGGGCAGTCTTGCCCGCCACGCGGTGGGCAGGACTGCCCACCGCGCGATTCTCGCCGGCAATCGTGAACCATGCCCGTATTTGTACAGTTCTGCATATTCATCCCCGAAGTAGTAGCGGGTGGTGCTGCCCGCGCGGCAGGCATATTCCCATTGCGCTTCCGTGGGCAGGCGAACCTCCTTGCCGGTCTTCTGCGACAACCACCTGCAGAATTTTCCACAGTCTTCGATGGTGGAAGTCAGGAGCGGGTGGTCGTCATTGTCTTGCTTGAAATAAGGACAATTCGCCGGCGGACTGGTGAACTGCCGATACTGCCGACGCGTCACTTCGTACACGCCCATGTAAAACGAGCCGACCGTGACCTCGGTCTGGGGCTTGGTATTTGCTCGCTCCTCAAAACGGTATGTCTTGTCATCCCAGGTCAGGCTCTTCTCCCCCAGCGCTTGCCCCATCATGAACTTGCCCGCCGGAATCTTCACCAGTTTCATGGTGATGTTATCGCCGAGGTCCAGGACCAACTCAGGCAGGACTGATGCGACCGCCGCGGCAGGTGATCGTGCCGCTGTCTGTTCACTGGCAGCCGCAGGTTTTCCGGCCTGTTCTTGTCCGGCGGCGCCTATTGCGGCCTGCTCTTGCGCTTCTTCCTCAACAATCACGCGGAACCCATCGATATCCGAGCGAGCGTGTGGGTCGTTCCAGGAATCCCGCTTTTCACGGACGGCCGACCGGCAAAGCACCGGGGTGCTATCCCAGGCGCCGCCACGCAACACGAAGCGGTCGCCCGTGGCGGGACCCTGCGGATCCACCGTGTCCGCTGCCGGGTAGTTCTGCGTGTACCAACCCCGGCACAATTCCCAGGCATTCCCGTGCATATCATAGAGCCCCCAGGCATTGGGCTTGAAGGATCCGACGGGCGAGGTCTTGTCGAATCCGTCACGATGCGCCTTGTCCTGCCAGGGAAACGCACATGTATTCGACTGGTCACAGTAGTTCGCGTACCTGCACAAGTCCTCGTCCTTGTCGCCAAAGGAGAAGCGGGTTGTACTGCCGGCCCGGCAAGCATATTCCCATTGCGCCTCTGTCGGCAGCCGGACTTTCTTGCCGGTCTTCTCGGACAGCCATTCGCAGAACTTCTGCGCATCCTCCGCCAACACCGCGAGCGCCGGATGGCTGCCATCCTGCTCGGACTTCACTCCCTTTTTCTCAAATGACCAGTTGAAAAAAGGGATTCCCCCGCGTTGGTGGTACTCGGGTGAACCCGGCCCCCACGTCTTGATAGTGCCACGTTTGTCGCCCTTCGGGGAAAACTGCTTGTACTGATCCACCGTGACTTCGTAGACGCCCATGTAGAACGGCTTGCTGATGGTGACTTCCACCTGCGTCTTGCCGCCCTTGACGTCCGCCGGCGCCACGCCTTCATCCGGCCAGCGCCCCTTCTCGTTCGCAGGGCTGCCCATCAGAAACCTCCCCGCAGGGATTCTTACGAGCTTCATGGTGATGTTGTCGCCGAGGTCGATGATCATTTCCGTGATGAGTGGTTTTGCGGGCCTGGCGGGCGATTCCGTTCCCTGGGAGGGCGCGGCTTTCGCGGCGTCGCCATCAGCGGCGTGCGCCGGCGCCAGCGGCAGGGACAACAGAACCAACAAGCGGATGGCGTTCCGGATCGATGATCCCATCACATTTTTCTCCTTCATTTCCCCGCCTCCGGCCGGGTATGCAGATAGAACCAGTAACAGGCGGCCGGCACGGTGGTCTGGTTGAAGCAGTTCTCGTTGTGCAAGGGGTAGCGGCCGAAGTCGATGTATTGCTCGGTCACGGGCCAGTCGTACCAGTTGGGAATCATTTTCTTGGTTGGGCCAAAGTTCAGCAGCCATTGTTGAACCCAGGCGTTGGCCGACCGGCTCATGCTGTTGCCTTCATTGCCTTGGCCGTAGGGAATGTGGCCGACGATCATGTCGGGCAACTGGCCGGTAACGTGCGCATCGACGATGAAATTGAAATGCTGCGCGTTGTACCCAACGCCCGTGCAGTAGGAGAGGTTGTCCGGATTGGCGCCGAGGCTGTAATTCGCCCCCTGCACCGCCGCGGCCAGATAGACGGGCTTCCGCGTCAGTTCATAGGCGTAGATCAGGGCAAAGCCGCCCTGCGCCGGCGTACTGAAGTACCGGCAGGCGAAGATGAGCGGGTAATCGGTTCGCACGCCGGCGATGACGTCGTACGCGTTCTTCCGGCTGAACGCGATGGCATGGTCGGCATAGGCCGTGATGCGCTCCACCGCCCGCTTCTTGAGTTCCGGGTCGCCCACGCCTTCAGGCAGACGGGCGTATGCGAAGTCGGCGCCGGGTTGGTCCATATAGAGCGCGGCCTTGCCGGACAATTCCGACGACTGTTTGAACGCCTCATCGTAGGCCGGGTCGCGCGTGGCGGCCAGTAACTCCACGGCAGCCATGGCACGAAAATTGCGCAGATTCTTCGCCAGGTTCTTGTCGTAGGAGAGCACCTTCTGGTAGATCGCGTCGTCGTCTTTCGAGTGTGCTTCCACCCAGGTCCAGGCGCGTTTGGCTGATTCCAGATACTCCGCAGCCAGTTTCTTGTCGAAGGCGGTTAGCACGCGCGCGGCCCTTGCAGCAGCGGCGGCGTAGCGCAGGGTCGTGATATGGTCAACCGCATAGACTCCAACGCTCTTGATCATGGAACTGGTGGCTGCCGGAGGACATCCCCACCCATAGCCGTAGCCGCCGCGTACCCCGCCGTCGGGAAGTTGAAGGCTCTTCCAACACGGCATCTGCCACAGCGCTTCGTCGAGGATGTCGGGAAGGTTGTTTTTCATCTCCACCGCCGGCAGCGAGAGTTTTATCCGGGAAAACGCCGCGGGATTCAGATCGTACAAGCCGAGCAGGTCGTAGGTCGCGCTTAGGTGACCTCCCAACGTATCCCAGTCGCCCGCATCCTGATACGCACCCCATATCCCGGAAACGCGCTTCAAGGTTCCCGCATTGGCCAGTTCGATCAGGTTCTTTCCGCGAGCCCCTTCCTGTCCGCCCTGCTCGGGGATGGTCATCTGATAGAACTCAACGCCGTCGTCCGGATGGAACGGACGTTTGCGTGTATAGGCACAGGCAGGCGGCCCCAGGTCGATACCCTGGCGCTGCGCCAGAATCCCCTGCATGGCGGCCTTAAACGGCGCTTCCCACACGTCGACGGCAATGCGGAACGGTCCGCTCAAACCGAGGCCGGGGATAAACACGCGGTATTCGCCCGGCGTGCTGAAGGTGCTGAAGTCCAGGCGGCGCACCGCGGCCTTCGTATAATCCAACTTCTCGTGGATGGAAATCTGCTCCTCTTCGCCCTCCTTCTTCGCGAGTTCCGCCTTGCCGGTGAACACGGTCTTACCGGCAGCGTCCACCAGTTCGAAGGCGGCGACGTCGGGCGTGCAACCGCCGCTCTTCCCGTCCTTGTCCACGCCCATCCAGAAGGAGAGGTAGGCGCGCTTGTAGGGATCGTCCGGACGATAGCCGGTCTGGATGGCGTGCAGCGCGATGCTTTGCGTCTGGCGGGGCTTGTGAACGTAGGCGACGGTCTCCTTGGAGGTGTTCACACCCACGAAGCGGATCGCGTACGTCGCGCCGTCCTTGAGCGGCGCAGGCAGTTTCAGCGAGATCGTGTACAAGAAAGGCAGCGGCTGGCTGTACCCATCGGGCTTGCCCTTGCGGAAGACCTGTGCTGGCCGTAGCGGCTGCGCATAGGCAGAGTCGTCCGCCGACTGGATGGTATAGGCCTCGGGCACATCAACAACCGTCTCGTCGAGCAGTTGCCCTTTCGTCTTGCCTGCGATGAAAAGAGATTTGCCATCAAACGAAAATTCACCCGCCTTGGTGCGTTTACTGTTCACCATCCGGTATAGCGCCTTCTGGAAACACTCGACCACCTTGCCATCCTTCACCTCGTACTGCGGCTTGTCCTTCGCCTCTTCCACGACTTCGTCGCCGGGTTCGGCAACGTAGGGCACAAGTTGATTGCTGACGTGCTGGCCAGCCTGGAGCGTGATGGCGAGGACATCCGGAGCCACGGCGCACACCTGCCGCACCTCCGGGCCGTCCACCGGGTGGGGCGCGCCGGTTTCCAGGAACTTCTTCCGGGCCTTTTCCTTGGCCTCGGCCTCCAGGCGCTTCTTTTCAGCCTCTTTGGCGTGAAGTTCCTTGAGCTTCGCCCGCTGGGCGCGCAACTCATCCGTCGGCGGCACGAGCACGATCCCGGAGAGCACCACGTCCACCGCATTGCCGCCCCAGTCGCCGATCACCATCAAACTTGCGACGTTGTCCAGTCCTGGCGTCTTGCCGGCCTTCTCCACGTTCTGCGGCTCGGCCAGCGACGCACCGTTCTCCGCCACAACCTGTTGCGACGCGCCGGGTTTGAGTTTGCGCAAGTCGAACTTGTAGGTGTGGCTGGTGCCATCGGCATCGCTGAGATGCAGGTTGAGGGCGCCGGCCTTGTTCTCCTCGCCCACAGCCAGCGTCATCGCGGGCGACCAGTCGCCGTAACCAGTCAAGTCCACGTTCAAGCCGGCCACGCCCGCGCCGCCTTGGGCGTTCTTCGCGGAGATGTGGATTCCGTCGGCCTTTGCGGCAAAAGCAGTCTTCGCCTTGTCCCACGAACCGAACCCAAACATGAACGGCTTGTCGCAGACGCTGATGACCGGTGCGGACTTGGCCGGGGCCTCGGCCGCCGGAACGTTTACCCCCAGAAACAACATGATGACGAGGTTCAAGCCGATAGTGCCGCTCACGCAGGTCCTCATGGTTACGGCCCCTTTCTCACGGTTGTAGGCCATCACATTTCATCGCGAAGCACCCGAAGAGGGAGGCATAATGGCCACCTCCGCCACCTCCAGCCCCGCCTTCGGCGAATAGCAGGCCAGGTACACCAGGAACACCCGGCTGCCAGGCTGAAGCCGCACGCCCGCCGGGAACTTGCCTTCCAGCGACGTCAGGGGCAGGTCCAGGGTGCGCCAACCCGTGGCGTCGGCGCGGCCGGCGTCGGGCTTGAGGGTCGTCTGGAAGTTGCCCGCGAACCCGCCCGTCGGGTGGTGGACGCCTACCAGCACCAGCAGGTCCTGCCGCGTCGCCGTCCGCCACCGCAGGCGCAGCACGCTGTCGGGCCATACGGACGCAATGCTCCCCGAACTGTCCCGCACTTCGACGGTGTAGGCGGGGATCGGCGTGCCGTCGGCCCGCCGGATGGACACGTCGAGCAGATTGCGCAGCCGGCCGGGGCCGGCGGAATCGGCCGCAATGTACTCGCCCCGCCACGTCGCCGGCGGCGACTGGCTGAACGTCTGACGCCATTCGGACGGCGCAGGCGGCAGTTGACGGCTCTCCAGCCGCGCGGCCGTCTCGAGCGTGGCCACCGCCGCGTGCCCCTGCGGCACGTCTATCGTGCTGCCGTCGGCCAAGCGGCGCAGACGCACTCGCCCCGACTCCACGGACAGTTGCGTCTCGCCCGACTGGGCGACCAGGAGGAACCGCGTGCCCAGGACCTCGACTTCGGCCGTCGGCGTGCGGATCATCATCGGCCTGTCGGCGGGTTGCGGGCGGATGTCGCCGGTCAGCGAACCGTGCCTTAGCGCCAGTTGCTTCTGCGCCCCGTGGGACAAGGCCAGTTCCGAGTCCCCCGCGACCGTCACGACCGAGCCGTCGCCGAACCGCAACTGGGCGGAACTGGCGGCCCCCTCCACGCTCAGCGTCCCCGCGCGCATTTGGGCGCCGGGCTTAAGGCCGCTCTCCGCCTGGCCGCCTTCGGGGCTCCACGATGCGGCCCCCGACACCTGCGTAAGCGTGATGATCTCGGCTTCTTGCCGGCTGAGCCAGAAGGCCACGACGCCGACGATCACGGCCGCCGCGGCGGCGACCGTCACGGCCGCGCGCTTCCAGTGGCGCGGGCCGCCCGTCTCGCGGACGGGTTGTGCCCGTAGCGGCGCCTTGATCGCCTGCTCGCGGGCCAGGTCGGCCATCGCCAGCGCCTGCATCGCCATCTCACGCAGCGCGGCCCGCGCGTCAGCGTCGGTCTTCAGGAGCGCGCTCAGGGCGTCAACCTCGGCCTGGGACAGATTGCCGTCGAGGTACCGCACCAGGAGTTGGTCGCGGCGTTCGGGGGTCATCTGGTCGGGGTTCATGGCGCCTCCTGACTTGTGCGCGGGGCCTGGCCGGCCAGCCGCCGCTCAATGCACTGCGCGAGTGCCCGATGCAGCCGCGAGAGCC
>CAYGWP010000487.1:0-3221 GCA_964353455.1 uncultured Anaerolineales bacterium
TGGCGGCCAATTGTAACCTCCTTGCGTGGATGAGAAATGCCAAGTGACTGAGTGACTATGTGACTGAGTGACTGAGTAACAGCATTTCGCGCGGCGCCTATCACTCAGTCACTCAGTAACTCAGTAACTCAGTCACTTGCCGTTCTAGTGCGTCATCGCATATACAAGAATGTTGATGCCGAGGCGCAGGGCATCGTTGCCCACGTACTCGCGGGCGTACGGGTTCGGCGCTCCCGACCATCCGTTTACCAGGCCCAGGGGGCTATAGATCACCCGTAACTGGTTCTCGATGCTGATGCCTTCAAGCGTGGGCCGGTCGAGGCCCGGGCGCTCGTGCAGCACGAGCGCCGTGTACTCGACCCGCTGGATCGGGAACACGCTGCGATAGACCGGGTGTTCGAGCGGCACCCGCTCGAGTTTCTGGTCCGGGAGGACCCGGGCGATCTCGCGGCGGAAGGCATCGTCGAACGACTTGCGGCCGCAGCACGAGTTGGCCACCAGCACGCCGCCGGCCGCAAGGTACCGACGCAGGTTCGCCACCTCTTCCTCGGCCAACTTGAAGTCGTCGTGGCCGGTCATGTACAGGATCGGGTGGGCGAACGCGTCGATGCTCCTGAGGTCCACGTTCTCGCGCTTGAACTGGACGGCCACGGTCGTGTTCTCGGCCAGGTACTTCAGAAGCGATGCCAGGGCCGCGGGCTGTGTGTCCCAGTCGCCGCCGTGGACGACCTGTGCGATGACGAGTTGGTCGCGCGTGGGCTCGCCCCTCTGGTGATAGATCTTCTCGGTCGCGAGGAACCGCCCCAGTTCGTACGTGGCCAGGCAGTAGGTGATGACGTTGGCGCCGATGCGGCGTGCGGCGTCCGAGGCGATGCGCTTGCCGGCCTCATGGATGTGGCCGTCCCAGCCGCAAGACATGTCGTATCCGCCGCTGTAGATGACGGCCGCGCGGCAGCCGATGGAGACCGCCTCCATGTGCGGCACATCGTCCCACTCCCGCTTGGCCTCCATGTAATGGAACCCCGAGACCGGGTAGAACGAGGCGTAGAGCGGATGGTCCATCGGCATCGGCAGCATCGACCGCTTCGGGAACATCCGCGCAACCATCTCGCGGAACGACTTGTCGAAGTCCTTCGAGCCGCAGCACGGGTCGCCCATGATCGTGCCGCCGTCCGAGACGTAGCGGGCCAGTTTGGCGATGATCTCATCGCTGAGGGTGAATGCATCGTGGCCCGTGAAGTACAGGATCGGCAGTTCGGTCGGGTCGTACGAGAACGTCGCCAGGTCTGTATCGACCGCGCGATAGCGGATGTGCAACTGGAGGTTGGTCCACTGGAGTAGGTTCCGGATGTCGGCCGGGTCGGTCATCCAGTCGCGGAAACTAGAGCGCTGGCCGTTCTGGGTGACCCACTTGACGTCGCCGAGGATGACCTTTCCGACGAGTGCCGGCGGGGCCGGCTCGCGCTTCTTCTCGCTCCGGCGAAGCGGCGTGGCGGGCAAGGGCAGGGGCGGGAACGATTCGCCGCCCGTTCGCCGTTCCGGCTTGGCCGGCGGCGGAGGGCCGCACGTCCGACTCTGGGCCGATACCTCAATTGCCAGTGCAGCGACAAGGGCAGCCGTGAGACCGTACGCCAGGAACCGAGTGGTTCGCCCCATCTTGCACCTCGCTCTGAAATGGCCGCGCTTCTTTGTTTCGCCGGACTAGCCGCGCGGCTGGCCGCATCTGGGGACTCCCCCCGAACGCTGCCGGCGCCCATCATAATGTTAATCGACAAACGGCACCCAAAGTGCCGCTGAAAATCCGCACACCCTCTTCCCCCATCATAGACGGTAATGCCCACCACATTATACTGCATATTGGGCCGGTTTGTTGCTGGAAAAACCGGGCCTTCCGCCGTTCGAGCCGGGAATCGCCTTGTAGGGGTTCTCAAACGGTGTAGAATCGCGGACACAGCGGACAACGGCCGTTAGGCGAAGGTAACCCGGAAAATGTGGTTGAGGGCCTAACCCCGTGACTGATCGCATCAAACCTTCGGCAACCGGCAAGCCCGACCGTCCGCCCAATCCGCCGCTACCAGCCCGTCGCCTGTGGGCCTTCCGTCTCATGGCCGTGCTGCTCTCGCTTCTGGGCTGTTTCCTGGTTCTGGAAGCGGCTCTCCGCTTCATCGACCTGGAGTACTACCGCTTCAACAGCAGCAGCACGCGGTTCTACTCCAACCCGCGCAACTACTTCGACCGGCTCGGTGACGATGAGGGCTGTCCCGTCTATGGTGTCAAGGTCATGTATGCCACGCCTTACGGTGGGGATCCTATGCGCGTGCCGGATGAGATAACAAATCTGGCCGATGCGCAAGTCTTCTATGAACGACCGGCGGCCATCCTCGGCCTCGGCGACTCCTTCACCTTTGGCCAGTGCGTCCGTTTCGAGGACACGTACCTCCGCCGCCTGGAACGCCGGCTTGCCGCCGACGGCCTCCCCTCCGCAGTCCACAACACGGCGGTTCCGGCCTTGGACATCAAGGAGATCTGCGACGTGTTCTCCCGCGCGACCGCCGTCCGTCGCTACCCCCTTGTCATCTACGGTTTCGTGCTCAACGACTTCGGCCTTCCCCATAGGGACCGCATCGTGGGCCTGGACTACATCGACTTCAGCAATGGCGGCTTCACCCCAAGCCCCTGGCGGCAGCGCCTTGCCACCGTCAACTTTGTTGCGCATCTTCTGGACCAGGCGCATCTCTCGCGTGTCACCCGCCAGGCGTACCTGGACGCCTTCGAGTCCCCCTACGCCGACTCGCGATTCGCGATGCTGGCGGACCTCGATGGGCGAATCCGCGCCCAGGGCGGGCGGCTTGTCATCCTGCTCTTTCCGCTTCTTTACGATTTCAACCACTATCCGTTTGCCTCCATCCACGCACGCATGGCGGACTTCTGCCGTTCGCACGACATCGTGCTCTTCGACCTCTTGCCCGTGTACTCCAAGCACCGCGCTGAGGACCTGTGGGTCCATCGTTCCAACCACCACCCGAACGAGATCGGCCACGCCATCGCCGCCGAGGAGTTATACGCCTTCCTCCGCGCCCAGGGCCTCCTTGAACTGCTCCGCGCCGACAATCGCGGCACGCCTGCTGCCGCGCAGCCAGGCGCCGAAGGGGCAGGGGTTGACTCGGCCCGCCCGAAGTTTACAATCGCGCCATGACCTTTAGAGCGTTTCACGATTGCCT
>CAYGWP010000488.1:0-5193 GCA_964353455.1 uncultured Anaerolineales bacterium
GCATTACGCGGCATGGGGCCCGGCAAGGTGAAGTCCGCATCGCCCATCGACGGCGGCCCGCCCATCTACGGCGAATCGGGCAAACGCTACCGCCTGGCGGGGTGGGTGAAGACGCAGGGAGTCCAGGATGGCGGCGCCTACTTGCAGGTGGATGACGTCTTCTTCAACTGGGAGGACGTCAAGGCGACGCGCCGAACGGAGAAACTCGCCGGCGATCACGACTGGACCCGGCTGGAAGTCGATTTCACCCCGTCGCCGAGGGCCCCGTTGCTGCTGATCAAATTGTGCGTCGAGGGCACTGGCGCGGCCTGGTTCGACGATCTGGAACTGGTGGAGGTGGCACGATAATGCAGACACAAAGTTCTTTTCGCGCGACGTCCCTTTCATTGCGGATGGTTTCGGTTGTCGGCATCCTGGTGGCGGCGATGGCTCCGGACGCCCTGGCCGGCCCGGCGGATGAGGCCAAGCAGATTGCCTCTTTGGCCGGCTTCCACGGCGGCCTGGCCATCCACGTCGCCTGCGGGGACGGGCAACTCACGGCGGCGCTGCGCCTGGCGGACAACTGCGTCGTTCAGGGACTGGAGACCGACGCGAAACGCGTCGAAACGGCGCGCGCGGCCATCCGTGCGATGGGACTGTACGGACCGGTTTCCGTCATGCACTGGAGCGGGAAGAAACTCCCTTACGTTGACAACCTGGCGACGCTCGTGGTCTGCGAGGACGCCGGCGCGGTTCCGGCGGGCGAACTTCTGCGCGTGCTCCGGCCGAACGGCGCCGCGGCGGTCAAGCGGAACGGCCAATGGACCGTGACGGTCAAGCCTCAGTTGGAAGGCGCCGACGAGTGGCAGCAGCACTATCACGGCGCGGACAACAACGCCGTGGCCCAGGACGTTGTCGTTGGTCCGCCCCGGCGGTACCAGTGGCTGGGCGAACCGGAGTGGCAGCGCGCGCACTTCACGCTGCCTTCGATTACCAGCATGGTCTCCGCGAAAGGCCGCCTGTTCACCGTCGAGGACCTTGGCTCGGCCGAGCACCCCGCCCTGCCTGGTAAACATGCGCTCGTGGCCCGCGACGCCTACAACGGGATTGTCCTCTGGCGGGTCATGTTTCCCGATTGGCTCCCGATCTACATCGGGGTCAAAAGTATGCCCGTGCAGTTCCAGCGGCGGCTGGCCGCCGTGGGGGACGCCGTCTATTGCACCGCCGGATACTCGGCGCCGATTACCGCGTTCGATGCGGCAACGGGTCGCGTGATGAGAGAATATGAGCGGACGGCGGGGACCGTGGAGTTCGTGCATGACCGGGGCGTGCTGTACGTTGTCGCGGGCGATCCGTACGACGTCTCGAGGTTGTTGCGTAACTCTATGTCGCGTAACCCTAAGCTGGATGACTTCTGGTTCAAGCCCGGTGCGTATGGGCCGACCGCCAGAAAGTCCGACGATACGAAGAACGAGATCCTGGCCGTGGACGCCGCCTCCGGCCAAGAGCTTTGGAGAATCTCGGGGAGCGACACGAAAGACTACGAAGGGGCGACGCTCGGGGTTATCGGCGACCGCGTGGTCTATGCGACGACGAAGGAACTCGTCTGCCTGGACCGCGCGACGGGCAAGTCGCTGTGGCGCGTCGGCCCCATCGACCTCAAGGCGTCGTCGGGCGTGACGGTGTCGCTCGTGCTCTCGGACCGCGCCGCTTATGTCGCCGATGTCGTGCAGCTCCGGGCGTTCCGCCTGACCGACGGCCAGGCCCTCTGGGCAAGGCCCGTCAGGACCAATCATACTAAGCCGCCGGATGTGTTTTTGGCAAACGGCCTGGTCTGGACGGGGGCGTACGTTGTGGACGGGCCAGCCGCCCCGTCGGCAAAGCAATGGAGCGGCGCTAACGGCTTCGATCCCGAGACTGGAAAGCTGGTCAAACAGCTCGATCAAAAGATGAGTGGCCCCATGGGCCATGACCGCTGTTACCGGAACCGGATCACGACGCAGTATTACATCAACACCGCGACCGGCGGCAGCGATTTCCTCGGGCTAAGCTCCGCCTCCGAGTTTCCCAATCCCTGGATCCGCAGCACCTGCGGCATTGGCCCGTTGCCGTGCAACGGCCTTTACTACGTCGGGCCGATCGCCTGCGGGTGCTGCAACCACGTGATGCTGAACGGAATGAACGCGATGGCGGCGGAGCCGGGCCTCGCCAAATCGGACCAGCCCATCCGCGTGGCAGCGGAGGCCGCCCTGGAAAAAGGCCCCGCGTTCGATTTCGCCTCGTCCGCCAAGGGCGACGCCGCCATTGACGATTGGCCCACCTACCGCCACGACAACGCCAGGACCGGGACGACGAAGAACAAGACTCCGGCCGCGCTCGCCAAACGCTGGGAGGCGAAAATCGGCGCCCGCGCCAGCGCCCCTGTCATTGCCGCCGGCATGGTGTTCGTGGCGGACATGGACGGCCACGCCGTCTGCGCCCTCAGCGCGGCGGACGGCAAGAGCGTCTGGCGTTTTTCCGCCGAGGGACGCGTGGACTCGCCGCCGACTTACTATCGGGGCCTCCTTCTCTTCGGGTCGCGCGACGGCTCGGTCTATTGCCTCCGCGCCTCCGACGGGGCGCTCGCCTGGCGGTTCCTACCGCTCGAGCGGCGGCTGATCTGCGCCTATGGGCAGCCGGAGTCGGCGTGGCCGATTTGCGGCAGCGTCCTCGTCCGGGACGGGCTGGTGTATTTCGCTGCGGGGAGGAATTCCTTCACTGACGGCGGCATCTTCCTGTATGCGCTCGATCCGCGTTCCGGCAACGTCGTTCATCAGAAGCGGATGTACGGCCCGTTCGGCGCGGGCGGGTTCCAGATCGCGAATTCGGGGGACGCCCTCGGCACAGGTATCGAGGGATTCAAAGGGGACGTTTTTGTCGCCGACGACCAATTGCTCTATCTCCGGCACCAGGCCTTCAACGCCGACCTCTCGCCGGTCAGGCCTCAGGATGTCAAGCAGCCGCACCTGATTCCCTCACACGGTTTCCTCACGGCGATCCCCAACCATCGCTCGTTCTGGACCATCGACGTCATGTTGCGTTACGACCTCACCACAGGCGAGAAGGGCGGCGTACGTGGCGACATCCTCGTCATTGACGGCGAGCGCTTTTACGAAGTACGGGGCTATATCCCCGGGCGCCATAGCTTGTTCGATCCTCGCTCCGGCAGGACCGTAACCGTCGGCGGCAGCTCCGGGCGCGAGCCCGATCCTCGCCCCGGCTACACGCTCTATGCGGGGAAGTACCGCATCCCGGCGACAGATTCCGCAGACGCCGACACGACGGCTGCGAAAGCCAAGGGGATAGCCGTGTTGGGTATTGTCACCTCGGAGAAACTCTGGAGCAGTTCCATTCCGTTGACCGGCAAAGCGATCGCGCTGGCCAACGACGTGCTTTTCGTCGCCGGGACCCCGGTCGTTTTCCCGGAGAACGACCTGGGGAAAGCCTACGAGGGGCGAATGGGCGGCATCCTGTGGGCGGCGTCCGCTTCCACGGGAGAAAAGCTGGCCCAGTACGCGCTCGACGCGCCGCCGGCCTGGGACGGGCTGGCCGCCGCCAACGGCATGCTCTTCCTTTCGCTCGCCGACGGGCGTGTGTTGTGCATGGGGCCATAGCGAGGCGCTCCAGGCGATGTCGGGGGAGTTCATTTGTGAGGCCCTTACACGCTCAAAGGCAAAGGCGAGATGGAAATCCGTTGGCGCGATTCCTGGGATCTATCGCTGTTCGATGGGCCGCGCTAAGAAGCTGTTTCATAACCCCGGAGTTTGCCGATGAAGATAACAGTTCCACATTCAATAAGGAGGCCAACCGATGGCCAAGGAACTGTTGCCCGACTCCCTCTGGGCCGAGGTCGCTCCGCTTCTGCCTCCGCATCCGCCCCAGACCAAAGGCGGGCGTCCGTGGTGCGACGACCGGGCGGCCCTGCGCGGGGTGATCTTCGTCCTGCGCAGCGGCATCACCTGGCAAATGCTGCCCACCGATGCCTTCGGCGTCAGCGGCTCGACCTGTTGGCGTCGCTTTGCCGCATGGTCCGCCGCCGGCATCTGGCCGGAGGTCCACCATCGACTGTTGAACCGTCTGGGCCGTTTGGGCCAAGTAGACCTCTCCAAGGCGGTGATCGACTCGGCATCCGTGCGGGCGCTTTTTGGGGGCCGCACACCGGTCCCAGCCCGGTAGATCGAGCCAAGAATGGCTGCAAACGGCACCTCATCACGGATGCCAAGGGGCTGCCTTTGCTGGTCCAGACCACCCCGGCCAACGTCCGCGACGATGTGCCGGCTCTCCAGATGGTGGGGCGACTGCCTGCCATTCAAGGGCCGCGCGGCCGTCCGCGACGCAAGCCCGGAAGCCTCTTCGGTGATCGGGGCTACGGCTTTCCTGGGCTCATCGTCCAAGTGGTCGCGCTGGGCATTGCCAGTTTTCTGGCACCGCGTGGCCAAGAACACGGGAGTGGTCTGGGACGGGTGCGGTACGTGGTGGAGCAGACCTTGGCCGCCTTTGGCCAGTTCCGCCGCATCAAGTTCTGCTACGAACGCGAAGGCGTCCATTTTCAAGCCTTCCACGATCTTGCTGCCGTTTCCATCTGCTTCAACCGCCTCCGGCAAGTGACCGGAGGGTTGTGAAACAGCTTCTAAGCGCCAGCCGAGTGGTTACTACTTGTATTTGTATCTTGCATCACTTCAAAGGAGAAGAACATGAGCTGCACCCGTACGATACTGACAATCATTGGTCTATGCCTGGCGCTGCCCGCGCTGGCGCAATCCCCCAAGATTGCTGATGGCAAGCCCCGGCAATTCTCGCGCGACATCCGCCTGACGGATGTGCTCAATCACCGATGGGTCGATGAACTCGTCACCTACAACCTGGACTTCCCGGCGGAGCAAGCCACGTTGGATTCAATCCGGCTGTACGAGAGGGAGCGTGGAAAGGAAATACCTTTCCAACTGTCGGGGGTCGTCTTCCACGATGAGAAGCGGCAACTCGTCAAGTCGGTGACAATCGCCTTCTTCGTTGATGAACTGCCCGCCCAGGGGGCGCGCACGTACACCGTGCTCTGGGATCCCGGCGCCTTCACCGGCGCGGCTCAGCCTGCCGCCGCGTTGAAGGAAACCGACCTGAAGGCGGAGACGTTTGAGGTGACCAACGGCCTGTTCAGCGTGCGCCTTGCCGGTGAGA
>CAYGWP010000489.1:0-14349 GCA_964353455.1 uncultured Anaerolineales bacterium
TCAGGGGCTCGCGCGGCGGGTCGGGAGACCCGCCGCGCAGGAACTCGGGGCGGGCCCACGAGCGCGGCGGGTCTCCCGACCCGCCGCGCAGGAACTCGGGGCGGGCCCACAAGCGCGGCGGGTCTCCCGACCCGCCGCGCAGGAACTCGGGGCGGGCCCACGAGCGCGGCGGGTCTCCCGACCCGCCGCGCAAGTGGCGTGGGGTCACCCGCTCGCAGGCAAGGCAAGCGATGAGTTACCGAGACGAGATCGGCGCGGCGTACGGCGGGCACGCCGGGTTCGAGGTGACGCCCGAAGTCAAGGTGATGGCCGACGGGCGGGGCCTGGCGTTCCCGGTGCTCTTCACGAAGGAGCGGGCCGACCGCCCGTTCGGCGCGCAGGTGGACCTGTACTCCCGCGACGATTGCCCGCTGTGCCTCAGCATGCGCGAGGGGAAGACCAAGAGCAACATCGTCCGCGGCATGGAGTGGCTCCCTGCGACGTACCCGATCAAGTCGTTCCACGGCATCGCGTACCCGGCGGAACATCGGGCTGGCATCCTGGCGGAGGACGTGGTCTGCATCGGCGCGTTTCTTGACCGGGCGGGCGATGCCGTGGCCTGCTGGAACCTCCGCGGAAGCGGGGCGTCGATACCGGAACACATGCACATCCAGTCACACGATTTCTCACTGCCGGCCGGGCCTGGCGGCCCTGGCACGGCAGGCGTGCCGTGGCCTGACGGCGCGCCGGCGGTCGCCAGCGCGTTTCCGCTCCTTGGGCGCCAGGCGCGGATGATCTCGCGCCAAGGCGGGCTTGTGCTGTCGCGCGTGGCGGACTACCCGGCGTTCGCGCTTCTGGTGCAAGGGCCGTGGGACCTCGTTGGCCGATGGATGGCGACGTACCTGGCGGCGGCGAACGCGAGGGTGCACAACTTCGGCATGGCGCCGGGGGGGCGGCTGTACGTCATACCGCGCGGACCTGGGAAGGCCCCCAGCCAGGAGAACACGTACGGGGCAAGCGAGATGCTCGGCCTCATCACGCCGGTCACGCGGCCGGCGTACGAGGCCATTTCGTCTTTCGAGGTCGTCGCCGAGGCCCTGCGCATCTGCGGCATCGAGAACGAGAAGGAGCGCCTGGCCGCCGAAGAGCACGCGGCGTGGGCGATGCGGCACGTTCTGTCCAGCGGTAGGGGTACGCCATGCCGAAACTCGACGTCGAGCGCCTGATGGACCTGAGCCGGCCCGCGATGGCGCGGTTCGCCAGGGTCGAGCCGAAACGGTGGGACCGTCGGGCCATACTGCTGGAACTCGTGGGCGAGGTCGGGGCGCTGGCACACCACGTGCAGCGCTGGGACGGTTTCAAGCATGGCCGGGCCGACATGGTTAAAATTGCCGATGAGTGCTCCGACGTGCTGTTCATGCTCCTGAGGCTGGCGGAGGCCGACGCGTTGGCCCTGCCGCGGTACGTGGAGGTCGCGCAGAGCGACGGCGGCCGCGCGGGCGACATCGTGCTTGACCTCGAGGGATGCGTCACGCGCCTCCGGGAGTCCGCGGGCGACGGCCGCGCGACGCTGGTGACCGCGGTGGAGCGGCTCGCGGCGCTGGCGGACCTTGTGGGCATCGACCTCGCCAAGGAGCACGAGCGCGAGATGGCGATCGCGATGCTGTACTTCGACGCCGCCGGCGACGGATGGCCGCGAATCAGAGTGCCGCGGAACCTCAAGGCCGTGCTGAAACTATGGCTCCTCATGCGGGAGAAGAAGCGATGGCCGCGCAGATGAAACCGTACCTGGTGCGGATCGAGCGTTCGTGCGGCATCGTGATCGACCGCCGGGCGCGACGCTGGAACTTCACGACCTCCGCCGAGGCCGACGCCTGGGCCGCGCGCCCGGACGCCGAGACCATCGACTACCGCGACGCCGTGCCTCCGGGAAAACGCGTCCGCTTCGGCTCGCCGCACTCTCTCTTTCTGGACGTGACGAGCCAGTGCCAGTGCAAGTGCTGGTACTGCTACAACCGCGCCGCGGATGATCACCCGGCGGAGATGACGGCGGGGGAGATGTCGGCGCTTATCCGGCGGTTCGCCGCGATAGGGGGAATCGAGTTGCGGCTGGCCGGCGGCGAGCCGACGCTGCGCCCGGAACTCCTCGACCTCATCCGCCTGGCCGACGAACTGGCGCTTCGGACGGTGCTCGTGACGAACGGCATGATTGCGGAAGGACTGCTGCGGGAACTCGCCCGGGCGCCCGTCGCCGCCTGCTACATCTCGATACAGGGCGACCGCGAGACGCACGATGCCGCGCGCGGACGCGGAAGTTACGACTGGTGCGCCCGCAGCGCGAAGTTCCTTGCGGCGGCCGGCGCGGCCGTCCGGCTGTCGATGGTCTTCCACAAGCGGAACCGGCATTGCGTGGAGCACGTGGCGGCCCTTGCGGCGGAGATGGGGGCGAGCGCGGCCTTTAATCCCCTCCGGCCGGTCGGCGGCGCCACGCCCGACGACGTGCTGGGTCCCGAGGAGCACCGGCGCCTGGTCGAGACGGTCGTCGCGCTGCGGAAGGCCTACCCGAAGACTCGCATCGACACGCCGTGGGATTACCTGGCAGCGCCCCCTGGTCCGCCGCTCACCGGGGCGTACAAGCGTATCGGCTGCGGAAACGGGGGCCTCACGGTGACGGCGTCGGGGGACTGCTTCACGTGCGGTCAGGCGTGCGGCAGGCCGGAGTTCTGCGCGGGCAACGTCCGTCGCGAGGACCTCCGGGCGATATGGCTGCGGTCGCGCAAGTCGTGTCCGCTGGCCAACGCGGAGTTGCCCGCGCGGTGCAACACATGCCCCTATCTTTATGGCTCAGTGTGTTTCGGCGGGTGCGCCGTCACGGCCCTCGTGATGCGCGGCGCGGCGGATGCCGGCGACCCGTACTGCTTCGCGGACCTGGTGCGCGGGGGCGAGTGCGCATGATTCGCTCGAACCCATTTGTCGTGTTTGAGGGACCTGTGCCGCCCCGGCTGCGGGTCCGAGAGGAGGCCGAGGGGGGCCTCTCTTTCGACCCGGACGCCGGAACGGTGAAGACCCTGGCCGAGAAGGCCCTCGCGCAGGCCCGGAGCGAGGCCGCCGACGATCCGCGCATCATTTACTATGCCGCGCGCAAGTGGTCCGACCGGCCGCCGGCAAAGGGGTGCCTCATCTCGCCCACGCGCATCTACCTGGAGGTGACGAGCCGGTGCAACCTGCGGTGCCCGTTCTGCTTCCGCGATGCCGGCGCGCCCGGCCCGGGGGAACTCGACACCGACCGTATGACGGCCCTGGTGCGGACGCTGGCCGCCATCGGCATCCACGAACTGCGCCTGACGGGCGGCGAGCCGACGCTGCGGCGGGACATCCTGGCGATCATCGACGAGGCGGTCTCTCAGGGCCTCTTCGTCACGCTCAGCACCAACGGCGTGTTTTCGGCCGAGATGCTGGCCGACCTGACGGCACGCAAGGTCGGGCGGTACCTGGTGTCGCTGGAGGGGGTGCGGCCGGTGCACGAGGCGATGCGCGGCTCCGGGACATTCGAGCCGACGATGCAGACGATCGACGGCCTGGTTGCGGCCGGCAAGCGCGTGCGGGTCAACACGCTGCTTGCGCGGCCGACGCTGGAGCGGCTGCCGGAGTTGCTGGCGCTCCTGCGGGACCACGGGGTGCGGCACGCGGTGCTGATCGCTCCTCGGCCGCTGGGTCGTGCCGCGCGGCCGCCGTTCGCGGACATGGCGATCGGGCCGGCGGAGATGGACCGCGTGGCCCGCGCGATCGGCCCGCTCTCAAAAGAATCTGGCGTGGCGATTGAATTCCACTATGATGTTTATCGCGGCCGGGTCGGGCAGCCGAGCGACCCGGTGATCCGGAAGCGCAAGAGTTGCCCGGCCGGGCGTGAGGCGGCGTTCATCTCGCCCGACGGGCGGCTGTACGCCTGCGGGTGCGCGGCCGACTGGCTGGCCGACCCGGCGATGCGGGACTGCGTGCTCGCCGGGAGCGTCGCGGGCCTCGGGCCCGAGGGCGTGTGGGAGTTGTGGCAGCGGGCGAGCGTCTGGCGTCCGCTTCGGGACTGGCGGGCGTCGAAGGCCGCCTCATGCCTGCGGTGCGCGCACTACGGCCACGGGTGTTTCGGGTCGTGCCCGATCCACTCTTACGCGGCCGGCGGCGCGTTCAACGCACCGGACCCGCTTTGCTGGCTGAAGGAGTCGCCGCGGCGACCGGCAGAAGAGGAGCCGATTGCATGAACACGAAGGACTTCGTGGAACTGCGCAGCAAGGCCGGCATGACGCAGGCGGCCGTGGCGGACGCCCTGGGCGTCACTCCTCGCACGATCTGCGCCTGGGAGACGGCCAGTCCGCCGCGTGAACTGACGATGATGGAAGCCCACGCCGTCAGGAACCTCTTCTGCCGCAACCTCCTCGAAGAGCCGATCAGCAGGATGTGCGAGGAGGCGTTCCAGGCGATCCCGAGCGAGATGGTGGCGATCTGGCTCGTGCAGGAGCAGGACTGCATCCTCCTGCCTGCCGCTGCGCGGTACCACGATGTTCAGATGGGAACCCTCAGCGTGAACGCCCGGCGCAACGTGCAGAGCGCCCAGTGCGTTGCGCCGCTGGTGGTCGAATCGCTGACCACGTACCCGCTCCGCAGCGGCGAGACAGTGAACCTGGCCGGCGATGCCATCCTCCACCACAGGGCCAAGAAGTACAAGCAGAGCCGCGCATCGCCCATCTTCCAGGGCGGCCTGTGCGAGAGCCTGTTGCACGTGCCGGCGTTTACCGAGTCGGCTCGCGGGCCGACGCCGGTGCTGCTTCTGAGCCTCGAGAACCGTCTGGACGATCACGGGCAGGTCATCAAGCCCGAGTCGGGCCAGACGCGAATCTACTCGCGGACCGACGAGGACGCCGCCAACAAGGCCGCCGACAGTTTCAAGGACGAACTCCAGGGCTTCATGCGGCTGCTGGATATGCTGGAGTAGAAAACACGCCTCTTGCCTCACGTCCCGCGGTCGCTGACACCCAAGTTGTACGTGCCCGTCGTGCCGGCGGTGCGGCTGCGCAGTTCGGTCGGCGATGCCGTCCGGTTCTGCATCGACGATACCACCAGGTAATACGTGCCGCCGGACGTGAAGGTGTATTCCAGGTATGATTCCTTGAGCACCACCCTTTCGCCCGGCCCGCTGCCGTTGTCGTTGAAGGCCAGGCGGTTCCACCTGGAGTCATAGAGGCGGATGTACGAGTCGAGCCCATTGAGTCTGCCAGTGAGGTCGATGTCGAAGCCAAGCCTTTCGCCGCCATCCAGCCGCAGGCTGTACACATCCATGTCGTACGGTCCGATCCACTCGTCGGTGCCGATGCCGCCGAAATACGTGCCGACGCCCGCATCGACGGGCTGGACGTCGTTGCCAACGGGCGACTGGAGGTCGCGTTCGGCCGAGACGGGAGCGCGGTCGAGGCCGTCGCCGCGGTTGGCGTTGTTGGCCTCGTCGCGCTCCACCACGGCGTTATTCTGGTCCACGATGATGCCGACCCAGTACTGGTTGTCGCGCATGCCGAGGGCGTACGGGTTGGGGAGCGTCACATTGACCCTGCTGTTGAACGTTTCGCCGGCCGCCAGCGCGGGGATGTTGACGGTCGTTACAGGCGTGTCGGCGGTGGTGATCGTCTGATCGTCCGAGAGATAGATGCCGGCGACGGTGGCGGGCGCCGCCAGGCCGCCGGCGTTCTCGACGGTGAAGTCGAACTGGCTGCGGCCGGGACCGAGGACCGTCTGCTCCCGCGGCAGGCCGAACCGCGTAGCCCGAAGATCCGGCGTAACGTCGCTCACGGTAAGGTAGTACCAGCCCGTGCCGCCGCCGTTGCGGTCAACCAGGCTGCCGGGGCCGCCGTCCTCGTTATTTGAATCGGAGACGACCACGCAGTACAGGCCGGTGGTGGGGATAACGATCTGGAGGTGGCCGAGCGGGTCGCCGAAGGATGCGACATTCTCTGCCACCAGCGCCCCGGTGGCGGCGCTATAGACGCGGACCCACTCGTCAAAGTCGCCCGCGACGGGCAAGGCGTCTATGTTGACCGTATGCCCGGCCACACCATTGAATGAATACGTGTCGATATCATAACGCCCGACCCACTCGTCCTCGCCGATGCTGGCCAGGATGGCATCGTCAAACGCGATGGCCTCCGGCGCCGCGCGGGCGAAGACCTGGGCCGGCGTCGGGGCCGAGGTGAGGCCGGCCGTGGAGACGAGGTGCCGCTCGGCGGCGATAACGTCGGTGTCCAGGCCCGGGCCGCGGTTGGAGTTGTTGTTCTCGATGATCTCGGCCACAGCATTCGCCGAATCGACCACCATGCCGATCGTGTAGTGGTTGTCGGTGAGGAACGACGGCGGCAGGTCGGGCAGGGTCAGGGTGCACGGCCCCTCGAAATGCGTATTACTGTTGTACGTCTGGCGGGCGGCGAGGCCGCCGATGTTGATCGTCTGAAGGAGGATGTCGTCGGGGCCGATGGCCGCATCATCCGAGAGGTAGAACGCCACCGCGAACGCCCCGGCTGCCCCCGTTCCGCGGTTCTGGATGCTGAAGTTGATATCAACGGAGTTCCACACATCACCGTCGCCGGCGAACGTGTCGGGGTAATCCGTCAGGACATCGAAGGAGGTCGGCACGAGGTCGGCCGTGATGTTGGACAGCGAGAGGTGATAATACCCCGTCGAGCCGCTCTGGCGGCCGTCGAAGTACCGCGGGTCGCCGCCGTGGTTCTGGGCCGAGGAGACCACGAGGTAGTACGGCCTGCCGGAGGTCCTGAAGGTGTACTGGAGGTACGCATCGTCGGCCAGGGTCTCGCCGGCGGCCGCGCCGTCGTCGTTGGCGGCCAGGAGGTTCCACCCGGCGTCATACAGGCGGACGTAGGAGTCAAGCGTGCCCGACATGTCATCCACGTCGAAACCGACCGTCTGCCTGGCCGCCGGGGTGAATTGGTAGATGTCGAAATCGTAACCGCCGGCCCACTCGGTCAGGCCGATGTCGCGCCAAGTGAGCGTCTGGCCGACGCTTACGGCCGTGGCATTGACCGTGCCGCCGGCCGGAACGGGCAGGTCGCCCTCCGGCCCGAAGGCGAGGACCTGGGTCAGCGCGTTGTTCGTCTCGTTTGACTCGACGACCTGGCCGCCGCCGTCGGCCACCATGCGGACGTAATAGCGGTTGTTGCGGGTGAGGAACGGCACGGCGTTGCGGAGGTCCAGGTTTGTGACGCCCGAGACGCTCCCGCCGGTGAAGAGGCCGACATCGACGGCCACGGAGCCGACGTGTGCCGTCACGCCGCCCGTGGGTGCGCTGGCCAGGTAGAAATCGATGGTGAACGGCAGCGAGAGTCCGGCGCCCTGGTTCTCGACGTCAAAACCGACGCTCAGGGACCAGTCGGCATCTCCGTGGGTCGGCGATGCCGCCGGCGTCAGGACCGTGGCAACAAGGTCGGCATACTCCTTCGATACGAGCAGCGTGTACTGGCCGGTGGTGCCGGAACTGCGGTCCGAGAGGATACGGGGATCGTGGTCGCGGTTGGCGTAGTCGCTGCACACCACGTAGTACCTGCCGGCGGCCGGGGCGGCGAACTGAAGGTACGAATCGTACGCGCCGCCGGCCTCGCCGGGGCCCTGCGCATCATCGCTAAGGGCGAGCAGGTTGCCGGAGGAATCGTACAGGCGGACGAACGGGTCGAGGCCGACGGTCTGGGAGTCCATGTCGATGCCGTAGGTCTGCCCGGCGACGGCGTCGAACGTATATGTGTCGATGTCGTAATTGCCGATCCACTCCCACTGCCCGATGGACCTCGTGATGAGGGAGTCGGTCGGCATCCACTCGGCCGGAACGCTGGCGTTCCATGAAGGCGTCAGGGTCGAGACCGGCGTGGCAAGATGGTTATCGAGTAATGTCGCATTCGTCCGGTCGGTCCCGGCCCCGAGGTTCCGGTTGTTGGCCTCGTTCGACTCGGCCACGGTGTTGCCGGAATCCACGATCATGCCGAACCAGACCTGGTTGTCGCCCAGCACGTTCAGCACATCGTCGGCGAAAACGTTGAGCGGCACGGCGTACGCGGCGGTCGTCGAGGGCCCGAGACCGCCGACGGCGTACTGGCCGACCAGCGAGTCGGAGGCGTCGATCGTCTCGTCGTCAGACAGGTACAGGCCGATGGTGAACGCCCCTGCGGCCACCGTCCCCGTGTTGCGGACGCTCACGCTGACCGCGCTCGAGCCCGGCGAAATCGAGGTCGGGAATCCCACGCCCGCCAGGTCGGGAAGCGGGGCGTCGCTGATGTTGACGGTGGCGGTGGACGGCGCGCCGACGGTGTAGGCGGCGTTCGCAGCCAGGTTCAACTTCACCGTCTCGGCGCCTTCGACCACGGAGTCGTTCACCGGGTTGACGGTGACGGCGGTGCTCCAGGAGCCTGGCGCGATGGTCGCGCTCGCACCGATGGATGCGTAATCCGTGCCGCTGGTGGCCGTGCCGCCGGTCGTGTTGAAATAGACCGTCAGGGGGCCGGAGATGCTTCCGGTCCTGGTGATAGTGAATGTGCCGGAGTCCGGGCCGACCTCGGAGGCGTTCGCATCGGTGGCCGCAACCGAGACCGTTGGCGGCGCCTCGAAGTATATCCATATCGGGTTGGTGTATGCCTTCCACACGTGCTCGTCATCCGTCTCGGCGTCGGTGGTGATGGTCATTTCCGCGCGGTAGGCGTTCCAGCCCGAACCGTAGGTGGCGGCGTTGGCCTGCCAGTCGGCATAGACGTCGAAGGAATTGGCGGTCGGCTCGATGGGCGAGGCGTCGGGCACGCCGTCATTGTTGTAGTGATAGAGGCTGATGTTCGCGATCGTGGGGTTGCCCCAGAAGGCGTTGGTCTGGTCGGGCCAGGCGAAGCGGAGGTTTCCCTGGCCGGTGCCGTTCATCGTCATCGACTCGCCCATCATGCAGTCTGTGCCGAAGTCGGTGATGTCGCCGTCGGCGTTGCGGTCGATGCCGATGGCGAACTGCGGCCCGTCGGTGACGAACGACCGGCCGTCGTACAGGGCGTCGAGGATGTTGGCGGTGGTGCACGACGGTGCACACACCACGGTCTGGACCACGCCCATGTTGCTGCCGAAGTGATCGTCCGACCCGCCCTCAAGATACCAATGGTAGATTTGCGTGGCCTGGTCCGCCGGGTCCATCAGGTAATCCAGCACGTCCTCCCAGAGGTCCAGCGACCCGTCGCGGTCGGAATGGAGTGCGGCAGACGACGTGGTGCGGCTGGACCAGGTGTTCCAGAACTCGAAGCCCCGGAACAGTTGTCTGCCCCACGTGTCGGTGTACCCGAGGGCGCTGATGCAGCGTTCGTAGTCCCAGGGGTAACTCCAGACGTAGCCCGACCAGTTATCCTCGAAAGATGCGGCCGCCAGGGGGTGGGCCGCGTAGGCAAAGGAGGGGTTATCGAGGCTGGAGCGGGCCGCAAGGTCCTGGAGGATCACACTCAGGTCCCTGAGGTCGCTTGATGAGTTGGCGGCCGAGATGATGGCGTCCATCTCGCAACTGGGGATGTAGGCGTCGCTTGAGTCGAAGCCATAGACAAGCATGTGCACCTGCGAATACGGCAGGTTGGTCCACCCGCCGGCATCCACCGACATTTCCTCGCCGCGGATGGGCAGCGCATACGTCGCGGTGCTGAGGCCGCTCGTGAACGTGTCGGACGACTGCCAGGCGTTCTCCACGGGCGTGTCGGTGTAGTTCGAAAGGCTCATATAGACGTCAGGGTCGCCGTATGGCGCCATTTCCGGCGGCAGCATCGTAAAGGTTTCATCCACTTCGTACGAATGGTCGGTGTAGGTGTACCAGTCCAGGCCGATGTTCTTCCCGATGAGGGCCGCAGGGTAAAGCGGCACGCCGAACTCGTAGTCGTTGTCGGTCATGTCGGTGTGGAAATGCGTGTCGCCCGCGTAGTAGCCCCAGCCCGTGCCGTCCCACGAGGGAATGTCGGTCCGGCGGTACGTCTCCGTCGAGACCGACGTGTCGTACGTCTCCCAGTCGTTCTCCCAGTCCTGCCAGCGGTATGTCACCGTGATGGGCAGGGTGTTGCCATCGACCCACACCGCGCCGTTGTTATAGTCAACCGGGCGGATGTACCCGATGGTGTACCACCAGTTGGAATCGCTACAGATCTCGAAAAGGTCGTCGCCGCCGTCGTCGAACTCGATCGAGTGGCCCGACGTCCCGTCGGTGTTCAGCGAGGTCGTGCCGGTCGAGTCGTACAGGTTCACGGTTGACTGGCTGCCGCCGGGGCCGATCCTGACGGTGGCGTAATCCAGGTTCGGGTCCCACAGGGTGGTGAAGGAATCGTTGTAGGCGAGCAGCACGGGGAGCATCGCGCCGGCCTCGAACTGCCACGGCGCGAGGACCAGGAACCCGTTGTCGTCCTGCGGGCCGTCTATCAGAAGGTCGTACGAGATGGACGATTCCTCTTCGTCCACATTCTGCCGCACGACCAGGTAGTACGTCTGCCCCTGGTTCACGTCGAAGGTGCAGTCGCCGTCGTCCTCGCCCGTGTCGGACTCGAGCAGGACGCCGTTTGAACTGAAGATATAAAGATCAGTATCCTTGAAGAGGCTGTTGGGGTTCAGGTCGGCCTCGACCGACACTTCGCCGTCGGCCGGCGCCACGTATTTCCAGTAGTCGGCGTCGGTGGAGGTGTGGAGCGTATTGCCACCCAACGTGCAGTTGCCCGACGGAGTCCAGGGGACGGGCTTCTTCGTCGGCGCCGGCAGGCTGGCCCAGAGCGAGAAATCGGACGGGCTGTTGAAGCCCGCCCAGTTCTCGTGCAGGTCCAGCCAGACCTTGTATTCCGTCCCGTCGGTGACGTTGGCCGCCAGCACGGTCGATCCGTCGCCGTTGGACTCGGTGGCCACAAGCGACCAGCCGCTGCCCGACCGCTTGTACAACTTGATTGTCGCATCGCCGTCGCCACCGCCGTGAATGAAGTACGCCGTGCCGCTCGCCTGGGGAGTCATGTAGAAATACGGGTCGTCGATGGTCCAGTCGCCGCTGGCCGACCCCACGCCATACGGGTCGAAGACGATGGCCGGCGTGAAGAGGTCGTCGGCGTCCAGAAAGATGCGGCCTTCAAGCGGCTCGAAAACAGGACGGGCGGGACGGTTGGTGTTGCGCAACAAGGTGGCTCCCCTCATGACGGCATCAGAAAGAGATTCTCAGGACACCCCTGCCCAAATAATAGCACGTCTTTGGCCGCAAGGCAAATAAAAGCGCCCCGCCCTGGGGATTGGCCCGCCAGTACGGAGGGCGGGGCCTTGCCATCCGCCCCCGAGGGGTGTACCATTCATCCAGCGATGCCCACGGATTCCATGCGCCTGGATGCCAGCGAGCGCCCCCGGCCGCGATGGCCTGCGGCCGCGGCGACCGCCGTCCTCGTGGCCGTCGTCCTCGCCATCTTCCTGCCGATCGTCTCCTTCCAGTTCACGCACTACGATGACGACAAGCAGATCATCGAGAACCTTCACATCCGCAGCCTCCGCCCAGGCAACGTCTGGTGGATATTCACCCACTTCTGCATCACGAGTTACTACCCGGTGCGGCTGCTCTCATTCGCTGTTGACCATCACTTCTGGGGCCTCGACCCGACGGGATATCACCTGACTAACGTCCTGCTGCACGCCGCAAACGTGCTTCTTGTGTTCTGGCTGCTGCTGCGCCTGATGGCGGCGCGCAGCGGCATCTGGCAGGTTGTCGCCGCCGCGGTGGCCGCCGCCATCTTCGCTATCCATCCGGTGGTGGTCGAGCCGGTTGCATGGATTCCGGGGCGCGAGGAACTCCTTATGACGCTCTTCGCCCTCTTGTGCCTGCACTTCCACCGCTCGGCCCACCTGGCGATGGAGCGGTCGCCGCGGCGACTCATCTTCCACGCGCTTGCGGCGGCGGCGTGCGCGGCGGCGGCCATGTCGAACGCCGTCGGAGCGGCGGTGCCGCTGCTCGCCCTAGCATACGACGTGGCAGTCGCCCGGCCGAAGGGCCGCAGGGCCGTCATCGCCGCGGCCACCGGAGAACTACCGCTCTGGGCCATCGGCATCGGCGCGGTCATCGTCAAGGAGATAAGCGAATCCATGCCGCTTGCCGTCGCCTCCGCAAAGATGGCCGCATCGGTCGCCCAACTCCCCTGGCAGCACAGGGCAGCGATCATCCTCGACGGGTTCCGGCTGAACGTTCTGTCGCTTGTCCGGCCGCAGGACCTGACGCCCTTTTATCCGCGGTCGGGTCCCGAGTCGGTTCTGTCGCTCGGCCCGATGATCGGCCTGGCGCTTGGCCTGGCGTCGCTCGCGGCGATCTGGTTCCTCCGGCGAGAGCGGACCGCCTTGCTGGGCATACTATGGTTCCTCGTCGCCCTCGCGCCAACATCGCAGATCATTCCGCACCACATCTTCCGCGCCGACCGGTTCCTGTACCTGCCGCTGGCGGGCCTCGTGCTTGCCGTCGGGGCGGGACTGGCGTACCTGGCGGCGCGAAAAGAAAAGGGTCCAGGACCCCTAAAGTCGTTCCCGCCAGTCCGCAGGGCGGGTTCCGCCGCGGGGCTTTCACTGGCGGCCGTGGCCGCGCTGACGGTGGTCACCCTGCGGCAGGTCCCCCTCTGGAAAGACGGCCTGACCATCTTCGGCCATGCCGCGCTCGTCACGCCCGACAACACCGACGCCCACCACGCCCTCGGCACCGTCCTCTCGCAGGCCGACCGGACCGACGAGGCCATCACCGAGTATCGCGAGGCGATCCGGCTTGACCCCGCTTCCGCCGTTGCCCTGCACAGCCTTGGGTGCGCCCTGGTGACGAAGGGCAACGCCGCCGAGGCCATCCGCGCATTCGAGGATGCCTTGCGGGTGGGCCCCGACAGCGCCGAGACGCACAACAACCTTGGCGTGGCCTGGCTGGCGGCAGGCAACATCGAGGAGGCCGTGCGGCAGTACCGCGAGGCGCTGCGCCTCCAGCCCGACAACGCCGACGCATGGAACAACCTCGGCGTGGCGGCCTACCGCAATGGCGATGCCCCCGAGGCCGTCAGGTGCTTCCGAGAGGCCATTCGGCTGAACCCGTCGCGGGCCGAATCGTATCGCGACCTCGGCCTTGCGCTTATCCGCCAGGGCGACCTGCCCGGCGCGCTCCGCGCGTACGAGGACATGCTCCGACTTCGACCCGCAGATCCCGAGGCGCACTACGGCTACGCCATGGCTATGGTGAGGCTCGGCCGCCTCGATGAAGCCGAACGGTCGTTGCGGAAGGCGATTGAGGTTGGCCCGAGATTCGCCCAAGCCTATGACAGGCTGGGCCTGGTGCTCTTGCGCCGGGGCGACTTCGCCGGGGCCGCAGCCCGGTTCGAACAAGCGGTCCGCTTAAGCCCAAATGAACCGCGGCCGATAAAGAATCTGGCCCGCCTCCTGGCAACCTGCCCGGAAGGCGCGCTCCGTAGCGGCCCCCGCGCCGTGGCGCTGGCCGAGCAGGCCTGGCGCATGACAGGCTCGCGCGACCCGGACTGCCTCGACACGCTGGCGGCCGCGTACGCCGAGGCAGGAAGGTTCGACGAGGCCGTGGCGGCAGCCCAGAAGGTCGTCGCGGCGGCCGAGGAGACGCATCGGCCGGAACTGATCGAAATCGCACGGAAGCGCCTGGCCCTCTACCAGTCTCGGATGCCCTTGCGAGAGGGGCCGCCGCGATGATGCCAGACATGAACAAACAATCTGTTCCCGCTGCCGCGCGCCGTCGGTGGCCGGCGCTCGTGGCCGCCGCCGTACTCGCGGCAATCGTCCTTGCCATGTTTCTCTCGACCGCCTCCTTCCAGTTCACGGGCTATGACGATGACAAGCAGGTCACCGACAACCCCTACATCCGAAGCCTCCGGCCCGGCAACGTCTGGTGGATATTCACCCATTTCTGCATCGCAAGTTACTACCCGGTGCGGCTCCTCTCGTTCGCCATCGACTACCACTTCTGGGGCCTCGACCCGGAGGGGTATCACCTGATGAACGTCATCGTGCACGCCGCAAACGTGCTCCTGGTGTTCTGGCTGCTGCTGCGCCTGATGGCGGCGCGCAGCGACATCTGGCAGGTGATCGCCGTCGCCGCGGCGACAGCCATCTTCGCCGTGCATCCGGTGGTGGTCGAGCCGGTGGCGTGGGTTCCCGGGCGCGAAGAACTCCTTATGACGCTGTTCGCCCTCTTGTGCCTGCACTTCCACCGCTCGGCCCACCTGGCGATGGAGCGGGGGGCAGGATGGCTGCGTATAGTCTTCTTCCACGCCCTGGCGGCCGGGGCTTGCGCTGCGGCGGCCATGTCGAACGTTG
>CAYGWP010000490.1:0-6409 GCA_964353455.1 uncultured Anaerolineales bacterium
CGCCCTACGGACTGGCGGGCAGGCCCGCCGCCGACCGCATGAGCCTGTATCTGCTCGTGCCGGAGTCGCAGGTGGCGGCCGCCAAGCAGGCGTCGGAGCGGACGCTCACGTGGGTGGCGGCGGCGGCCATCGCGCTGGCCACTCTCGTGGCTGTCTGGCTTTCGAGGACGATTCTGCGGCCCATCCGGCGCCTAGCCACGCGCATGGATGCGCTGTCGGAGCGGGCCTCGGAAGAGGATTTCCCCGGCGAGGTGGACGCCGCACCCGATGCGGGTCCGACCGAGATCGTACGGCTCGCCAAGTCATTCGAGCGGCTGCTGACGCGGCTCCGGGAGGCCCGCGGCAAGTTGGCGCGGTCGGCCCGGCTGGCCACGCTCGGGCAACTCTCGGCCTCGGTGGCGCACGAACTCCGGAACCCCCTCAGTGGTATCAAGATGAATGCACGCGTACTGGCCGACGACCTGGCGAAGGCCGGCGCGAGCGACAGCAGCCTCGACCGGATCATCCGCGAGGCCGACCGGATGAACCTGTACCTTGAGGAACTCCTCGGCCTGGCCGGCGGCGATGCGCGGCCTGACGCGCCGCACGACCTCGCCAGCCTGCCGCGCATACGCCTCGACGAGGTCAGCGAATCGGTCCTCGCGCTCGTCGAGGGACGCTGCCGCCACGCCGGGGCAAGCGTCCAGCGCCGCTGGGATCCCGCGGCGGTCACCGTGCGGGCGGATGAGACGCAGGTACGCCAGGTCATCCTCAACCTTGTTCTCAACGCCCTCGACGCGATGCCCGCCGGCGGCGCGGTCACGGTGGCGACGCGGCCGGGCGAGAACGGAACGATCCGCTTCACCGTTGCCGACACCGGGCGGGGCGTAAACGTTCCCGATGGGACGGATGTGTTCGAGCCGTTCGTCACGACCAAGTCGGGCGGCGTCGGCCTGGGGCTTTACGTCTGCCGGCGGAACGTGGCGAGGCACGGCGGACGCATCGGCTACGATTCCTCCGACCACGGGGCGACTTTCTGGTTTGAACTTCCGGCGGCCGATTGACGCCGGGCCGCCCGAGCGAGCATAATGGGCGACGATGAACGACCCGGCCTCCATCCTGGTGATCGACGACGAGGAGGCGATCTGCTTCGCCTTCAAGCGATACTTTGAGCCGCGCGGCTGCCGCGTCCGGGCGGCATCGACGGGCGCGGCCGGCCTTGCGCAGTACGCACAGGAACCGGCCGAGGTCGTTTTCCTCGACGTGCGGCTGCCGGACGGGGACGGCATCGATATCCTCGCGCGGCTATGCGACCGCGACCCGCACGCGCGTGTGGTGGTCATCACGGCCCACGGGTCGCTTGAGACTGTGACGCGGGCGATCCGCGGCAAGGCGTTCGATTATCTCGTCAAGCCCATCGACCTTGACCGTGCAGCCGAGTTGGTGGCGCAGGCGCTGGCGTCGCGCAAGGCGGCATCGGGCGATGAGGCGCGGAAGCCTGCGGCCGGCCCGACGGATGAGGCGACGCTCGTCGGCCAATCCCCCGCCATCCAGGAAGTCTTCAAGCATATCATCCGCGTGGCCGAGAGCGATTCGGCCGTCCTCATCCTCGGCGCAACAGGGACAGGCAAGGAACTCGTCGCCCGCGCGATCCACCGGCACAGTCGGCGGCAGGCCGGGCCTTTCGTGGCCGTCAACTGCGGGGCGATCCCCGAGAACCTCGTCGAGAGCGAACTCTTCGGATACGCCCGCGGCGCGTTCACCGGCGCCACGTCGGAGAAGCCCGGCCGCTTCGAGGCGGCCGATGGCGGCACGCTCTTCTTTGATGAAGTGGGCGAACTGCCCCCGGCCGCGCAGGTCAAGTTGCTTCGGTTCCTCGACACGCAAACGGTGGAGCGGCTTGGGTCGGTCGATCCCATCCACCTTGACGTTCGCATCCTGGCGGCGACCAACCTCGACCTGGCTGGAGCGATGGCCGCCGGGCGGTTCCGGCAGGACCTCTACTACCGCCTGGCGGTCGTCCAGATTGCCCTGCCGCCTCTGGCGGCCCGCACCGAGGACATCATCCCGCTGGCGCATCACTTCCTCAATCAGCGGACGCCGGCCGGCCAGACGCCGCCCGTCCTCAGCCGCGAGGCCGCCGCCGCACTCGAAGCCTACCCGTGGCCCGGCAATGTGCGAGAACTCCGCAACGCCGTCGAGCATGCGGTCGCCGCATCCGGAGGCGGACCGATCTTGCCCGCGCACCTGCCGGAGAGCGTGCGCCTGGGAGCCGCGCGGCCGCAGCCAGGCGCCGCGGCGGACCTGGATGCGACGATCGGCAAGTTTCTCGACTCGGCCGTCGGCAGCGCGACCTATCATGAAATCCTCGAGCGGACCGAGAGGGCGCTGATCCGCCGCGCACTCGCCGAGGCCGGCGGCAACCAGTCGGTCGCCGCCGAGCGCCTGGGCCTCCACCGCAACACCCTCCGCAACAAACTCCGCGACCTCGGTATCGACGCCTGACCTGCACATCCCTTGTGCACTGCTGCACCGGTCCTGTGCAGCGCCCGGCGAACCGGAGTTGCCTCCTTGCCCTTTCACGGTCGTTCTCGGCCCATTTCCACGCCGGACCCACTTTGGCACGCGCTTTGTATGTAGAAGGGGGGGGCCTGCGAGAAAGGCGAGTTCATGCGAGTCCGACATCTGGTTGCCGCATCGGTCTGCCTGGGGTTCTTTGTACAACTTGCGGCGGTGTCGCCGGCCGAAGAGCCGCCGGCCAAAGAGCCGCCGGCCAAGCGGGTCCAGGAGGTCGTGGTCACGGCCTCGCGCATGGAAGAGCCGCAGTTCGACGCCCCCTACTCCACGGCCGTCGTCACGGAGGAGAAGATCCGCGATGAGTCTTACCGGACGGCCACCGACGCCCTGCGCGACATCCCCGGCATCATGCTGCAGAAAACCTCGCTGGGCATGGGGTCGCCGTACATCCGCGGATTCACCGGGTATCGCGTTATCCACCTGATTGACGGTATCCGCCTTACCAACTCCACCTTCCGTTCAGGACCGAACCAGTACTGGAACACCATCGACCCGCTCTCAATCAGCCGCATAGAGGTCGTCAAAGGCCCCGGCAGCGTGCTCTACGGGTCGGGGGGCGTCGGCGGGGTGCTCAACGCCATCACGAAGGGGCCGCAGGATTACGGGGACGGTTTCCACTCCGGCGGCCGGCTTTACTATCGGCTCGCAAGCGCCGAGCGCTCCGAGACGGGCCGGGCCGAAGTCTATGGAACGTGGGACCGCAAACTCGGCCTGTACCTGGGCGGATCGCTCAGAGACTTCGGCGACCTGGAGGGCGGCCGCTCCGTCGGCACCCAGCGCGACACCGGCTACGACGAGTGGGACGGCGACTTCAAGGCCGAGTACTTCATCAACCCCGATACGAAACTCGTCCTGGGCCACCAGTCCGTCCGGCAGGACGATGTGCCCCGGACCCACCGGACGGTTTACGGTATCGCCTGGGAAGGGCTTACACGGGGGACCGACCTGCGGTACGACCTGACGCAGCGGCGCGACCTGACCTATGTCCAGTTGCACGCGCAGAACCTCAGGACTTGGGTCGATGCGGTCCACCTCAGCCTCTCGTGGCAGGAGCAGGAAGAGACGCTCCGGCGAATCCAGGCCGGCAATCGCTTCAGCAAGGAGGGGTTTGAAGTGGGGACGCTGGGGGTCTCGGTTCAACTCGAAAGCCCCAGCCCCATCGGGAAACTCGTTTACGGCATCGACGAGTACCACGACAGCGTCAACTCGTCTTCCACGACCAACCCGGTCGCGGGCCCGGTGGCGGACGACGCGAACTACCATCTCACGGGCGTGTTCCTCCAGGACACGATCCCCTTGTCCGAGGAGTTCGACCTGACGCTAGGCGGGCGCTACGAGCATGCCCGTGCCGCGGCCGACAAGGCGCGCAGCCCCACCACGGGCGCCGCCTTCAAGGTCCGCGGCGAGTGGAACTCCTTCGTCGGCAGCGCGCGCGGCGTCTATCACGTGGACCCGGCGGGGCACTGGAACCTCTTCGGCGGCGTGAGCCAGGGCTTCCGCGCGCCGAGCCTCATGGACCTGACGCGGTTCGATGTCGCCCGCACAAAGGAGATCGAGATCCCATCGCCGAACCTGGAACCCGAACACTTCCTTTCCTACGAGATCGGCGCGAAGGCCGAGTACCAGGACTTCACGCTCCAGGCGTCGTACTTCTACACGGTCATCGAGGGCCTCATCGTCCGCCAGCCCACGGGGCGCCTCATCGGCCCCAAAAAAGACGTCGAGGTGACCAAGATCAACGCGGGCAGCGGCTTCGTGCACGGCGTTGAGTTGGCCCCCAGTTGGCGGTTCCACCCGCAACTGACGGCCTTCGGCGGCTTCACCTGGATGAGCGGCATGGTACAGGACTTCCCGACGGCTGCGCCGGTGAAGCAGTGGGAACCCCTCAGCCGCCTGATGCCGACGACGGGCCAAGTGGGCCTCCGATGGGACCACCCGAACAAGAAACTGTGGGCCGAGATGACGGGCACGTTCGCCGGCCGGCAGGACCGCCTCTGCGAAGACGACGTGCGCGACACATCCCGCATACCTCCCGGCGGCACGCCAGGCTACGAGGTCCTCTCGATGCGGACCGGGTACCGGGTAACGAAAAACGCCGACCTCACTTTCGCCATCGAGAACATGACGGATGAGGACTACCGCATCCACGGCTCCGGGATAAATGAGCCCGGCCGCAACTTCATCTTCAGCCTTGAGATCAGGTTCTGACCGTGACAACGCCGGGAAGAGCGGGCGAGCGGCGGCTTGCGGTGGGACTGGCCGTCTCGTTCCTCCTGCACGTCGGCGCGGCAGGCGCACTTTACACAATGCATGCGGTAGGTCTGCAAGACCGGCCGCAGTCGGTCGAGAACACTCGCGGCGAAATGCCGCCCGCCGTCCGGGTCACGTTGGTCCACGTCGCGCCGCGGACACAGCCCCAACCCGTGCAACCGAAGGCGATGCCGCCGCGGGAAGAGCCGCCCCCCGATCCGGTAGCGCCTGCGGAGCCGCAGCCGCTTCCCACAGTCGAGCCGCCCCCGCCTAAGGTTGCCGCAACCGCCGCCGAGCCCGTCATCGCCCGCATCGCCCCAGATGCCACCTCTTCTCTGCCGGTCAGTCCGCCCGCTGCACCGGCCGTCATGCCGGAAACTGCGCCGGCCGGTCCGCCCGGGCTCGGGGGCCCGCCCGCAGCCGCGCCCGGCCGGGCCGAGGGACCATCCGAGGGCTCCCCCCGCCCCGCCGCAGTTGTGCCGGAGCGTCAGCGCGCGCTCGTCGCCGCCGAGGTCGTGAGCCTGCCCACGCCCGAGTATCCACCGCGCTCGCGGCGGCTGGGCGAGGAGGGCCTTGTGGTGCTCGAAGTGGAAGTCCTGCCAAATGGCCGCGCGGGCGACGTACGCATCCTTCAAGCGCCGGACTACCCGCGCCTTGTGGCCGCGGCCATCGAAGCGGTCCGGCAGGCACAGTTCAAGCCAGCGACGTCAGACGGCACGCCCATCCGCTCTCTCATCGAGATTCCTGTACGATTCCAACTCCGGTGACAGGCCGCAGCACCAGACGTCAATTCCCGGACTCTGCGTCACGCCGGCCGAGCAAGGAGGCGGGAGATCTCGCGCCGGAGCGTCTCGAAGCGGACGGGCTTGTCGAGGACGGCGTCGGCCTTGACCCATGACCGCTCCTCGTTGGCGGCGGCGGGCAGGTGCTTTCGGTGTTCCGGCTTAAGGCCAGGTTTGGGTGGCAGTGTTGACGCAAGGAGTGCCGGTCCGTACACTCGCGGTCGCCGTGTGAGGTCCGATTGGCATGCATGAGCACAGTCCCATCCTGCGGGGCGTTCTTGTGGCGGCGGGGGCGGTTGCGCTCATCGCGTTCCTGGTAGCCGTGCGGCCGCCGGATCTGTCGGGCGATGGCAGCCGCACAGTCATACGCATCTGGCACATCTGGGGCGGCCCGATGCTCGAAAGTTACCGCCACAGCGTCGAGGCGTTCGAGGCATCCCATCCCGGCATCGCGTGCGAACTCCTCTACGTCCCGAACGACCTCTCCAATAACCAGAAGTTCTTCACCTCGGTTGCCGCGCACAAGCCGCCGGATGTGTGCTTCGTGGACGGGCCGCAGGTGGCGGAGTGGGCCGAGCAGGGCGCGCTGCAGCCGCTGGATCGTCGGATCGAGAAAGCCGGGATCGAGCCAGGCGATTTCTTCCCTCCGTGTTGGGCGCAGAACGAGTATAAAGGGCGCGTCTGGGCGATGACCTATTGCGCCGACCCTAACTTCGGCTTCGTCTGGAATAAGGCGATGTTCCGCGATGCCGGCCTTGACCCGAACCGCCCGCCGAGGACGATCGAGGAACTGGACGAATACGCCGCGAAGCTCACCAAGC
>CAYGWP010000491.1:0-4951 GCA_964353455.1 uncultured Anaerolineales bacterium
TCCCGCAAGGGGAGAGGGCGGCAGAGTGTGAAGCCCTTTAGGAAGACATCATGCACGCAAGCGCCTCCCCTGCCCCGACGCTCGACCCGTCCTCGAACCTGCCGTGGTACCGCGGCCTGACGTGGCACCACTGGTTCGTCCTGGTCGTCTGCTGGATGGGGTGGCTCTTCGACACGATGGACCAGCAGTTGTTCGTCATGGCCCGCACCCCGGCGATAAAGGACCTCCTGGGCAAGGACGCCTTGGGCGCCAACGTCACCTACTACGCCGGCTTCGCGACGATGTTCCTGGTGCTGGGGTGGGCCACCGGCGGCATCATCTTCGGAATCCTGGGCGACCGCTGGGGCAGGGCCAAGACTCTGATGACGGCGGTCCTCTTCTACTCGATATTCACGGGCCTGTCGGCGCTCTCGGTAACGTGGCTCGATTTCTCGCTCTACCGGTTTCTGACGGGCATGGGGGTGGGCGGGACGTTCGCGGCCGCCGTGTCGATGGTGGCGGAGACGCTGCCTGCGCGGTCGCGGCCGTACGCCCTGGGGTTCCTCCAGGTGCTTGCGGCACTGGGGAACGTGACGGCCGCGGGGATCAGCCTCATCCTGAAGCCGAGCGCCCCGATTGCGGGCATCGCCGGCTGGCGGGTGCTCTTTGTGGTCGGCATCGTGCCGGCCATCCTTGTCATTTTCATCATGCGGCGCCTCAAGGATCCCGAGAGTTGGGTCCAGGCCAAGGAGGCCGAGCGCAGAGGCGAGGCCCACCACAAGGGGCACGGCATGGGCAGCATGAGGGAACTCTTCGGCGACCCGCGTTGGCGGCACAACGTGATAGTGGGCATCATCCTGGGCCTGGCCGGCATCATCGGCCTCTGGGGCATCGGATTCTGGCTGCCCGAACTGGTGCGGACCGTCACCCCCGTGCCGGCCGCCGCCGCCGTGGCCGCCGCAAACCCCGGCATGGACCAGGTTGTCATCGACGGCGTGCTTGCCGCGGCGAAGGCCGCGCAAGACAGGAACTGCGCATACGCCATGATGCTCTTTAACGGCGCTGCGGCCGTGGGGACGTATGTTTTCAGCCTGCTTGTGGCGCGTATCGGACGGCGTCCGGCGTTCGCCCTGATCTTCACCCTGGCCTTGGTCTCGGTCTTCGGCGTTTTCGGATTCATGACCAGGCCGGAGCAGATATGGTGGATGGCGCCGCTCCTCGGACTCGGAACGCTTACGGTCTTCGGCGGGTACAGCATCTACTTCCCGGAACTGTTCCCCACGAGGCTGCGGGCCACGGGCACGGGGTTCTGCTACAACACGGCCAGGTACGTGGCGGCCCCTGGTTCGTTTGCGCTGGGTGCGCTGTCGAGCATATTCCTTGCGCCGGCGGGCACTCCGCGGGGCGAAGAGGGCCTGGCTAACATGACGTTCCTGAGTTCGCTGGGGAGCATCGATAACCCCATCCGATACGCGGCCATAGCAGTCTCGGTTGTGTTCGTCATCGGCCTCGTGGTGCTGCCGTTCGCGCCGGAGACGAAAGGCAAGCCGCTGCCGGAATAGCACGGGGAAGATACCCATGCAGTTTTCGCCATCAGTCTATGAGCATGCGGCAAGGCTGATCGACCGGACGCCGTGGGAAGTCTCGCGCGACCCGGAGTTGCTCTTCCAGGGCCACGCCGCTGCGTACCGCATGTACCGGCACAGCCCGATCGTCGTCGGCATAGACATCTATAACCTGGAGGCCGAAGCGTACGGCGCCGTGGTCGCAAAGCCGTTTGAGGCGGGCATCCCGGCAATCGGCGAGCATCCTTTCAACGACCTCGCCGCCATTGCCGCCCTTCCGCCCCTCGCGATGGGCGCGGGCCGGCTGCGCATGGTTATCGAGGTCGGGCGGCGGCTCAAGCGGGAGTTCCCCGAGGCCGACGTCCGCATCCCCGTCAGCGGCCCGTTCTCGATCGCCGCAAACCTCGCGGGGTTCGAGACGCTGCTTGTCGCGTGCCAGGTGGAGCCGGAGTCGGCGCGTGCGGCGCTGGCGCATGTTGCCCAGGGCCAGGTGCCGTTTGTTCAGGCGATAGCCGAGGCGGGGCTGGACGTCGCGTTTTTCGAGTCCGCGGCCACGCCGCCGCTGCTCTCGCCGCGGCAGTTCCGCGAGATCGAGGTCCCGGCGGTCCGGCCCCTGCTGGACCGGTTTGCCGAGATCGTCGGCCACAGCGTCGCCTTCGTCATGGGCGGCGACACCGCGCCCATCCTCGACGCCATCCTGGAGATGGGCTGCGGATACGTCTGCTGCCCGATGGAAACTAATCAAGATGTCTTTATGGAGAAGGTGGCCGGGCGCCCGCAGGTCATGGTCCGCGTGAACATGGACCACCGCATCGTTGTGGGGCAGTCATGGGAGACAATCCGCCGCGAGGCCGACCGCGTGGTCGCCCTGGCCCGCACCCGCCAGAAGGCGTGCATCGGCACGGGCGCCCTGCCCTACGAGACCCCGCCCGAAAACGTCCTGAAACTCAAGGAGTACATTACGCCCATGTAGGCCGGGGCGTGCCCCGGCATGACCCCTATGTAGGCCGGGGCGTGCCCCGGCTTGAGCAAAGGAAGCAACCATGAACAGGATTGCACTGACTCGCCGACAACTGTTCGTCGCCTCTGCGGCGGCCCTCCTGGTTCAGGGCGAAAGCCGGGGCGCGCCCCGGCCTACGGAGATGGCCGCTGCCCAACCTTCAGGCGCAGGCTTTCGACTCCTCGAACTCCCGAACGAGCGGCTCCAGGTCCTCGAGGCCGACAAGCCCGTCCTCGCCTACTGCTGGGGCGACCAGTTGAAGGAAGGCGCGCCGGCGAATTTCAAACGGTCGTGCTACGTCCATCCCGTCCTCGGCCTCGACGGAGAGGAACTGACCGACGATTTCCCAAAGGACCACTACCACCATCGGGGCGTGTCGTGGATGTGGCCGCGCATGAAGGTGGCCGGCCGCGGGGCGGAGCGCGACATCGACCTCTGGGCCGTCAAGGGCATCCGCCAGCACTTCGTCAAGTGGCTGGAGCGCCGGGCCGACGCGGGCGGCGCGACGGTGGCGATCGAGAACGCGTGGATCATCGACGGCCCGCCCGTGGCGAAGGAGACCGTCCGCCTGACTGCCCACAATGCCGAGGCCGCCGGCCGCGCGATCGATGTGGAACTCCGCTTCGAGGCGACCGCGGCGCCGATCGAAATCCGCGGCGAGATAACCAAAGGCTACGGCGGGCTCTGCTTCCGCTTCGCCCCGCGCGAGGACACCGTCATCACCACGCCCGCAGGCAAACAGGAGAAAGACGCCGATCACCTCAAGTTCCCGTGGGCCGACCTCTCGGCCCGGTTCGCCGGCAGGACCGAGATGAGCGGCGCTGCCGTCTTCATCCATCCCCGCCAGTCCGTCGGGCGGGCCGCGCCCAACGAGTGGACGCTGCGCCACTACGGGTTCCTCGGCCCGTGCTGGCCGGGGATGGAGACGGTCACGCTCGAGCCTGGCAAGCCGGTGACGCTCAGATATCGCCTGTGGGTCCACCGCGGCGATGCCGCCGCCGGCCGGGTTGCCGCCGCATACGACGCGTATCGAAATCTTGAGCCAGGCGCCCGGTGAGCCCGCGTTTCTCATTTTAGCCGCGACTCGGAGAGTCGCGCGCGGTGGCTGATATCAATAAGGAGGCCCCTATGCCGCTGGCAATCGTGACCGTTCTTCTTGCCCTGCTAGCCCTGTGCTGGCACGCCGCCGGGGCCGAACCGCTCAAGGTGTGCCTCGTGTCCGGCTCGGCGGAGTACAAGTCCGATGAGTCGCTCACTGCGTTCAAGGCGTACGTGGAGGCGAACTTCAGCGTCGCCTGCTCCCTGGTCCTGGCTAAGGACGGCGGCGACAACCTGCCCGGCATCGAGGCCATCGACACGACGGATGTGGCGCTCATCTTCACCCGGCGCCTGAAGCCCCCCGCCGACCAACTCGACCGCGTCAAGAAGTACTGCCAGGCCGGGCGGCCCGTCGTGGGCCTCCGCACGGCCAGCCACGCATTCCAGCCGTGGCTTGAGTTCGATAAGGAGGTCCTGGGCGGCAACTACAAGAACCACTACGGGGCCGGCCCGGAGGTCAAGGTCTCCATAGCCGAGAAGGCCACGGGCCATCCGATCCTCGCCGGTGTCCAGCCGTTCACCTCGAAGGCGAGCCTCTATAGGAACACCGGCCTTGCGGCAGACGTGGAGTTGCTCCTGACGGGAACGAGCGCGGACCATACGGAACCCATCGCCTGGACGCGGGTTCATAACGGTGGGCGCGTGTTCTACACGTCGCTCGGCGCACCGGAGGATTTCACCAACGACAATTTCAAGCGGATGCTGGTCAACTCGCTGTTCTGGGTGGCTAAGCGCACGCCGGAGGCGAGACCAAGTTCCGCAGCAAAGTGACTAAGTGACTGGGTGACTGAGTGACTGAGCGACAGCGGAGGATGAAGATGGAAACGTCCATCACGCGACGGAAGTTCATCCAGGGCGCTGTTGCGGCGGCGGCCGCGCCCTTCGTCATCTCGGAAAACGCACTCGGGGCCGGCGGCCGCGCATCGCCGAGCGAGAGGGTGAACGTCGTCTGCATCGGCGTAAGAAACATGGGCGGCGGCCACGTGCGGACCCTGGTCGGAAACAGCGGGGCGCAGGTCGTCGGCATCTGCGATGTGGATGCCCAGATTCGCGATGCCGCGATACAGACGGTCGCCCGCGCGTACGGCCGGCCCGATGCGAAGGCCGAGGACGTCGGGTGCCCGGGCTACAACGATTTCCGCGAGGTCCTCGCCCGGCCGGACGTGGACGCCGTCGTCACCGCCGTCCCCGACCACTGGCACGCGATTATCGCGATTGAAGCGTGCAAGGCCGGCAAGGATGTTTACTCCGAGAAACCGCTGGCCCTGACGGTCGCCCAGGGCTGGGCCATGATCGACGCCGTCCGCCG
>CAYGWP010000492.1:0-4019 GCA_964353455.1 uncultured Anaerolineales bacterium
AGGCGAAGGACGCGGGGCGAGGGACGCCGCAAGGCGCGCCGATCTCCCCGTTGCTGGCCAATATTTACATCCGTCGCTTCGTAGCGGGCTGGAAGACACTGGGGCACGAGGCACGTCTGGGAGCGCGAATCGTCAACTACGCCGATGACTTCGTCATCTGCTGTCGCGGCACGGGCGCCCAAGCGCTGGCCGCGATGCGGAGGATGATGGCGGGGCTGAAGTTGGCGGTGAACGAGACCAAGACGCGTCTGCGGCACGCGCCGGACGAACCGTTCGACTTCCTGGGGTACACCTTCGGCCGGAACTGGTCGCCCAAGACGGGGCGGGCGTACATCGGGACGCGGCCGTCGAAGAAACGGCTGGCGCGGCTGGTGACGGCCCTGCGGACCCTGACCGGGCGAGAAAGTTCGCGGCCGACGGTCCCGGAGAAGGTGGGGGAACTCAACCGCTTGCTCGTGGGTTGGGCGAACTACTTCTCGCTGGGGTCGGTCAGCCGCGCGCACCGGGCGATGGACGAGCAGGCCCGGCGACGGCTGCGTCAGTGGCTGCGCGTGAAGTACCCGCACCGAGGATACGGCCGGGCCAGATACTCGGACGCCTACCTGCACGAGGTGCTGGGGCTGGTCCGCCTTCAGGGGCGGCCGCGCAACTTCCCGCGGGCGACGGCGTGACGCCTTCTCCGAGAGCCGGATGCGGGAAACCCGCCCGTCCGGTTCGATGAGCGTTTTTCTGGAGCCGGAGCACGGTCGGGCCAGTGAGGCACCGCCAACCGAAAGGGGCGGCCAACGGCTATGCCCGGCCTACCCCACCGCGCCAGACCTCGACTCTACCCCCTTGCACCCGGGGCCGCGGCACGTGAACGGCCATGCAGGTCTGCCGCTTGTTCACACGGCCGGGCAAGCATGCTCGGACCTGCCGAACGGCCCGGCCGTGCTACACATTCAACTTGCGGGCGTGCCAACCAGTGATTCAAGGATGCGGCGGACCTCGGCCAGGTCGGCCGCGACGTAAGTGGCGTCCTTCGCCCAGGGTTTCGGCTCCGAGATGACGGCGATGGTGCGGACGCCGGCGGCGCGGCCGGCCTCGATGTCGAACCGGTAGTCGCCGACCAGGACCGTATCGCCGGCGGTCGCCCCGAAGACGCTCATCAGGTGGTTCACCCCGTCGGGGCACGGCTTGGGCTTGTGTTCGGCCCGGGTGACGACGGCGTCGAACTCCAGGCCGTGCCGCTCGCGTGCGGCATCGACGCTGATGCGGCTGTTGCGGGTGAGGACGGCGGTCCTGATGCCGCGGCTGCGGAGGTACGCGAGGATTTCGCGTGCGCCTGGCATGAGTTCGGACCGCGCCGCCGCCTCGGCCTCGTGGCGGTCGAGGATGGCAAACGCCCGCTCGCGGGCCGCCGGTTCCAGCGACTCCATAGTCTCCAGGATGGGAACGACCGGCGGCAGGCCGATCTCGGTCCGGATCGCGCCAAAATCCAGCGCCTGCACCAGCAGCGTTCCATCGAGGTCGAAGATGACGAGTTTCAGCGGCATGGCACCATCATGCCAAACGGGCAGAGTGGCGTCAACAGTGGCCGGCAGTACGTGTTTAGCGTGTGCCTGCCCGAGAGTTTAGCCGCGACTCGAAGAGGAGCGCGTGTGGCTGCTCGAAAGCGCGCTCCTCTTCGAGTCGCGGCTAAACGTGCTTCGAGTCGCGGCTAAACACGCATAATCTGTCGCTTTCGCGGCAGGCCGGGCCTGAACCTTGCTTTCCGGCTCATATCCGCTATAATCGCCCCTCAATATCTCGCGCGGCAGGCCCGCAGGGGAAGCCGTGCGCCCGGAGCGACCGTGGAAAAGACCCTGGGGGAACTCGCGCAACTGGTCGGCGGACGCCTGGAAGGCGACCCCGCGCGGGCCGTCGGCGGCGTGGCTTCGCTGGCCGATGCCGGCCCGGCCGACGTGGCCTTCGTGGCCCTGGCGCGATATAAGGATGCGGCCGCCGCCTCGAAGGCCGGCTGCCTGGTCGTTCCGGAGTCGTGGCGGGGGACGGCCGGCGCGGCGGTCCTCCGCGTGGCCGACGCGAACCGGGCGATGGTGGCGATTGCGGCGGCCTTGTGTCCGCCGGTGCTGGCGCCGCAGCCGGGCATCCACCCGCGCGCGGCCGTGGCCGAGACGGCGGCGCTTGGCCGCGACGTCCACGTGGGCGCGTGCGCCGTGGTGGGCGAGAAGGTCCGCATCGGCGACCGCACGCGTATCCGCGCCGGGGCGGTTGTGGCCGACGAGGCGGTTATCGGGGCCGATTGCGACATCCACTCCGGCGTCGTCATCCGCGAGCGGGTCCGCATCGGAGACCGCACCGTCATCCATGCAGGCTCGGTCGTCGGCAGCGACGGGTTCGGGTATCTTGCGGGCAAGACCGGGCCGGAGAAGATCCCGCAACTCGGGACCGTTGAGATCGGCGACGATGTGGAACTTGGGGCGTGCGTCACGGTGGACCGCGCCCGGTTCGGCGCGACCCGCATCGGGCCGAAGGTGAAGATCGACAACCTCGTCCAGATCGGCCACAACGTGGAGATCGGCGAGGCGACGGTGATCGTGGCCCAGGTGGCCATAGCGGGGAGCGTGCGGATCGGCCGCGGCTGCGTTATCGCCGGGCAGGCGGCCATAGACGGCCACCTTGTGATCGGCGACGGGGCGCGCATCGCCGCAAAGGCAGGCGTCACCAAGGATGTGCCGCCGGGCACGGATGTAAGCGGGTACCCGGCCGTGCCGCATCGGGCCGACCTCAGGCGCCAGGCGGCGCTCGGGCGGATGGAAGAAGTGCTTGAGCGCCTCAAGATGATTGAAGGGCGCCGGGCGGCGACGAAGCCGGCGAAGTCGAGAAAGCCGCGAAAGTCAAAGGGGCGAAGGTGAGCCGGCGGCAGCGGACCATCTCGCTTGAAGCCGAAATCGAGGGACACGGTCTCTTCACGGGGCAGACGGTGCACCTGCGCCTGCGGCCCGCGCCGCCGAACACGGGCCTGGTGTTCACGCGGGTTGACCTGGGCCAGAGCGCGACCGTGCCGACGTCGATCCAGTCGGTTGCGAAGCGGTTCCAGCGGACCACGCTCGCCAGCGGCGACGTCGCGGTCGAGACGGCCGAGCACCTGCTCGCGGCCCTCGGCGGACTCGGCATCGACAACCTCTTCGCCGACCTGAGCGGCCCGGAACTCCCCGCCGGCGACGGCTCCGCCGCAGACTACGTGCGCCTCATCCGCCAGGCCGGCATCGTCGAGCAGGACGCCGAGCGGCCCGTCCTCCGCATCATGGAGCCCGTCACCATTCAGGACGGCGACGCCATCATCACGGCGCTCCCCGGGCCGGAGGACGAGTTGTCGCTGACGTACCACCTGGACTACGGACCCGGCGGCATCATCCCGCCGCAGGTCTTCAGTATGAAGTTGACGCCCGATTCGTTCGTCGAGGAACTTGCCGCCACACGCACGTTCATCCTTGAGTCGGAGGTGCCGGACCTGAGGCAGCGCGGCTACGGGTCGCAGGCCACGTACGAGGACCTCCTGGTGATCGGGCCGCAGGGGCCCGTCGGCAACACGCTGCGGTATCCCGATGAGCCCGCGCGGCACAAGATGCTGGACCTGGTGGGCGACCTGTTCCTGATGAATTGCGACGTGCACGGCCGGATAGTGGCGATGCGAAGCGGGCACACGCTCAATCACCGGCTGGTGAGGCGCCTGCTTGAGCAGGCCGCAAGCGCCGGCACGGTCGTCCGCGGCGCGGTCCGCCAGGCCCTGGACATCAACCAGATCATGGCCATCATCCCGCACCGGTATCCGTTCCTGCTGGTGGACCGGGTGATCGAGTTCGAGGAGGACGTGCGGGCGGTCGGCATCAAGAACGTATCCATAAATGAGCATTTCTTCCAGGGCCATTATCCGGGGACGCCCATCATGCCGGGCGTCCTCATAGTGGAGGCGCTGGCGCAACTGGCGCGCGTCCCGCTGCTTCAGAATCTCTCGCACGCCGACCAGGTGGCCA
>CAYGWP010000493.1:0-13782 GCA_964353455.1 uncultured Anaerolineales bacterium
CCCCCAGCGGCGACCAGACGGCGGGCGTCTTCTCGCCGTCCCAGGTGATCCGGAGCGCCAGTTCCCTCAGGGCGGCGATTTCATCGTCGCGCGAGGCGGCCGCGGGCAACTTGATGCGGATCGCGGTGATCGCGCCCTCGCCCCGCAGTTCGGCCAGCGGCATGGCCTCGCCGCCCGGCAGTGAGAAGTTTCCGCGCACAACCGTCTCCGTGGAGCGCTTGCCGACGGGGTCGGCGCCCAGACGCGCGGTCAGCAGTTCGTCCGCCGCCTTGAGGGCCGCCGCCTCCGCCGCCGAGAGGGCCATCTTAAAGGTCGGCACGACGGTCCCCTTCGGGAACGTCTCGTAGCCGAAATGGAAGTAGCGGCCCCAGCCCTTATCGGCCACGATCTTGCAGGACTTGGCGTACGGGATGGGGACGTAGTTGTTGAGGCCCCGCGCGGTCTCGTGGACCAGGGCAGGATAGGCGAACGGCTCGTTCTTGCGGTCGAAGTAGCCTGAGAACGGGAGGTCAACGGCGGGTTCGGCGGCGCCGTCGAGGTAGATCTTGACGTGCCCGGCATCGGCCTTCGCGGACCAGATGCGCCAGATGCACCCCGGGCCTTCCATCTCGGCCATGACCTCCACATCACCCTCTTTGCGGATGATGCCCGTGCCGTCGGCATTGGCGGCCCAGGCGATGTACTTGCCCGTGGCGGCATCATACTTGGTTGCGCGGTCGTAACTGGACCACTGGGCCATCGTGTCGCCCGGCGCCGGGAGGACGGCGAGGCGTTCCAGGTCAGTCAGGCGGCGCACCAGGTCAACGTATGAGAGTTTCTGCTGCCCGCTCACGCCGGAGGCCGCAATGAGAATCACCATAGCCGCAGCCAGCAGACTTGCCGTTTTCATGGCCGTTCCTTTATGCTAGTGTCAGGGACATGCCCCCAACTTGAGCGATCTATTCTGTGCGGTTCGCGGCGGGAAGGGAAGTTTATTCCTGCGCCGCCTTCGCCTTCGCCGCGCGAAGGCGGAAGAGTTGCGCCTTGGCGGCCGTACTGCCCTCCTTCGGGATCACGCGGTTGCAGACCTCCCGAATGCGGGGTTCCAGACGACCCAGGAGGAGCCAGTCCTGGACGTTCCCGCTCTGTCGCGACGGCGTGGTCCTGTTGACCCACCCGCCGACAACGGGGGCGTCCAGAGAGCCGTTCCACATCGCCTTGACGAACGTGTTGGCGAACCGCTTGAGGTCCGCCTCATCGAAGACGATGCCGCTCTCGGCGCACGCGATGGCGAAGGCGATGTCGATGCTTCCGTGGCCGGTGTCCTCGGCCCGCGGATGGTCGGTCTTGGCCATTTCGGCGTCCCACTCGCCCGAGGCGTCCCAGTAGTTCCACTCGTATCGGTCGCCGACCGTGCGCAGGCGCGACTTGAAGAACGATGCCATCCTCGCCGCCCGCTCGCGCCACTCGGCCTTGCCGGTGATGCGGAAGAGCGCGACATAGACCGACCCCATCGCGAGGTATTGGTTGTGCGGCTGCGTTATGCCGTGCTCCGCCCCAAGGGCCGGATCGTCCGGGTAAACGAGGACCGCCCCCTCCTTCACCTGACGGCGGCACTTGTCCCACTTGGGGACGAGTTTGGTCTCGATGACGGCGAGCAGCCGGTCGGCACGTGCGCCGTAGGCCGGGGCGAGGGCGGGGTCCTTCTTCACGATCTCAATGGCGCGGCAGATGGGCGTAAGGACCACGCCGTCATGGACCGCGAAGTCGAGGGGCTCGCCGGCCTTCGTGGAGTAACTGCCGGTGCGCCAACCCAGGACCCCGTCGCGGTTCGGCGTCAGGTTGGCGAACATCGTATCGGCATACTTAAAGAATCGGTCGAGCCAAGCCCGGTCGGCGGTCACCTGGTACAGGTCCACCAATGCCCGCATCTGCTGGCCGCAGGACCAGGCAAGGATGCCCGAGTCGGAATCCTTCCATCGCTCTCCGCGATCAAAGCGGTCGAGGACGGTAACGAGTTCCGCGTACAGCGGATCCTTAGTGGCCGGCGGCGCGGCGGTCTCGGCACAGTGCCCCCTCGCGGCAGCAAGTAGAACCGCCAGACCGGCAACGAGAACAACCGCCTTGCCGAACATTGCCACTCCTACTGCTACCGCGCCAAGTGCAAGTCTTACTTCGCCGGGGCCTTTTCGGGCGGCTTCGGCGCGGGGGGTGGGGCGAGTTTCAGCCGCTCGCGCTGGGCCTTGAGCCAAACGTCCAGCGCGCCGGAGCCCGCGTGCTCGCGGACCATCGTGACGCCTTCCTTGCGGGCGATGCGCTCGAACCGGTCGAGGAGCGCCGAGGCATCGGCGGCGGCATCGCCGGGCTTCGAGTTGGCGATCTGGACGTACAGCACCGGCAGCCGCGCGACCTCCACGCGGTGGGCAAAGACCGCATCGCCGGCCGCCTTAGCACCGGCCTCGTCGAAGAGTTTCACGGCCTCGGCGATCACCTCGGCCCCCAGGTACGGCGAATCAGGCTTGGCCCAGATATTGACGTGCCAGTCTTTGTGCTCGGTCACCTGGCGGTGGATGAGGTTGATGTACTGCCGCAGCGGCCCCGCCGCCGGGCCGTAGTACGCGGGCAGAAACTCGTCGATCGCCTTGTCGGTGTCGTAGTCGGGGTTCCACAGCGTCTTGGCCATGATGTAGGTGCGGAGTTCGGCCAGTTCCGACCCGGGCGTAAAGTAGCAGGCCTCCTCGTAAATCCCCTTCACGCCACTACCGATGAAGAACCGGATGTTGGGCCGCAGCACCCGCAGGTTCGGGAACGGCATGATGCTGTGGCTATAGTCGATAACGTAATCCCATATATAGAGCCGATTGCACAACTTGTTCCAGCCGCGGATGTCGGCCACGAAGGACTTGTTGACCTCGCACTCATCCAGCGGATGGGCGAAGCAGCACTCGATTGAGCACAGGCGCACGCACACGTTCGGCCGCGGCCGGATGCTCTTGGGCGGCTTGCGGCTCCACTGGTATGCAAGTGTGTCGATCACCTTGTCGGGGAAGTCCGCGGCAATGTCGTCGGCAATGGCGTTGACGAACTCAATGAGCGGCCCGGCCTGGCTCTCCTCGCGGTCGGCCACGGCCCTGCAATTCGTGCAGGTGCAGAAGCCCGCCCAGTCGTTCTGCGAGACCGAAAAGATCGTCGCGTCGGGCGATTCCTTGATCCACTGCCGGACGACCTTCCTGGCGATCTCGATGACCTTCGGGTTCGTCAGGCAGAGTTGCGTCCGCTCCGCCGTCCGCTGCCCCTTCACCTCCGAGAAGTACTCCGGGTGGGCCGCAAACTCCTTCGCCGGGTCGAGTATCGAGTTGAAGGTGTGGACGAAGTGCGAGTACGAGACCTTGCCGCCGTGCTGCTCGTCGAGGCGGGTTTGGGTGCCGTTCATCTTGTTACGGACCGCCCAGTCGGCATCGCGAGAGCAGGGGTAGTCGGTCGAGCGCAGTTCAAGTGGCGGCTGGTAGCGCACGTGGAGGTCGCCGATCTCGATCGTGCCGGTCTTCGGGATGACCGTGCACGCGGCCCCGGCGGGGTCAAGCACGTCAAGTTCCGCGGCCCTGTAAACCCCGCCCTTGGGGGAGATGGTGCGGCCGGCCGTGAACCACCGGCAGCCGCAGTTGTCCTCAAGGAAGGTATAGACCGCGTAGAGGACGCCGCGGCGGTTGCCCGCCAGGACCAGGGCCGGCCCCTTCGTCTCGATGGCGATGCCCTCGGCGCCGAGTTTGTCGAACTCAACCGCCACGCCCAGTTTCGCGAGCGTCGCATCGCACCGGCCGACCACGATGGGCGTCTTTTCGCCGAGCGTCCCCTCGGCCACAACCGCCAGGCGCTTGCCGGTGAGTTTCTCAATGTGTGCCGCCAGGTCGCCAGCCGCGAACGTCTCCTGCGGCGTGGCCTTCTCGGGTATGACGATGGCATGCGTCGCCGGATCCACCGTCTTCCCGCCGATGCGAAGGACGCACTGGCCCGCTTGGGGGGCCGGCGGCGCGGCGGCCGCCTGCTCCGCAGCAAGGCTCAGCCTCAGCACGACCGGCCCGGCGAGTTGCCGAATCTGGCCGTCCAGGTCGGCGGCCTGCTTCCTCGCCTCATCCAGCGGCAGGCCCTTCGCCATACCGGGCCGTTTGTGGCCAATATCGTTCAGGTACGCATCCGTGAGCAGGCGTCCGCGCTTTCGCACGAGTTGCAGGAGTTCCGCCCCCCCCTTGTTGGTGGAGAGGTCGGGGAACTTCAGCATGTCGAGGCCGGCGGCAAGTTCCTCGCGCGTGACCGTCCCCAGCACCTTGTCGCCCTCGCGCAACTGGTACCGCGCGGCCGAGAGGCCGCGCACCGTCAGCGTGTGGCGGTTGAATCGCTCCACGAAGCGTTCGAGTTTGACGGACTCGGCGTCCCACTTCGGGTCCATCGGCATGGGTCGGCGACTGGTCCACGTGAAGCGGATGCCCTCGCCGTCGCGGGCCAGGTCCGCGACGTTGCCGCCCGCGGCCTTGAGGGCGGCGGCATCTATCACCGCCGCATCGACCTCGGGCGGGACGCGCCACGCCTCAAGGACCGCGGCGGCCATCAGCATGTGGCCCGTCGCGTTGGCGTGGACTCCATCACCCGCAAACTGAAACGCCGGCATCGTCTTTCGTCGCTCCGCCAGGTGCCGCGACATCGGCCCGTGGATATCCCCCACCTCCCACCCCGCCGACCGCTGCGAGAGCAGCCACTCCGAGTACCGGGCGAGCACATCATCATAACCCTCGAACGGCTGGCGATACTCCGCCTGGCCGGCCGGCAGCGTGCGGGCCTTGATCGGCACGGGGTCGAACGTCGGCGGCGTCATGAGCAGGACCATCGCCCCGGACGCCTTCGCCGCATCGACCAGCCGCCGGATGCCGTCCTGGTACGCCTTGAAGCGGTCCTCGCCTAACGGGTAGTAGATGCCATCGTTCATCCCGTAGCAGGCGACGACGGCATTGGGCTCCGTCTTCTCAAGCAGGCGCGCGAGCCGCTCGTGCAGGCACGGCCGCGGGAACTGGCCGCCGGCGTGGCCCGGCTCCGAGAGGCCCGAGACGGTCTCGCTCGGGATGCCGAGGTTGAGGAATTCGGGCCGCCCGCCTGGAGGGTTCGGCGCCCGCGTAACCGTGTACGCCTCAATGTAGTCGATGTATTGTCCGCCGTACGTTATCGAATCGCCGAGGAAAACCACGCGGCGGGGACTATCGGACATGGCTTTCTCCGCGGCCCAGGCGCTTGCCGACACCGCGATGACGGCAATCAGGGCCAGGCAACATGAAGTCTTCATGGCAGGGTTCCTCTCGTCTTTCCGTCGTACCGGATGCCGGGTGGCACGGCCACGCTGTGCTGTTGCGTGGCCGTGGCTTCCGCGGCCGAAGTAACCACGGCCACGCAGAACAGCGTGGCCGTGCCACCTGCTACGGCCCCCCCGGCTACTGCTTGCCTGGCGCGAGGCCCAGTTTCCGCTGAAAGTACGCGATCATCTCCTGGCGATGGTTGTCATCGCGCTTGGGCACGTTCGGCTGGTTGATGACCGGGGCGTTCTCATCGACGTATGCCCGAGTGGGCCCCGCCGGGCCGCGCCACTCCTCGATTGCCTTCGAGAGCCGCTCGACCTCGGCCTGGCATTCCGGCCGGCCGTAAAGGTTCTCCATCTCCAGCGGGTCGGCCTTGAGGTCGAAGAAGAGGCTCTTCTCGCGCGGACTTCGGAGGATGAGTTTGTGTGCGGCCGTCCGGGCCACAAGTTGCGACGCCCCCGGCATCTCCGAGAAGACGATCTCGCGGCGCCCGCCCGCCGCAAGGTCCAGCCCGCGCATCTTCTCCGCAGGCCGGCAAAGAGCCTGCCGCAGGATCGTCGGCGCAAGGTCCACCGCGCTCACCAGGGCGTCGCTCACCGTGCCCCGCCCAGCGCCACTTGGGTACTTGATGATCAGCGGCACCTTCATCAGCGGATCATACCCGAGGTTTCCTTTCAGCAGAAGGTGATGGAACCCCATGTATTCGCCGTGGTCGGCGGTATAGACGATCATTGTGGAATCGTAGAGGCCCTTGCGCCTCAGCACGTCCGTCATGCGGCCGACGTGGAAATCGATCTCGGAAATTGTGGCGTAGTAATGCGCCATGATTCGCTTGAGGGCCGGCAGGGTGAGTTTCGCGTGCGGGAAGTAGCCGGCGCTAAACTCGATGTCGCGCGGCAGGGGCGCATCCGTCCACCCGGCCAGCGGCGTCATCTTCTCCGGATCGTACATGCGGTCCCACGGGGCGGGCGGGTCGAACGGGTGGTGCGGCTTGATGAAGCCGGCCATGAGCAGGTTCCCCCCGCCGGTCCACTTGCTGATCGTCTCCATCGCCCGGTCAGCAATCCACGTGGTGGAGTAGTGCGCCTCGTCCAGGTCCGACCGCCTCGCCCCGAACGTCTCCCAGTACTCCGCCGGGGCGCGGCTGCGGTACTCCGACCGCTGGTCCTCAAGGTCGATGCCGTCCGCAAGGTCCTGGCCCTTCAGCCACCGATGGTAATCATCGTCGAACCGGCCCACGCCGTCCTGCTCGGCCAGTTCCATCTCGTCGAAGCCCACGTCCAGATAGGTGGGCGTAAAGTGCATCTTGCCGACGGCCTTCGTCCGGTAACCGGCCGCGCGCATGATCGCCGGGAACATCTCCGTCCCCGGCCGCGGCGTCGAGTGGTTGCCCCACGCCTGGTGCTCGTGGACCCACAGGCCCGACAGGAACGAGTACCGCGACGGCGTGCAGAAATGGAGCGGGCAGAAACTGTTGGAGAATCTGACCCCGTCGGCCGCCACCGCGTCCAGGTTCGACGTGCGGATCTCCCGGTTGCCGTACGCCCCCATGCAGTCGATGCGGTGCTGGTCGGCGTAGATTACAAGGACGTTTGGGCGTTGCGGCGGGCCTGCGTCCGGCCCCGCGGGCCGCGACTGCTGCTCAGCGGATGCCGCGATGCGGCCGGCGGCCAGCGCCAGGCCCGCCGCCGTCGCAGACTTGATGACCTCCCGGCGATTCACCTCGTATCCTCCCTGTCCTATCAAGAAGGCATCATGCCCACGTAAGCACGGCATCCAGATTCTCGCCGCGACCGACCGTCACCATCTGGCCGAGCGAGACCGTCACGCGGGCCGCGTCCTGCCTGACCTCGGCGGCGACCTGCCGCCCGCCGGCCGTGACCGCCGCCTTTACGCCGCGCGCGGCCTCCGGAACTTCAAACACCAGCGTCCGGGCCCGCAGGCTCCCCCATTTCACCTCGATGCGGTCCGTCTGGCTGCGCTCGGTCCGCTTCTGGACCAGGCTGCCCCACCCTTCGGCCGCCGTGAAGAGGGCCTTAAAGTCTTCGGGCTGGAGACGCGGGGCGAACCCGATCACGCCCGCCGGGCCGTCATAGACGTACCCCTCGGCCGCAAGGAGGCACCCCCACGAGGCCATCGCGCGGGCGTAGTGGTCGCCGCACTCGACCTCGTTCCACGGATTGTGCTTCGTGCCGTCGTAGCGGTCGTGGATGCCGCGGACGATTGCCAGCGCCTCCCGCACCATCCTCTCCCACAGCATGTGCCCGGCCACCTGGTACTCGATGCCGGTCCAGACCTCATCGCGGTAGAGGACCGGCTCCGCGGGGCGTCCGCCGCGCGGCCAGGTGCACGTCAGAAGTCCCGCCTCGCCCGGCCGCGCGAACCACCGCTGCGGCGGATGCTCCTTGTTGTACGGCCCCACATCGCTCGTCCAGTCATGCTTATAGACCGCCGCAAGGGCCGACTGCACCTTCTCACGCGGATAGATGTAGCCGAGACCCACCTGGTGCGCCCACCCCTGTCCGAAGACCTGGTCGGCCAGGCACCCGGTTCCATACTGGTGCTTGTCGCCCTGGCCCGGCGGGATGATCTGGGTGAAGTACTCGCCGTTCCAGAGTCTCTCGCCCGTAAGCGCGCTGCCCTTCTCGTAAATGGCGTGGTAACGGGCGGCGAGTTTCTCATCCCCCTCGAGGCGGGCCATTTCCTCGGCGGCCCGAAGCGCCGCCAGGTAGAGAGAGCCGACGAACGTGTTCGGCCCCACGAAGTTGATGTCGAAGGTGTTGTGCTGTATGTCCTCTATGAGGCCGTCGTCGTTCGAGTCGTGGCCGATAAGGAACTCGATTGCCTTCCGGACCCGCGGCCATGCGTCATCCAGGAACTTCCGGTCGGCCGACATCAGGTGCTCTCGCCAGACCTTCAGGACCGTCCCCGCCTGCCCGTCGGCTGCATAAGCCTTGTTGCCGCGGAACCCCACCAGGCCCGTCTCAGGGTCGAAGCCGACGCCCAGGTCCTGCATCAGGCGCGTCGAGCGGGCAAGTTCCGGGAACAGCCGCCCGCTGGCGTGCTCGTAGTTCCACACGTGGGTGCACGTGCCGTCGCAGCACCCGACGCCCTCCCAGGCGTAGAACCGGCCGTCGCGCCACCACTGGCACGTCTCGGTGGCCAGCGTCGAGACCGGCATCGCGAGGCGGGCCGCAAACCAGTACGGCAGCGTGGTGTCGAAGTAGGTGTCGCGGAAAAGGCGGGTCTCGCCGCTCAGCCGCTCGAAGTTGCCCGCAACGTACTCCGCCACCTCTACGCTGGACTTCAGCCAGTTGCCGTACATGTTCCCGACGTTCGGACGGTTGGGGAAGCACCACGTCACCAGGAACGCCATGCCCCTGGATTCCCCGGGTGCAAGCCGGACCGAGACCGCCACCGCGCCCGGCGACTTCTCGCCCACCGGGTACTCCGCCGATTCCGACTGCGTGAGCCGGCCGTCATCGGCCAGGTCGGCCAGGATTTCCTCGACCGTGCCCGCCGCGCGGGCGGTGGCATCCGCCGCCAGCGACACCAGCGACATGTCGCCGAAACCCGGATGCTCTTCCGGCGGCCCGGTGAACGCGTGCGGCGGAACGTTCGTCAGGTGGATGTAATCGACGTTGATGTGCCCCCACGGGCCGGACTCGCGGTCCACGATCTCCAGGCTCCCATCCTGCCCCACGAATTCCCGCACGTCCCACGACTGCATCTCCAGGGCTTCCTTGTCGCGGCCCGTCGCGGTGCGGACGGTCTTCCCGCCCACCACCAGGTTCATGCACGTCTTGCCGGCGTGGCTGCCGCCGCCGATCAGGAACGCCAGGATCGGCTCCGTGATCTTGAAGGGCTTCGAGACGGCCGTGCCCTGCGGCTTGTCGCCGCCCACGTAAGTGTTGACGAAGTGCTTGCCATGCCATCCCTTCACCGCCTGTTGACCGGCGAGCGCCCCGGTGGCCGGCGCGGGGCCGAAGCAGTCGCCCGTGACGGTCCACTTGCCGTACGTCCCGTCCTCAAAGTCGTCGATGACGGTGATTCGGCGAGCCTCAGCCGCCGGTTTCTCGGGCGCCTTCACCACGTCCATCTGAACGAACGTGCCCGCCCTGCCCCGTGCCGCACGGTTGCGGCTGAGGACGTCCTTGCGGCCGGCCAGTTCCAGGCACACGCCGTTCTGGAGCCATCCCGCAACCGACGCCTCGACCGGCCCGGCCGACGTGTTCTTCACCGTGAACACCAGGACCGTGGCTGGCAGGGCCGAATCGCGGGCGTTAAGCGGTATGAACGGCGAGAAGACCTCTGCCGCAACTTCCACCGGCAGGGCCGGCATCTGGCGGGTCTTGTAGCGGACCTCGGCAATGGGGTACTCGCCGATGAACTCGATGGCGTCGAAATCGTCCTGGCTCAGCCTGCGGACGACGGCCGCGCCCCCGTCGGCCTTCACGCGGATGGCAAACCCCTGCTCCAGCGGACTGGCCGGCCGGTACGTCCGGTAGCACTTGTCGCCGTAGCCGGTGAACTTCGAGTTGTTGGAAATCCACCACTGGGCAAGGGTGCCGTCTCCGCGGACGTAGAGTTGCCCTGCGGCCACCCCGCCGCACGGCATCCCGATGGTCTGGAGTTCCTCGCCCGAATAAACCTTACGCTGGCAGCCGTTCATGTGCGCCTCCCTGTGAGACCGCCCGCCCGTAACCCAGCCCATTTTGTCTCTCAATCGCCCGGAATGGAAGCGATATTTCTTTGACGCCGCACGCCGGAACCGTACTATTGCTCCTTCAGCCGAACCCGAACCAACGAAAGGATACGCGATGGACCCCAGAACGAACCTGTCTCTTGACCGCGCGGCCGTCAGCCGCCGCTCGCTCCTCCAGGGCGCCGGCGGGGCTCTCGCCCTTGCCGCTATGGGCCTTGCCCGCACCGCCGCCGCAGAAGAGGCCAAGCCCGCCGCTGCCGACCAACCCAAATCGGAGGGAACCCCCTTGAAAGGCCGCATCAAGCAGTCCGTCAGCCGCTGGTGCTTCTCGAAGATCAAGGACGATGACTTCTACCCCGCCATCGTCAAGATCGGCCTCAAGGGCGTGGACCTTGTGGGGCCCAACCAGTTTGAGGCCCTCAAGAAGCACGGCCTTGTGGCCACCATGGTCAACGCCGGCGGCATCGCCAAGGGCTTCAACCGCAAGGAGAACCACGAGGGCCTCATCGCCGGGCTCCAGAAGGCCATCGAGGCCGCCGCCGCAAACGGATACCCCAACGTCATCTGCTTCTCCGGCAACCGCGAGGGCATGGCCGACGACGTGGGCGCCGCCAACTGCGTTGAGGGCCTCAAGAAGATCGCCCCGTTCGCCGAGGAGAAGAAGGTCACCATCTGCCTGGAACTCCTCAACAAGGTCAACCACAAGGACTACATGGCCGACAACACCATGTGGGCCGTCGATGTCTGCAAGAAGGTCGGCTCGGCGCGCCTGAAACTCCTCTACGACATCTACCACATGGCCATCATGGGCGACAAGCCCGAGGAAATCATCCCCAAGGTCATCGACTACATCGGGCACTTCCACACCGGCGGCGTGCCCGGCCGCAACGAGATCGACGAGACCCAGACGCTCAACTACACCGCCATCATGAAGGTCATCGCCGCAACCAAGTACGACGGCTGGGTGGCCCACGAGTTCCTGCCCAAGAAAGACCCGCTGACCTCGCTCGCCCAGGCGGTCCGGATCTGTGATGTGTGACACGCACGTAAGTGCCATTTTTGCAAAAACACTTACGTCAATTTCGACCTCCGAAACGGCAAAAAAACGCGTTTTTGGACCCCAAAACGGCCCTGGCGATAGCGCCAGAGGGGTTCGACCACTCAAATGTTAAGATGGGCAAGACGTTTTTCGATCGGTTTTGATCGGTTTTGACACGGTTTTTACAGTTTTTTCACGGTTTTGAACGGTTTTTTCACTTTCTTTGACAGGCCCAAATTGACGTAAGTGCCATTTTTGCAAAAACACTTACGTGCGTTTTGCCCTCCGAGAGCGCGAAAAATAATCAGGTGCCAGGCATCAAGGCATACCATTAGTGGGGGGTCGAAGCCCGTCCGAGTACCATATACGGTATGGAATTTTGGCTGTGGACGTGTACGGCGTGGCCTGGGGGAGGGCAGATTGCGGACTTGTCCGCCGTAGCCTCGGCGAAGGTGGATTGCGGATTGCGGACCTGTCCGCCGAAGCCTTGGCCAAGGCGGATTGAACGGAGAGGCAACAACGGATCATCCGCAGCCGCCGTCGCCGGAGGCTATGGCGGGCCAGGGATTGCGCAGATGGACGCAGAGGGATACTGGCTGAAAAACAAGAGGACCGTCCGACCTTGCGAAGCCCCGCCTGGGGCGCCTGACAGTAGCCCCGCGGCGCGAGCCCGGGGTAGATGATGCCCCCCGCCCGCCCCTTCTTCTTTCCTCTTTTTCGCAGCCCCAGCGGGGCGACGGACTGTAGCCACGGGTGGAGCGACGCCGCTTTCGGCGTCGCGGAACCCGTGGGAGCATTCATGTTTCAACACGTCCGCCCCGACGGGGCGGATGAATGGCCGTGACGCGCGGCGGATCAGTCAAACACATATCGCTCGTCGAACTCTACGCCGTGCGCCCGGAGCATTCGCAGGAGTTCGGACCGGAAGTCCTTCGCCCCGCCCCATTCGGCTGCGCTCAGAGCCTGCCCTGAGCCTGCCGAAGGGGCAGGCGGGGCGAAAAAATGGAAAAGAGTCCTGGACTCTTCTGCCTCATCCGCTTTCCACAGGTTCCGCGTCGGGCCGCAATGCGGCCGCGCCGCTCCACCCGTGGCTACAATCCGCCGCCCCGACGGGGCGACTGAGACCCGCTGTTCCTCCGGCCTCAAGTCTGCGGCCTTCCGCCGTGACCAGTGACAAGTGACAAGTGGCAAATGACCAATGACAATTTGTGTTGACCCCCGCCCCCCGCCGCCGTATCTTCGCTCGTGTCATGCGTCACGTTCGAAGGAGAAACATGAAAGGGATAGTCCTGAAGGCGGTGTTGGCCTGCCTCGCTTCAATGAGCGTGCTTACCACGCTGAGAGCCGCTGACACACCGATCAAAGTAGTGAACCCGCAGCACGGGCCGGCAACGGTTGAGGGGGCGGATTCGCCTTACTATTGCTTCAAAGCCAAGATCGAAATTCCCGCAGGGAAGAACGTGGTATTCAGGCAGAACACGTGCATCCTCGTTGGGAAAGACGGCACCAAACACACCGACTACTGGATTTATCTGGCCGGTTGGTCTGCCGGTGTCGAAGAGACCAAGACTGCACCCGTGCTTATGAAGACTCTCTACGTTCGCGAGGACACCAAAGATGCAAAGCCAGCCTCCAAATGGAACACGACCAAACCAGAGGGCGCAAAAGGTGCGATTACCTACACCATTCCCAACGGAGGCTTCGTCGAGTTGTACTTCCTGTGGCCCGTCCCAAAGGGCTTTCAGGCGAAGCGTGTGATTTTAACCGATCTTGTGGAGCTCGATCTTTGAGAAGAAAGACGAAACCAACGCCGAACAACTCAGTCGAGCGAACTGCGAGTCCGCCGGACACGCTATTGGGTGAAGTCGGCGTTCGGGGTGGCTGACTATCTAGTTATCTGGACATCATACGGATTTCCGGCCTTACGATGCCACGTGGCAGGTCAAGGTGAGGCACTGGCACGGGTCGCACGCGTGGTATTGCCTTTCCGGCCGACCGCGCCGTCGGCCAAGGGCAATAAGGCGGGAAACGCCGCAATCACTCCTTCTCCTCAAACTCCATATCCTGCTGCCTCACCCGCTTGGACTTATGGCGGGGGGCCTGGGGCAGGGTGACGTTGGGGCCGCCGGCGCCGCCGGGAATCTGGAGGCAGCGCGGGTTGGGGCGGTGCGGGTCCTTAAGGATTTCTTCAGGTAGGGGACGCTCCCCTATTTCTGGCAAGATCGGGCAAAAACGCCAATGGTTTCGGGGTAAGTTCCCGGAAATAGGGGAGCGTCCCCTATCAGGCCCCGTCGATTCCCTTTGACCCCCTCCCCACTCCGACCTATCGTGACTTGTGCCATGCGTCACGTCGTTCGCCGCGCCGGCGGCGCGCGGCCTCAGCCGTTCAGGGTCCACCCGGCGCGGTACTTCCGGGAGAGGAACTCGTTGGCTTCGCGGCAGTTGGTGACCTTGCCGGCGGCGGGGTCGTACGCCAGTTTCTTGCCGACGCGGTACGCCACCAGGCCGAGCAGCAACTGCTCGATCATGTTGCCGCTGTACTCGAAGTCGCAGGCCGCCTTGAGGCTGGGGTTCTTGCAGGCGTCGATCCACTGTTTCTGGAAGTGGCCGAGCGGCGGCAGCACCGCGTCCTTCGCGCGCCCTTTGTAGTAGGTCAGGTCGGAATCGTCGCCGAACGGCAGCAGAATGCGCGAACCGAAGTCGCAGATGACATAGCC
>CAYGWP010000494.1:0-8554 GCA_964353455.1 uncultured Anaerolineales bacterium
CTTCCTCGCTCATGTCGTAAATGTCCCTCTCCACCGCGTCGGGCAACTCGTAGCCCTTCTCGATCCCCTCCAGGCCCGCGTGCAGCATCACCGCGAACGCCAGGTACGGGTTGCACGCCGGGTCCGGTGCGCGGAACTCGATGCGCGTGGCCTTCTCCTTGCCGGGCTTGTACATGGGCACGCGGATCATCGTGGAGCGGTTCCGCCGCGCCCAGCAGATATAGACCGGGGCTTCGTAACCCGGCACGAGGCGCTTATACGAGTTCACCCACTGGGCGCATACGCCGATGATCTCGCGGGCGTGGCGCATGAGGCCGGCCACGTACCCGCGCGCGACGGGCGAGAGGAACATCGGGTCCTTCGCGTCGTAGAATGCGTTGCGGTCGCCCCTGAAGAGGCTCTGGTGGACGTGCATGCCCGAGCCGTTCTGCCCGAAAAGGGGCTTCGGCATGAACGTTGCGTGGCATCCGTTGGCGATGGCCACCTCCTTGACGACCAGCCGGTATGTCATGAGGCGGTCGGCCATCGTCAACGCATCGGCATATCTAAGGTCGATCTCGTGCTGGCTCGGGGCAACCTCGTGGTGGCTGTACTCGACCGGTATGCCCATCGCCTGGAGGGTCTCGACCGTCTGCGACCGGAGGTCGTGCGCCACGTCCACGGCCGTCAGGTCGAAGTACCCGGCCTCGTCCAGCGTCTCGGTGCCGGAAGAGTTCTTGAAGTAGAAGTACTCGGCCTCGGGGCCCACGTTCATCGTGAAGCCCTTCGCGGCAGCGCGGGCTATGGCGCGCTTCAGGACGTACCGCGGGTCGCCCGGATACGGCGCGCCGCCGGGTTCCAGGACGTCGCAGAACATCCGCGCGACTTTCGATGCGCCGCTCTCCTGGGGCAGCAGGCAGAACGTGGCAGGGTCGGGGCGGGCGATCATGTCGCTCTCATCTATACGCGCAAAACCGTGAATGGAAGAGCCGTCGAAGCCCATCCCCTCTTCCAGCGCGCCTTCCAGTTCATCGGGCGTGATGGCGAAACTCTTCAGGTGCCCCAGCAGGTCGGTGAACCAGAGGCGGATAAAACGGACATTCCCATCGCGGACCTGGCGGAGGACTTCGGCCTTGAGTGCCTCGACTTGCGGCCGGCAGACCGTCTCCGATGGCGGCGGAACCTTGCGCGACTTGGCCATGAGGGCCTCCCTTTCGGAGCGTAAGACGTACCCTGATTCGTACCCGTTTGCGTGAACCGCCATTTTCGCCGCCAGCGGCGCGCCCGTCAACGATTATCGCGGCCGAACCCGACGCGAAGGCACTTCGGGCCCGACGCGGGAGCGTCGGGGAGGTGGTCAGGCCTTCAGGTGAGACCAGCGGAGCGCGGCAAGCGACAGGACGTACAGTCCGATTATGCCGAACCCGAGCGCCTGAACGCCCGTGATGAGGCTAAGGTATTCCCCGAGGCCGCCGAGCATCGCGCCGAGGAGGTTCCATCCGAGGGCGGCCGGCGGCAGGACCGCCCGCCGGAAGGACGAGGCGAAGACCAGCCCGGCCCCGAAGATCGGCAGCGCCACCCTGAGGCACCCCACCACGGCCCGCGCGGCATATCCAAGGGCCAGAAAATGGCTCGGCGCGACCACGAGGCCCGCCGCCAGCGACACGAAGATGATCGCATAGGCCCATGTGTACGAAACCTTGCCGACGCGCAGAACCACGAGGTTCGCCGCCGCTATGGCCGCCAGAATGGCCGCAATCACGATCGAGTTGACGATCCAAGTGGCGCCGAACACAAGCGAGAGTTCCGAGATGCTCTTTATCTCCAGGAGCATGAATGCCGCGCCTAAGAGCAGGAAGTGCCAGTCAACCCGCGCCATGCCCTTGGGCCACGCCGCCAGAAGGCCCGCAGCGCACACCACAACCACCCCGGCGATGAGTTCCAGGTACGCAACGGGGATCATGGGACGCTGGAGGTAGAACTGGGGCCAGTCGTCGGTGCTGACGCTGACGGCGCTGTTGTACAGGTCCGGGTCGGGCGGGACCCTGGTCCGGATGAAAAACATCGGCCCGCCTGCGCCATAAGGCTGCCGGGACTCGAGCGGCGGCACGTAGTGGAAAGCCCGCCACAGGATCTCCGCAAGGCGGTCGTGCGACCACGGCAACCGCCAATGATGACCGCTGAATTCCAGGACGAAGAGCCCGTCGTCAGCCATGTGGCGGCGCACCTGCCTGAAGAACTCGACCGTGAAAATGTAACTATCCAGCCGCAACCCTGCGCTCGATGCAAACTGCGAATGTGCGTCCACCGCGTTCATGATGATGAGGTCGTACTTCTTGTCGGTGCGCTCCAGGAAGGCGCGGGCGTCATCGCATACGACGTTCACCCTGGGGTCGTCGTATGGATGCTCCGGGTGCATCCGCCGGCCCACATCGATGATACCCGGGTCGATCTCGACCGCGTCAATCTCCGGGACGTTGTGCCGCAGGGCGGCCGCAGCCTCGTTGCCCGTTCCGGAGGCGATGATGAGGACGTTCCTCGGCCGGCAGACGTCGTAGGGGAGGTTGTAGCGCCGGTCGAACCCCAAGGGAGTGTCAAAACGCTCCGCAATCTGGTCTGTGGCCCGCTTCAGTATCCGCCGCAACTGATCCTCGTCATTCTTGATGAAACCCAGGTTCACAAAGGTCTGATGGTACTCGTAGTTGACGAACACCCGCCCCAGCAGGGGGAAATGCTCTGTGCCCGCAGCGGTGGGCAGGTTGGCGTGCGTTACATTCCAGGACACACGCTGGTATGGGGACCAGATGACATCCGGGTCACGCCCCTGGTATATGACAAGCCCAACTATGGCGGCCGAAAGGATGAACCAGGCGCCGCGGGCCTTCCACGTAAGCCCGCCCAGCAAGGCAAACGCCGCCAGACCGAGGCCGAACCAGTACGGCGGCGGCAGGAGCGCAAAAGATATCCCCACAAACGCCCCCGTCCCCACCAGCGCACCGACGACATTCACCAGGTATGCCGGGATCGGCGCCAGGGTGTCGAAGCACCGGGCAATCAGGATGCCGATCGGCACGAACACGAGAGTCACGAGGAAGAACGCGCCGATGACGACAATCTGGCCGCCCGCTTCGGCGCCCTCAAACTCAAGACTGAACTGCGTGCCCGACGGCTCGTAGGGAACCTGTGCGGCTGGGTCGGCACCCTGCTGGATGATCCCCGCGTGTTCGCCGAAGCCGCGCCCCCGCAAGTCGTCCCCGCCCGCCACGATGGTCCCGACCACTATCAGGATGCCCGCCAGGAACGCCAGCAGCATCGTCCCGTCGCCCAGCCGCACGCGCCGATAGACTATGCACCCCAGGCCCATGCCCAGGAAGCACGCCAGCAGAACGAGCGACCGGAAAAACGCCAGGAACGGCAGTTCCGAGGGGATCCATCGGATAAGAAGGACCTCCCAGAAGAGGGAGGCGAAACTGATGATCGCAAGGCGCCACAGCAGTCGCCGCCGGTCGGCCGCAGGCAGCGCACTTTCCGTGACCGGCGATTCCGTGCCGTGGTCCGATTGGGTCAAGATACCGCTCCCCTTCTTCGGCTAGGCCACCGGCCCGACCCATTATTATCGGCGAACCAGTGGGCGGTCAACAGGATGATTGCACAACCGCCCGACAGCGGTAAACTTTACGTCATGGCCATCGCCCCCGAGCGCGTGCTCTCGAACCTGCGCGAAGTCCGCAACCGCATCGCCGCCGCCGCGGCGCGGAGCGGCCGCAGCGCGGAGGCCGTGCGCCTGGTGGCCGTCACGAAGACCGTCGCCGAGGACGCCATCCGCACGCTGGTCGAGGCGGGCCATCGCGACCTCGGCGAGAGCCGCGCCCAGCAACTCCGCGACCGCGCCCGCAACTTGGCCGGCCTTCCCATCGCCTGGCACATGATCGGCCGGCTTCAGCGGAAGAACGTCAAGCACGTCGTCCCCACGGCGGCGATGATCCACAGCGTCGATTCGCTGGAACTGGCGGAGGAGATCGGCAAACGCTCAAGTCTGGCCGTCGCCGGCTCGGCGACGTGCCTCCTGGAAATCAACAGCGGCGAGGAGCAGAAGGCGGGCGTCCGCCCCGATGAGGCCCCCGCCATCGCACGCGCCGTGGCGGCCGTCCCCGGCATCAAACTTGCCGGCCTCATGACGATGGCCCCGATGGCCGACGATCCCCAAACCGTGCGGCCGGTCTTCGCGGCACTGCGGCAACTCCTTGAGCGCATCAACCGCGATGGCGCCCTGCCGCAGCCGCTCACTGAACTCTCGATGGGCATGTCGCAGGACTACGAGGTCGCTATCGAGGAAGGGGCGACCATCGTTCGCGTAGGCACCGCGCTGTTTCGGTAGTCTTCCGCCGTTTCTTTTTACCGCAGAGGACGCAGAGATCGCAGAGAGAGTTAAGATCAAAAAACAAAATCCGTTTTTGTTTTAACTATATATGTCTTTGTTTTCTCTGCGCCCTCTGCGTTCTCCGCGGTTAATACTACAGCGCCACTTAGGCCTTTGCGCGGTGGGTCTCCCGACCCACCGCGCGACGAAGCCGCGTTGGCGCGGTCGAAAACGCGGTTTGCGCGGCGGGTCGGGAGACCCGCCGCGCTAAGTGGCGCTGTAGTGTTAAACGGACCGTGCGGAAACCTTGAGGAACGGCTTATCCATCACCAGGTTCATTGCCGGCGCGACTTCACCGAAGATCGCCAGGACCGCCGCGACGATCTCGCCGCCGTCCATCGCGTCGAGTTCCTTTTCGGGAATCGGATAATACAGTTGGAACCATCCCCACGCATCGTCGGGGACGGCGAGGCACGCCCGCCGGACGGCCGCCGCCCCGCCCCACTTCTGGCCGCGGAACGTCTTGCCGCCGCCCTCCGACCCGCCGACGTGGGCCGTGAACCCCTCGCGAACGACCAGCCGCTCAAGTTCCGCCTCAAGCGGCGACCCCTTTCGCAGGCCCGCCACCAGGCGATGAAAGTCCCAGTCCTCCTCGGCATAGACCTCGTCGGGCCGGCCGCGCCCCTGCCGCAGCCGCGCCCGCTCGATCTGCATTCCGGCCTCCATGCGCCGCAGGTCGCCGTCGAGGTCGATGAAGAACTTCGCGCACCCGAAATTGTAGCCGCTCGAGATGGGCTTGGCCTCGCGGTTCTCCCTGACGACCCAGCAGATCCACTGCCAGTACCTGCCGCGCCCCCACTTGTCGATGACGAAGTCCCGCCCGTGCCGCTGCATAAGGGCGTACTTGACGATCTGCGTGATGCGCTCCTCCGGCTCAAGCCCGCCCATCCGTATTCCGCGTTCAAAGTCAAGGAACGTCCGCTTGAACGCCGGCTTCGGCGCCAGCGGCGGCACCTCGAAAACCTTTCGCGTCTTGGTCATGTCTGCGGCCTCGGACTGACGCCTGCTCCCACTGACCACCGAGGATCGCGCCCCGGCCTCACTTGCCATGCAGAGTACCAGGAACGCTACCCCATGTGGAGAGTCTGTCACGTTCGCTCTGATTGGCACCGAAGCGATTGAGCATGTCGGCCACAGAGCGGGGATCGTCAACCAACGCAACCTGCCGAAACGCGATCTGGTTACTGGTGGCCCCGCTCTTGGTGTTCGTTGCCGTCCCATGCAGAAGCAGGACGTAGGCCATGGGGAGCCCGGTCACTTCCGCATTTCGGAAGTCAGGCCATGCAATACGCAATCGCATTGAGCGGAAGCCCTGTAAACTCAGAATACTCCACGCCAAACGCACGCTGCCTGGCAGCAGCGGAACGCCATCAAGCGATGTGGCTCCTGCGATGCTGCATTCAATGCCCTCCCGGAAGCAACGAATGACCGGCCTTGCTCGGCCAGCGATGTTGACTGCGGCCAGCACCGCAACCAGCAGCAGGAACGCGCCGGTGATGACCATCGGCGGTCCAGCGCCCGGCCGGGACTTGCCGTGGGCATCGGTCATTGCCCCAGTCCAGAATAGCGTGCCGAAGACAAGGGCAAAGCATCCGAACGCACCCAGGGCAATCATTTGTGCCCAGAACACCCATGTCTTCCCCCAGAACCGGTCTTGCATGGCGGCACCTCTAGAGAAACAGGCTCCTCGCACAAGAGCAACCCTTCGCACAACATTGCGTCCGAAATAACCACTGCCAAATCAGGCTATCCCAACCGACCAAGAGCCGCAAGCCGGAACTCGCCCGGAGACCTTCTATGCTCAAAATCCAGGAACGCCCGCTTGAACGCGGGCTTCGGCGGCAGCGGCGCCGCCATCAAGACCTTTCGCTCAATGTTCATGTTTGAACCTCGCCTTTGTCCAGCGCCACCTTCGGGGGCGGATGCTATAATACCCCTTCCATGAGCCTTTTCAATGAAAGCGAACGGCGGCAGGTGCGGGAGCAGGCGCCGCTGGCGGTGCGCATGCGGCCGCGGACGCCGGAGGAGTTCGTCGGGCAGGGGCATTTCTTCGGACCGGGCAAACTCCTCAGGCGCATGATCGACGCCGACCGGCTCCAGTCGGCCATCTTCTACGGCCCGCCCGGCACGGGCAAGACGAGCCTTGCGGAGGTCATCGCGGGCCGCCTGTCGGCCGCGTTCGAGCAGATGAACGCCGCCCTGGTCGGCGTCAAGGAGGTCCGCGAGGTCCTGGAGCGCGCCCGAGACCGCCTGCTCACCACGAAGCAGCGGACCGTGCTCTTTCTGGACGAGGTCCACCGCTTCAACCGCGCCCAGCAGGACGTGCTGCTGCCCGACGTGGAGGACGGCGTCATCATCCTCATCGGGGCGACGACCGAGAACCCGTTCTTCGCCCTGAACGCGCCGCTGGTGTCGCGGAGCCAGATATTCCGGTTCGAGCCGCTCTCGGAGGATGACGTGCGGACGCTCCTCGGCCGCGCCATCGCCGACAAGGAGCGCGGCCTGGGCCGGTACCGCATCACGGTGTCCGACGAGGCCCTCGCCCACTGGGCGAAGACGAGCGACGGCGATGCGCGGCGGGCGCTGGCGGCGCTTGAGATTGCGGTCCTAAGCCAGGTCCAAAGCCCGCTCGCGCCGCCCGAGGATGCCGGCGAGATCCGCGTTGACCTGGCGGTGGCCGAGGAGTCCATCCAGCAAAAGGCGATCGTCTATGACGGGACCGGCGATGAGCATTACGACGCCGCAAGCGCATTCATCAAGTCGATGCGCGGCAGCGACCCGGATGCGGCCCTCTACTGGATGGCCCGGATGCTTGAGGCGGGGGAGGACCCGCGGTTCATCGCGCGGCGGGCGGTCATCTGCGCGGCCGAGGACGTGGGCAACGCCGACCCTGCCGCCCTCATGCTGGCGGTGGCGGCGATGCACGCCACGGAGTTCGTCGGGATGCCCGAGGCCCGGATTCCCCTGGCCGAGGCGGTCACGTACATCGCGTGCGCCCCGAAGTCGAACGCGGCGTACCTGGGGATCGATGCCGCCATGCAGGACGTGCGAGAGAACCGCACGCTGCCCGTGCCCAAGCACCTTCGCGACACGCACTATAAGGGCGCCGAGCGGCTGGGGCATGGCGAGGGATATAAATACGCCCATGAGTTTCCGGAGGGCGTGGCCCCGCAGGATTACCTGGGCGTCGATAAGACGTACTACGAGCCGACCGACCACGGCCACGAGGCGAAACTCAAGGCCCGCCTCGAACACTACCGGCGCCTGCGCAAGGGTGGGAGTCCTTCGGACGGCCGTTCAACCGCGGAGAGCGCAGAGAACGCGGAGAAAGACAAAGATGGGCAAAAGCAGTCATAAGTTGTTGTTTATATCTTCCAATACTCTCTGCGTTCTCTGCGATCTCCGCGGTTAAGAGGAAGGGCGGAGGGGTACGAATGAAAGATGCGTCCTGGCAATCGCGAAAGTGGTCGCTACTGGCCGCCGTCGCCGTCATGGCCTCCCTCGGGGGCCTGATGTGGTGGCTCGTCGGCGGATGCGAGACCCAGCCCGGCCCCGCCGGGAAGACCGATGCCGAAGCGCGCGACCGGTCATACCGCAGCATGCAGGCGATGAGCGACCAGAACGTCATCGAACTCGCCTTCCGCATCGCGTGCTCCTATCATAGGGAGAAGCGCCTGCCGGCATCGCTCGATGAACTGAAGAAGGCTGCGGCCGGCGCTCCGACACCACTGCCCACTGCGACCACGCGCGGCCAGCCGCTGGAGTACAAGAAAACGGGCGAGCGGACGTACACCTTCACCTTCACCCGCGAGCGGCCCGGCGGCCCACCCGAGACCATCACGATCCCCGAAGAAGTGCCGGCGGCCATGCCCGCCCTCGACGATGCCGCCCTTCGGGTCTGGTGGGACCTGGAGTACTACAAACGCATGGCCCAGGAGTTGCAGGGCCGGATGAACAGTGCGGATACGAGCACTCGCTGACGACAAGCCGGGGCGAGCCCCGGCCTACTTGCGGCCCGGCCTATTCATGAAAGGCTGCCCGATGTCAAGTGGCGTTTCCGACCGCGCCTCCGGCGTCTGTTGCTGTGTCGGGGCGACAGACTGCCCACACGGCATTCGGCCCGGCGGCGGCGACCAGTCCTGACCGGTCTTTCCC
>CAYGWP010000495.1:0-4046 GCA_964353455.1 uncultured Anaerolineales bacterium
TCACCGGCTCGCCAGCCGAGGCCGACGATGCGGCCCGCCTGGTCCGGCAGGTCGGCGAGGCGCGGTGCTTCTCCCTGGCCGGCAGGACGAGCTTACGCGAGCTGTTGGCGCTGTACTGCCTGGCCGACGTGCTGGTGACCAACGACAGCGGGCCGGCCCACTTTGCGGCCCTGACGCCGATCAACACCGTGGTCCTCTTCGGCCCCGAGACCCCCGCCCTCTTCGGGGCCCCCTCGCCGCGGACCCACATCCTCTATGCCGGGATCGTCTGTAGCCCGTGCGTCAGCGCCTACAACGGCCGCCAGTCCCGCTGCCGAGACAACGTCTGCATGCAGCGGCTGACCGTTGAGCAGCTCTTCGCGGAAGTGTGCCTGGTGTACGACTCCCGGCGTAAACAATAGGGGACGCTCCCCTATTTCCGAAGACTTACCCCCGAAACATTGGCGTTTTCGCCCATTATTGGCCGAAATAGGGGAGCGTCCCCTATTTCAAGGAAAAGAGCGCACCATGACGACTCTGATTGCCTGCCTGCTGGCGGCCTACGTTGCGGCGGCCCTCGCATACTGGTTGTGGGCGGCGTATGCCATGCTGCGGGTCAGCCGCGACATTCCGCGCTTGTCCGAGGTCGCGCCGCCCGACCCGCCGCGGTGGCCGCGGCTTTCGGTGATCATCCCGGCGGCAAACGAGGCCGATAAGATCGAGGCCGCAGCCCGCACCCTGCTCGCCGAGGATTACCCGGACCTCCAGATCATCCTCGTGGATGACCGCTCGACCGACTCGACGGGCGAGATCATCGACCGGCTGGCCTCAGGCGACCGACGCGCAAGGGCGATCCACATCACCGAACTCCCCGACGGATGGCTCGGCAAGGTCAACGCCCTACAGGCGGGCCTCGGGCAGGCGACGGGCGAGTTCGTGCTCTTCACGGACGCCGACATCCACTTTGCGCGCGGCACGCTGCGGAAGGCCGTCGCGTACGCGGTCCAGGAGCGGCTGGACCACCTGGCGGCGTTTCCGGAACTGTGGCCGACGACGGTCCTCCTGGACGCGGTGATCGCGGCGTTCATCCGGCAACTCTTCAGCCTGAGCCGCCCGTGGGCGGTGAGCGATCCGAGGTCGCGGGCATTCTGCGGCATCGGCGCGTTCAACCTGGTGCGCAGGGCGGCACTGGATGCCACGCCGGGCCTGGAGTGGCTGCGGATGGAGACGGGCGACGACATGGCCCTGGGGCTCCTCATGAAACGGTCGGGCGCGCGGTGCGGCGTCATCGTGGCCTTCGGATACCTGGGCCTCGTCTGGTACCGTTCGATTGGGGAGATGGCCCGCGGGTCGGAGCGGGGCTGGGCGACGGTGCTGGGGTTCAGTTTCGCGCGGGCGATTGTGGTGGCCCTGGTGATGGCGGGGCTGGAACTCGGGCCGTTCCTCGCCCTTGTGCCGCTGGCGACGGAGGAGTTCCGGATGATCGGCTATGGCGGGATTGCCGTGACGGCGGCGTACCTGGCCACGGTGTTCCAGGCGTCGCGGTGGGCCGGATGGAGAAGGCTGCTGCCTGGCCTCGCCGGGCCTCTGACTGCCCCGCTGATGGCGGCGATGGTGCTGCGGTCGGCGTGGCTGGGCCGGCGCCGCGGCGGCGTCGTCTGGCGGGGGACACTGTACACGGACGATCAACTTCGCGCCGGCAGCCGCATCAGGTTTCCGTAGTACCCTAGCGCCACTTGGCCGCGCGGCGGGTCAGGCCTCGGCGGGGGAAGCCCGCCCTTCGGACTGGCGGGGCGGGCGGTGAATCAGGTTCTGGAGGCTCTCCATGTAGAGATAGAACACGGGGGTCACGTAGAGGGTGAGGGTCTGCGAGAAGAGGAGGCCCCCGACGACCGCCAAGCCCAGCGGCCGGCGGGCCTCTGCCCCGGCGCCCCACCCCAGGGCGATCGGAAGGCCGGCCATCAGGGCGCACATCGTGGTCATCATGATCGGCCGGAACCGCGTGAGGCACGCGCCGTGGATCGCATCGGCGGCCGACTTCCCGGAACGCCTCAACTCGACGGCAAAGTCCACCATCATGATGCCGTTCTTCTTCACGAGGCCCACCAGCATGATGATGCCCACATAGGCGTACAGCGAAAGGTCAACATTGAATAGGTACAACGTCAGAAGCGCCCCGAAACCCGCGAACGGCAGGGCCGATAGGATCGTGATCGGATGGAAGAAGTTCTCGTACAGTACGCCCAGGACCACATAGATCACTAGGATGGCGAGCACCAGCAGCATGTCCATGCCGCGCGTGGCGGCCTGGAACGCCTGGGCGGTGCCCTGGAAACTCGTGCTGATGGTCGCAGGCACGGTCTCCTTGGCAATGGCGTTGATGGCATCGACGGCCGGGCCGAGCGAGTAGCCAGGGGCCAGGTTGAACGAGATGGTGACCGAAGGCAACTGGCCGGAGTGGTTGATGGTCAGAGGCCCGGTGGATTCCGTGAGGCGCGCCAGGGCCTTGATGGGCACAAGTTTACGGTTGGCCGAGAGGATGTACAGCCACTCGACCGCCTTCGGGTCGCGCTGGTACTCAGGCAGAAGTTCCATGATGACCGCGAACTGATTGGTCGGGGCGAGGATGGTGGTGATCTGCGTCGAGCCGTAGGCGTCGGAGAGCGCTCTTTCGACCTGAAAGGCCGTGACCTCATGCGCTGCGGCCTGGTCGCGGTCGATGTCGATCACCAGTTGCGGGTTCTGAAGTTGCATGTCGCTGGTAAGGTCCTGGATGCCGGAAACGCCCCGGATTTTTTCAAGCAAGAGAGTGGCGCTGCGGTACAGTTCATCCGTGTCGGGTCCGTAGAGCGTGTACTGGTACAGGCCCTTTGCCATGCGTCCGCCGATGGGGATCGTGGGCGGGTTTGTCGGATAGACCTTGATGCCCGGGACGGCAAGCAGTTTGGGGCGGAGTTCCTGGATCACCTGGTCAACGCTCAGTTCCCGTTCGCTGCGAGGCTTGAGGCTGAGGAACATGCGGCCGGTGTTTCCGGCGGCGCTCGTGGGGCCGCCGCCGCCGGCGCTCGACATGAACCTGGCCACGTTCGGGTCCTGCTGGACGATGTCGGCCAGGACCTGCTGATGCTCGAACATCGAGCGGTACGAAATCCCCTGGACCGCCTCGGTCTGAATGGAGATCTGGTCCCGGTCTTCGGCGGGTATGAAGCCTTTGGGCATGATCGCAAACAGGACCGCCGTGCCCGCAAGAACCCCCAACGCAAGCGACATCGTGAGAACCCGATGCCTCAGGGCCTGGCGCAGCGTCACGTCGTAGATCCACAACATGCCGTCGAAGACCTTCTCCGAAGCCCGGTACAGGACGCCGTGCCGCACCTGCGTCGGGTCGCGGAGGAACCGGCTGGAGAGCATCGGCGTCAGTGTCAGCGAGATGACGCCCGACACCAGAACGGCGGCGCCGATCGTCACCGCAAACTCGCGGAACAGCCGCCCCACCAACCCGCTCATGAACAGCACCGGGATGAACACCGCCGCCAGCGACAGCGTCATCGAGACGATGGTGAACCCTACCTCCTTGGAGCCGTCGAGCGCCGCCGTCAGGCGGTCCTTCCCCATCTCCAGGTGGCGGTAGATGTTCTCAAGCATGACGATGGCATCATCCACCACGAAGCCGACCGCCAGAATCAGGGCCATCAGGGAGAGGTTATCCAGGCTGAAACCCAGGAGATACATGACAGTGAAGGTGCCGACGATGGACATGGGCAAAGCCAAGCTGGGTATAAGGGTGGCGGAGAAGTTCCGCAGGAAGAGGAAGATCACCAGGATGACCAGGCAAATCGCCAGAAGGAGAGTAAACTTGACATCCCGGACCGAATCCCGGATCGATTCGGAGCGATCATAGAGGATATCCAGGGAGACCGAGGCCGGCAACTGAGCCCGGAAGGTCGGGAGCAGTCGCCGGATCGCGTCCACGATCTCGACGGTGTTGGTGCCTGGTTGGCGCTGGATGCCCAGGCCGATCGAGCGCTGATCGTTCAACCAGCCGGCGGTCTTGTCGTTCTCGACAC
>CAYGWP010000496.1:0-10765 GCA_964353455.1 uncultured Anaerolineales bacterium
TGATCCGCAGCACCCCGGTCGGAAACCGGAGTTCACGAACCTCTTTGATGGGCTCGCGCCCAACCGCAGGGGGCGGACTCCTCACGTCAACGACGGTCGAACACTCAGGGTGCCGGAAGATGCGGCCATCGCGCACGAAGCCCGCCTCGGCCAGCGCGGCAGCAACGTCAGCCGGTTTCGCATACGTCTCGGGCACGAAGTCAAGGTCCTCGGAAACGTAGGCCCCCTCGGCATAGATGGTAACGCACGTGCCGCCGGAGAGCACGGCCCGGATCCCGCGATTCGCCAGGCGATCGGCAACAAACGCCGCCAGTTCTCCAACCGTCATGTCGCGGACGGTTTTCATATCGGTTTGCCCGCCATGCGCGGCCGCCGCCGCGACATGAGGAGCGCCTGCCGCTCCCCCTCCGGATAGAACGTGAGCGCCTTGGCGAGCAGCGCCCTGAGTTCAGCCAGGAATGGATACCGCGGGTTGAACCCGTAGAGGCGGGTCCGGCCGACCAGCCGGCCATAGATCACCCCGGCCACCTCAAGACGCTCCAGTTGCCGCTGCATGGCGCTGAACGTTGAGCCGAGAGACCTGGCCATCTCCCGCGCGTACCCCTCATCCAGGCAGTGGAGGTAGATCAGGGCCTTCTCCGCATCCCGCGAACCCAGCAGCGGCTCCAACATAAGGCACCTCTCCTCCGGTCCTTTAACCCCGGCTAGGGTCTATATAGACCCTATTAGGGGTCACATGGCCCCGTCACACGGTATTATATCGGCACAAGAGACCGCCGGCAAGCAGGCAAACCGTGTTTTCGGTATCCAGATGCCCTAAGGATGGCGTTTCGCGGTGCGTTAGTCCACTGAGGAAACACGGATAAGCACCACCCCATGCGCCAACACCTTCGACTCGAACTTCCCATCGAACGCGCCGAGGTCCACCTGGCGCCAGAGGTCGCGGACGCGGTGCGGGCCGTGGATGCCGAGGTCGGACCACCGGACAGTAACGGTGCGCGGGGCGGCGGCGCGGTTAAAGAGGCCGACGGCCTTCGAGCCGTCCTCCATGTCCTTCGCCCAGGCCTCAAGGTCGCCATCGACGGCGATGCGGCCGGCCTGGCGGCCGAGCGGGTCCTGGTTCACGTCGAGGACCTCATCATTGGCGAGCAGGCCGAGGGTGAACTCATCGAGGTTCTGGAGGTCGCAGCCGAGGAGCAGCGGCGCGGCCAGAAGGCACCATAGGCTTATATGTGTATATTGCTCATTGGGAGTGAGGCGGCTGGGCCGCAGCGTCGGCCCCCAGCCCACGCGGCCGACGACGAGCATGTCGGGGTCGTTCCAGCGGCCGGGTCCGGCGAAGGGCCGCCAGCGGTCCTGCGAAAAGCCGATCCCTGAGACCGATTCCCACGTGTCGATGATGTCGCCCGTGGTCCGCCAGGAGTTTGCGAGGCGCGCCCACTCGGCGGCAAGGTCGAACGGGGCGCTATTTGAGAGCGCGAAGACGATGTCGCGGCCGCTCGCCCTGAGGGCCTCGGCCATCGCAAGGGCGTGCTCCACATCCATCGGTTTCCAGTCATATTTGAGGAAGTCTATCCCCCACGCGGCGAACTCGCGGGCATCGGCCTCGTGGAACGCGACCGCCCCGAAGGCGTGGCCCTTCCCGGTCACGCGCCCGTCGTCGGTGTCGGCCGAGCCGCCCGCGAATCCCGCGTACGATGTCTTCCAGGGCGTGGAGTAGATGCCGAGCCTGAGACCCCGCTCGTGGGCGTACGCGGCAAGGGCCTTCATGTCGGGGAACCGCGGTTTGGGCTGGAGTGCGTACGCCGGCGGCGCCCGGACGCCCTGCCAGCAATCGTCGATATTGATATATGACCAACCGTGGTCAACCAGGCCCGATGCGACCATGCCGTCGGCCGCATCGCGGACTTTCTCATCATCGACCGATTCCGCCCAGCAGTTCCACGAGTTCCAGCCCATCGGCGGCGTAAGGGCAATGCGGTCGCCCACGATGATTCTGAGGGCCCGCGACGCTGTGCCGCGCGGCCCGGCGGCCGAGACCGTCACCACGTACTCGCCCTCTTTCGACACCGCACCGGTGATGCGGCCGGTCTTTGCATCGAGTACAAGGCCCTGCGGCAGGCCGCGCGCGGCGAACGCAATCGGCCGCTCGCCGGTGGCCGTCACGGTGAAGAGCACCGGCCTGCCCGGCCGCACGCCGAAAACCAGCGGGCCGGTTATCCTCGGCGCGGGCGGGGGCTTGGGCGTGAGGATGCCGTACTGCTCGGTGGGCGCATCGGCGGCAAAGGCGCACTCGGCTACGAGCAGCGCCAGGCAAATCGCAATTGTCGGCCAAATGGCCATAGCACCTCGTGGCAGCACCAGCACAAAGCAAAGACACAAATGACCGTCGCCGTTCGCGGCGACGGCTAAACACAGCAACGGCTAAACAACGACTGTTTCGCCGGCCTTAGTTCGACGCCGCGAAATCTCGCGGCCCGTACGGGCCGGCCAAATATCGTACGGAATTACTCGGACCAGCCGGGCAGCGAGACAGTGGCCTGGTAATTCGAGTAATTGTACAGCGGGTTGCGGCGGGGCTTGTAGAGCCGGCCGGAGCGCGGGCCGTCGCCCTGCGTATAAACCCAGATGCGGCGGGTGTCCCAGGCGACGATCTCGTCGCGGCAGTCGCCCGTCAGGTCAAGGACGGCGTTGCATAAGTCGGGGTGGCCGTCATCGGGGAAGACCACGGCGCGGCGGCCGCGGCCGTCGAACATGCCGCCCTCCTTCAAGTTGGCGTTATGGACGAAGAACTCCTCGGAACGCCCGGTCCAGTTGACGGGGAGGCACATGCTGCCGTGCTGGTTCGGCTCGAAGTCGTGATAGACCGCCTGCTCGGCGTCGAAGAAGTGGACGATGCCCTGGTTGCCCCAGAAGTTGATGGAGACGGTTTCGAGGCCCGGGAGGTCGTCGCGGAAGTTGGCGACGGCGGGGTTCTGCACGTGGCCGAGTCGCTGGTGCTTGAGGATCTTGCCCCGCAGGTCGATGAGCAAGACCCCCTCATCGCTTGCGGCACAGAGGATGCGCGGCGCCAGGTCATCGCGGAACTTGACGATGGCGACGCCGTCGGCGTGGTCCTTGAGCGTGCCGTCGAGGCTCCACAGTTTCCGCCCATCGTGGTCGAAGAGGCTGTAGCCGATGAGGACCTCGTCCTTGCCGTCGCCGTCGATGTCGGCCGCCCACGGGTAGTGGCCGGTGGTGCACTCGCCGTGCCAGAGGGTCTCGAGGCGGTCGCTGAGTGCCCAGAGGTTCCAGTACCGGTCCTTGATGATGATGTCTCGCGGGCGTCCCGTGCCGCGCAGGTCGCAGAAGAAGAGGCAGTCGCCGAGGATGCGGGGGTACTTGGCGCCTTTGCGGTCGGTGGCGGGCGTGGGGGCCTTGTACTTGGTGCGGCCGGTGGCCCCGTCGGCGACGATGATTTCGAAGTTCATGCAATAGACGACCTCGCTCTGGCCGTCGCCGTCGATGTCGTGAATCTGGAAGGCCACATCGTTCGTCAGGTTGTCGTGCGACGGGTCGGGCGTGCCGAGTTGCCAGAGGATTCTGCCGTCGAAGGTCATGGCCGTGAGGCACGAGAGTTCGCTGTAACTGTCGCCCGGGCCGTGATGGACGACCTGGCCGATGAGGAGGTCGGTCCTGGCGTCGCCGTCGAGGTCGCCGAAGCGGAGGTTTCGTCCGACGCCGAAGCCGGGCGTTTCGAGTTTTCTCCATACGACGGGCCGCGGGTTGGCGGCCTGGAGGTCGGCCTCCTCTTTGGCGCGTGCCGACGAGCGGGCCTCGAACTGCGCCTTCTCGGTCGCGGGCATCGTTACCCGAACGTGGCTGTAACGCGTGGGGACGTCGGACGTAAGGCCGATCTTCCCTCGCGGGTACGTCGCGTCCTCGGCCTCCAGGACCGCCCCTGCGACCTCGACGCGCAGACGGTTTCCCGCCGCCGTCGCGGTAAGCGTGAGCATCTCGCCCGGATTCCAGGGACACTTCGCCTCCGCGAGGACCTTCTCAAGCGGCTGATGGAACCCCGTCTCGTGCCTCACCATCTTCAGGATCGCCCTTGCGCCCGAGACGCCCGCGAAGTAGTAGCAGCGATCGTTGCGGTAGCGGAAGGCGATGCCGCTCTGTCCGTCGCCGGACTCGGGGGCGAACTGCACGGCGACCGTGTAATCGGCCCAGAGTTCGTCGCCGGAGATGATCATCGGGTGGCTGTCGCGGCGGCCTCCATTGCGGTAGCCCTGGACCATGACGGAGCGGCCGGCGTCCTGCTCGACGCGCCAGGCCGTCTGGGCGGCGGTATCGGTCGTAAAGCACGAGACCGCCCAGTTGCCGCGCGGGGAGAGTTCCGGCACATAGTGGTATTCGGCGTGGGCGCCGATCCGGGAGAGCATCGGCCCGGCGGGCGTGGCGGAGAAATCGTCGTCCAGCAGGATCGCGGCCTCGCCGCGCGCGGCCGTGGCGCAGGCGAGGAGCAGGAGTGAGCCGGCGGCAACCGTCACGGTCTGATGGATGGAGCACAATATATCCATGCGCTTCCCCTTTTCGGGTGGCATGCCCATCAGCGCCCCGCCCTGAAGTTGCCAACCGCCTCGGAGGTCCGCAAGGGGCGGTCGTAAATCCGCAGGCGGCCGAGGTCGATGCCGACCAGCGCCTGGGCCTTGCCGCCGCAGTCGCCGAGGGCGGCGGGGAATCGGCCCCAGCCGAAGTCGCGCTCGGCCCCGCCGTCGCACAATACGCCGTCCACGACGAACGTGATGATCTTCGGCCCGCCATCGACCGTCATCACGATGTGATGCCAGCCGGGACTGGTTCTCAGGCTGTCATCGCTGCGCCACACGGCCGACGTGCGGCCGTCGCTGAGCGCCAGGTGGAACATGTCAGTCTCTCCGATCTCAAGGTTGATGCCTCGACCAGTCTCATCGCGCGTATCCAGTACTGATCGCGATAGACCGGTCACGGAATGATTCACCCAGAGTTCGATAGTGAACCCGCCGCCGGATGAGAGGTCCGGGAGGCGCGGCATCGCGAAAGTCGCGTAGGGCTTGCACTTCTCGGCGGGGAGGTCGAGGGCGCAGCCGCGCGCGGCCACAGCGCCGCCGCTGTCGAACTGGCTCCACAAGCCTTCCAGAAGCGCGGGGTCGATCGCGTGCACGCGGGCGGCGGACTTCTGCGTCTCGGTGACCCAGAACCGGCCGTCCTGCTCGATGAAGTCGGGGTAACTCATGCGGACCTTCGGGTCAGCGTCGTAGAGAAGGATTTCGGGCTGCGACCAGAGGATGCGGCCGCCTCGTTCGATGCCGCCCGCCAAAAAGGCGGGGTTCCGGTTCTCGTATGATTTAGTAGAGTTATTGTGATACCAGAACAGGTACTTTCCGGCCGAGGTGCGGAAGACGCGCGGGTTGGCCCGCGGGTTCTTCATTTTGCGGCCGTCGGCGTACGCCATGATCTCGGGCCTGGGCCACGACCGCCCGCCGTCGCGGCTCACGGAGAAGCACGGGTGGCCCGTGGTGGTGCGATAGACGCAGTAGAGCGACCCGTCGGAGAGCGGGACCATGTTGTGCTCTTCCTGGACGCTTCCGAACTCCGCGGCGCGGATGCCGGAGTCGCCTTCGGGCAGGAGTTCCCAGCGGAGTTTCGCCGGGTCGGGTTCGGAGAGAATGTTGTCGGAGCGGTAGAGCCAGCCCTCGCCCTGCTCGAGCATGTACTTGCCGAGTTTCGTAAGCGGCAGGTACGCGCCGGCGCCGACGGCGAAGGGCTTGGCGACGCCCCAGAATATCTGGACCTTGCCCTGCCAGTCGTTGGCACGGTCGCAGGCCGTAAGTCGCATGGGCAGCCGCTGCCGTCCGGGCGACCACGTCCGGCCGCCGTCATCAGAATATTTATAACAGTACCAGCCGAGCATATCGGCCCGGACCTTTTTCGTGCCGAGCGTATCGACGCGGTCTCCGTTATAGTCGTAGAAGGCGTACACGCGGCCGGCGGGGGTGACGAGCGGCACGACCCACGACGCCTCCGGACCGTCGGCCGGCTCGATATCAACGGGCTTCGACCACGTGCGGCCGCGGTCCGTGCTCCGGACGGCGACGACGTGCTGGCCTTTCTCGCCCTCCTTGCCGCGCCCCGTGGTCATCACGCAGAGCCACGCGCCGTCCGGCAGGACGACCACGAACGGCTGGTCGCAGTAGCCCTCATCGGGTATGAGGCTGCCGCCGGTGATGTTTCGCGGGTCGGGCATGTCGGCGGCGCCTTGAGCGCCTGAGACCAGGCACAGCACGAGCGCCACCGTGATAAGCCGGGTGGCACGGCCACGCACGGCCGGACAAGCCGGCCGTGGCACACTCATTTTGCGGAGCGCGCGTCGAGGGTTCACTTACTTGCCGCCTTGGCCTTGCCGCCTTTTTTCGCACCTTCGCCGCGGGGGCGCACGCCGACCTTGGCGGCCCAGGCGTCGTATGCGGCAACCATGTCGCGCATCCGGTCGGGTTCCCTGGCCGAGAGGTCCGCGAGTTCCGTCCGGTCGGCCTCCATGTCGTAGAGTTCCCACGCGCCGGGGCTGCGTGAGACCAGTTTCCACTTCCCCTGGCGCACAGCGCGGTTGCCCTCGTGTTCCCAGAAGATCGCGGGGTGCGGCTCGCGCTCGCGTCCGTCGAAGACGGGTGCGAGGCTGCGGCCCTCAAGCGGCGTGATGTCGCGGCCGTCGCGGGTCTTCGGGTACTCGGCGCCGGCAACGTCGCAGCAGGTGGCCATGAGGTCCACCAGGTGGCCGACTTGCGGGGTGATCGTGCCGCCCTGCTTGACGCGTGCGGGCCAGTGGGCCACCAGCGGCGTGGCGATTCCGCCCTCGTGCACCCAGTGCTTGTAGAGGCGGAACGGCGTGTTCGAGGCGTTCGCCCACGGGAGTCCGTAACTCATGAAGGAATCGGCGGGGCCGGGCGGCACGCCTTCCTTGCCGCGGTTGACGGCCTCGGCGCAGCCGCCGTTGTCGGCGAGGAACAGGATGAGCGTGTTGTCGAGCGCGCCGAGTTCCTCCAGTTTCCGGACGAGGCGGCCGATGTTCTGGTCCATGCGGTCGATCTGCGCGGCATAGACGGCCATGCGGAGGTCGGCGGCGTCCTTGTCCTTCACATCGTCCCACGGCGGTGCGGCCGGGTCGCGCGGCGTCAGGGGCCAGCGCTCCTGGACGATGCCCGTCTCGACCTGCCGCCGGCGCCGCTCGAGGCGCAGGGCGTCCCACCCCATCATGTACTTACCTTTATATTTAGCGATATCCTCAGGCCATGCGTGCAGCGGCCAGTGCGGGGATGTGTACGCCAGGTAGAGGAAAAACGGCTTTCCCTCGCGGCCGAACTTGTCGAGGAACCCCAGGGCGTTGTCGGTGAACGCATCGGTCATGTAGAACTTTTCGCCCTCGGGCTGGACGGGGTCGCTATCGCGTGCCATCTCGCGGCCGGTCTCGAGTCGCCAGTAGTTGGAGGCGCCGCTGATGAGTCCGTAGTAATGGTCGAAGCCGCGGTCGCACGGCCAGTACGGCCGCTTCTGGCCCACGTGCCACTTACCGGCCATCAGCGTCCGGTACCCGGCGGGCCTCAGGACCTCGGCGATCGTCACGCACCGGTCGTTCAGGAACCCTTGATACGCGGGCGTGCCTTCGTCATCGACCATGTGTCCGATGCCGGCCTGGTGCGGATAGAGGCCCGTCAGGAGCGATGCCCGCGTGGGGCAGCAGCGCGCGGTATTATAGAATTGTGTGAACCTGATGCCGCGCGCGGCCAGGCGGTCGATGGTGGGCGTGCGGATTTCGCCGCCGTAGCAGCCGATGTCCGAGAAGCCCATGTCATCGGCCATGATGAGGACGATGTTGGGGCGCTTCGCCCCCGACCCGGCCTCGGCGGCGCCGGCCGCACGCATGTCCAGAAGGTGCGGCGCGCCCAGCGCGCCGACGGCGCCTGCGCCGAGAACTCGCATAAAGTCGCGTCGATTCATGTCGCCGATGGGCATGGCGGCCTCCTTCAGAGGGAACGCGCCGCGCAAGCACGGCGCCTGGATGCTATGGCGTTTCGGGCGCGGGCTTCCCGGCCTCAACGGTCGAGGCATCCTCGGTCAGCCACGCCTTCGGCACCCGCTGGTATCGCACATCGCTGAACCTGGGACTCTGCGAGATGCTCCGGTACGCCACGTGGAGCACATCGCCGACCCAATAGACGGATGGATAATCGTACCATGTGCCGTCTAGTGAATGTTCGAGTTCGCGGTAATGGCCCCACGTGCGGCCGCCGTCATCGCTGGTCTGCGTCGAGAGGACCAGGCGCGCACCGCCGTGCCAGGCGCCGCCCGAGAGGTCCACCCCCGCGTTCCGCAGCACGGCGATGGTGTTTGTGCCGGGGATGCGGGTCAGCCGCGCGGGGGCCGCCGGGTTGGCCAGCGGCGACTGGGCCGGCTCGGACCACGTCTCGCCGCCGTCCTTCGAGCGCGACTCGTACAGCCACCCCGAAGTGGTGCGTCCGACCATGTAGAGTTCGCCGCCGTCCAGTTCCACGATTGTGGTCTCGAGGAACCCGCTCTCCGGCAGGTTCGACGGGTTGGCGGTGGTCGTAAGGGGCTGCGGGGTCTTGTTGTGCCACGTGAGGCCGTCATCGTCGGATGCAAATATGAACGTGCCAAGTTGCCGCGATGAACCCTTGATGACGATCTTCGCGTGCACCGTGTTGATGATGCGTTGCCGGCCCACGCGGATGAGCCGGTCGTGCGCCCCGGTCATGTACCCGAACGAGCCGTCGGAGACGGGGACCTCGGCCGACCACGTCTTCCCCTCGTCCCTGGAATGCCGGAAGAACTTGGCGGCCTTCGCGGCGCTCCACAGGCGCGAGTACGCCAGGCCCACGCCGCCGCCCGGCAGCCGCACGAGCGATGGATGCAGGAGCGAGACCTCCGGGTCCTCGAAGAGAATCTGCGGGGCCGACCACGCGTCGCCGTTGTCGCGCGACCGGACGATGCCGATCCGCGACCGCGACGTGTCGCCCATCCCCGTGAATGACCCATAGACATAAATAAGCGTTCCATCGTTGAGGAGGAGGAACGACCCTTCGCCCGCCCGCGGCGCATCAGCCGTGTGCGCGGCGATCACCTTGCCGCGCGGCGACTTCGGCACCACGTGCTCTTCGTACGGAGACGGCGGCTTCCTGGAAGGCGCGGCCGTCTCGGCGGCTGCGGACTTCTTCTTCGGCGCCGCCTCGCCGCGCGAGACGCCGCCCGCGATGACCGGAAACAGGACTGCCGCGAGAACGATTGCCGCCGCCGCAAGCGTTTTCATGCCGGCTAAGTTACTACGCCAACGCCTGCTTGGCAAGGTCAACATCGCTCACGCGCATGACCATGCGGGCCTTGCTGCCGGCGCAGTCGCCCGTCCCATAGACGTACTGGACGTTTACCCCGGCATCGCCGAGTCGCGCGGCCACTCGCTCCAGCGCGCCCGGCTTGTCGTCCACCTCAACCACAAGAACGTCCTGCGTGGTGAAGTGCACGCCGGCCTCCCGCAGGCACTTCTTGGCCGCCGTCGGGTTGCTCACGCAGAGGCGGATCGTCGATACGTCGGTGGAATCCGCAACCGTGATGCCGCGGATGTTGAGGTTGGCCTGGGAAAGTATGCGGCACAGGCGGCCCAACTGGCCGGGGATGTTCTCCATGGTGACGCTCAACTGCGTGGTTTTCTCCATATCGCTCCTCCTCGTTGGGTTCGATCTACCAGCGGCATTGTAACACGCCCGCCACGGCGGGCGGCTAAATATAATCGCCCGCTTCCTCGCGCCCGGTCGCAGGTTCAACACGCAGCGAGCCGACGATAAGCATCGCGATTTCGGCGAGATCACCGAGCGGCGTGAGGATGCCGATCCGCTTCGGCCCGACCGCCGCAATGATGCCCAGGGCAAGGTCTCGGCCCGATGAATCGCGCAGGGCCACGAGCCGCCCGGCTTCAACCGCTGCGCTATGCCGCGGAATCGCCGGACGGATGAGCAGGCCCCTGCGGTCGAGCCACCGCATCGCTGCGCGGCGGAAGTACCTGCGCCATGCGGCCGCGCGGTACGCCGTCCGCTCGCCCCGGCCGCGCACGCGCACCCGCGGATCGGGCTTGACGGTTACGATCCGCGCCCCGGCCTCGCGCATCGGCCGCAGGATGGGCGCAAGTTCGCGCCGGCATTGGATGGCGACGACCAGCGCCGGCCGCAGACGCGCCGCCACGCGCCGCCAGAACGACTCAGCCAGCCGCCCTGTGACGAGGCCGGGCGTATCCACGATGACCCGCTCGCCGTTCGGAATCCCTTCAACCGCAAGCCTCACCAGGGCATCCGCAGCCTGTCGCACACACGGCGCCGGCGACGTAGCCCCAGTGAAGATCATCCGCTCCGGCCGAAGTTGCGACCACCGCCGCCGCGCCCGCGCAAGGAGCGCCCGCGACACAGTCGTCGGCGGGCCGATCCAGGCCTGCCCCGTATCGGCCGCCACGATCCATACCGGCCCGCGCTCCGCCATTGCCGAGGCGAGTTGCCGCACGAGCGTCGTCTTCCCGCAATCGACCCCGCCGACAACAAGCACCGGCCCCGCCGCGCCCCGCGCAGCCGCAAGGACCCGCCCGAGTTCCGGATGCCCCGGGACCATATTGTTCCCCGAATCGCCGCCCGCTAAGTAGCACTACAAGTAGCACTACAGCGCCACTTAGCGCGGCGGGTCTCCGCACCCG
>CAYGWP010000497.1:0-3981 GCA_964353455.1 uncultured Anaerolineales bacterium
ACCAGGGGATGGCGGCCTCGTCTTCCTCCGGTCCCACGACGAAGGTCCGCACGAATCGCGCGTACAGCAGCACGCCGGCAATGCCGCCGGCCGCCTGGATCAGCAGGGTGGCCGGGTCGATTCCCCTCTGCGGCAGGAGGAGTTGGGCGGCCTCAAGGCCGACGGCGATGCCAACGGCCGCCAGCATGGCCGGCAGTCCGGCCGCCCGCCGCGACGGACCGGCAGGCGCCATCACGCTCCTCAGCAGCAGCCCAAGCAGAACGAACGTGATGAACCCGCGGGCCACGCCGGCCGTGGCCCCGAGTTCCGACTGGTAGTAGAACGTGGTCAGCGGGACGCACACGACGTCGGTGGCATGCTGCCACAGGCCCTCGCGCGGCCACTCAAACGCAAAGGGCTGCCACCTGTGCCAGGCCAGCCCGCCCAGCCACGCAAGCAGCATCGCCCACTTGATGATCCCGCCGCGGCTTGCCCAGAAGGCCGTCCGCGTCATGGCCGGCCGCGAGGCGGGGCCGAAGACCGTGGCCAGCCAGGCGCCGGCCGCCGCGCCCAGGCCGCCCATCACCACGTCGGTGCTGCTGGAGTATCGCGGCAGAATGAAAAGTTGGAGGCATTCGAGGGCGGCGGCAAACAGCATGCCGCCGACGGCCCCGGCCGCCACCGCGTGCCGCCGACCGTGCCGCAGAAGCACCACGGCGTAGCCGATGGGCGCCATCACGGCGGCCTGCGACAAGATAAGATATGCCGTAAGGCCCGCGCGGTCGCCGAAGGGAATGAAGGTGACCATGCCGCCCGTGAACTTATGGTACACCTCCGCCGGGCGGATCGTCACGTTGAACGGCAGCAACTGGTAGATGGCATACAGCACAGCGTACCCGCCCAGGATCTTCAAGGCCTGCTCGTCCTGCAAGTGCTCGGCCCACAGCCCGCGGACGTACCGGGTAACGTACCCCCCGACAGCGAACCACACGCCGACGCCAATCGAGGCCCCCAGCGTCTGGGCGATGATGTCGCTGAGCGACGTGGTGCGCTCGGGCACGAAGAGTTGACCGAACTCGACCACCGCGGCCAGCATGCACGCGCCGGCGATGACAGTGAACCCGGCGGCCAACGGGTGGCGGCTGCGGTTCTGCCGCGTCAGATATCCCATGCCGAAGAAACCCAGCGGAACGCCCAGCAGGATGTTGGCCACGAAGTCGGACCGCGAGATTACCAGAGCCGCCGGGCTCATCCGGTCCATGAACCCGGCCCACGCCGCAGGCAGCGTCTTCTCGTGAAGATCCAGCGGAACCAGGCTGCCGTAGGCGATGAACGCCATATAAGCAAGCGTCAATAATAGAAAGGCGCGGCCCGCCGGCGCAGCCGACCCCTGGGGGCGCGGCGGCGCCAGGCGGTCCGCTTCCGCCCCGGCGTGTCCGCTGCCAACCGCGCCGCGCCCGGCGCCTGACGCGGGGCGGCCGGCGCCGGCTGCGGCCGTCTCGTACCGGACCAGCAGCAAACCGCTCCACTGGCCCCAAGCCAGGACCAGGACTGCCGCAAGGTAGGCCACGCACCATCGGACGGCGCGCTCGCTCGGGTCGGACTCCGGGCCGGCGTCGAGGCCCAGGAAGGCCAGGACCGCCGACGACAGCCGCCCCTGGCCGGCCGCATCGAGCGTGGCCAGCCAGTTGAGGAGCAGCCATCCGGCCGCCGCGCAGATGCACGTGACGAGGGCCGCGGCCAGCACGCGCCGGACCGCGGGCCGCCTCAGGCAGTGGCCAACTGCTGCGCCGTTGATCCCCACGGCAAACACCGCCGCCAGCAGGGCCATCTTGCCGGTCCACGACTCCGGCCGGCCCAGCCTGCCGGCCCCCGTGTCGGACACATAAAGAAACGCTGCTGCGCCCAGAACAATCCATGGCGCCCCGATCAGCAAGAGCGGAAGAACGCACCGCGCGGCCGTTCGCCACGGCATCGTAAAGGCGGCGGCCGCCAGTACGCTTGACAACGTCAGCACCAGGACGATGATGCAGCAGAGCAAGATGTCGTGTGCGGCATGATGGCCGCCCGCCAGTACGTAGGGCGGGCCGCCGGCCGTGCCGCCGGCAGACGCGCCGGCGTCGGCCAGAAGCGCGACGCCCGCGTCCGACAGCCACCATGAGGCCAGGCCCACGACCGCCGCCCAAACGGGCAGCGCCATCGCAAGCCGGGGCCGCTTCAACAATAGGGCGCCCGCCGCGGCGGGTCCGGTCCCCCACATCAGCAGGACGACGCACAGGGCCATCGCCGAGAGGACCTGCAAACCCGTGCCCCAGGCCGGGGCGGCGCCTGAAGTCGGGCCGGGCAGACCGCCGGAAACCACCGCAATACCGGCAGCCAGCCCGGCCACCCCGGCCGCCATCACCAGCGCGGCCAAGCCGGGCCGGGCGCGATCCGAAGTGGTTGTCGGGTCGAGGGTCATCGCGGGTACATCCCTCCTCGCTGGTCCGCCCACCATCGCGGGCCGGCCTGACCGGAAGACTACGGGCGTTTCTGCTTCCGCCAGCCGCCGTAACCTGTTTCCATGGCCCAGCGGTACCAGTCGATCGTCTGCCGCAGGCCCTCGGCGAAGTGCACGCGCGGCTCGTAACCCAGGAGTTGGCGGGCGGCCGAGATGTCGGCCAGGGAATGTTTGACGTCGCCGGCCCGCGGCGCGGCATAGACGGGCGCAAGCGCGGTGCCGAGGGCCTCGTTGAAGACCGCCACCATCCGGTTCAGGTCAACCGACTTGCCGCAGCCTATGTTGACGACCTCTCCGTGCAGGGCCTTGGCGTCGGCGGCCAGAAGGTTGGCTTGGACGACGTTCTCGACGAACACGAAGTCCCGCGACTGAAGGCCGTCGCCGTAGATGACCGGCGGCGAAGAGCGCAGCATCCGCGACGCAAACGCCGCGATGACCCCGGCATACTGGTTCGACGGGTCCTGCCGCGGGCCGAACACGTTGAAGTACCGGAGGCTCACCGTCTCAAGGCCGAAGGCGCGGTGGAACATGGCCGCGAGGAGTTCGCCCGCCGCCTTGTCGGCCGCGTACGGGCTGGCGGGGATAACGGGCATCGTCTCCCGCTTCGGCAGTTCCTCGCTGGCGCCGTAGGCGCTCGAACTTGCGGCCAGGACAAAGCGGCGGATGCCATTGTCGCGTGCAGCCATGAGCATATTAAACGTGCCGACCACGTTGGACTCGAAACTGGCCCGCGGGTTCTCCATGCTGGCCGGCACGCTGGGTATGGCCGCATGGTGGAAGACGGCCTCGGCGCCCCTGCACGCCGCCTGGCAGGCGGCGGGGTCGCGGATGTCGCCCTCCGTCAGTTCCACATCGGCGAGGACTTCGGCCAGGTTCTCGCGGAACCCGGTGGAGAAGTTGTCGAGGACCCTCACGCGGCAGCCGCGCTTCAGCAGGCCGCGCACCAGGTTCGAGCCGATGAATCCGCCGCCGCCCGTCACAAGACATGAATCCATCCCGCCCTCCGTTCTGGCGGGTGGCTGGTCCGCCGCCCTTGCGGCATGATACTCCGCCGTCGCGTGGCGCCGGCGTTTGGAAACTGTTTCAGAACCTGTGGCACGCCCGCCCCCGGGCGTGCGAATGGCCGATAACCAGCACAGCCGAGGGCGGCTGTGCCACAGGCAACCGGGTTGTGCAACAGTTTCTTAGCGCCGCAGGCGCATGGCATTAGCGCTTGACGCCGCAAGCGCCGGCCAGATGATAGCACGCCGGTTGTGTGGTGTGTCAAGTGGCTTTCTGGCAGGTTGGCTTTCTGGCATGAGTTTCCCCACGCCGGTTCAGGATGGCGGTTTGGCGAAGGCGAGGAGGAGTTGGCCGGGGTCGGAGGGCGGCGGGGGCGGCAGCGGGCCGACCGGCGAAGCCGACATGCCGCTTCTGGAGATCGACGAACTGCCGCAGGAGGGACACCCGATAGGCGCACTGCGCATTGACATCCCTCCCTTTTCTGAACCTTGGGGTTTTGG
>CAYGWP010000498.1:0-7818 GCA_964353455.1 uncultured Anaerolineales bacterium
GCCCAGTGGAGCATCCACTCGTACAGGCGCCGGACCGGTCTCATCAGTCGCGCGGTCCAGTGGGCCTGGATTTCCGGAAAAGAAAAGGGTCCAGGACCCCTAAAGGCGTTAAGGGTCCTGGACCCTTTTCTTTTCGGGGCAGCGGGCTTATCCTCAGTTGACAAACTGGCGGCCTTTCATTCTCGCCCCGGAAGGCGGGGCGGCTTGCCGGGACCGTTCCGATGCCACGCCAAGTGTATGTTGCCGCGCGATGGGCGGCAAGGCAAAATGAAAGGTCCGTTGACTTTTGGGCTATCCAGTGGCGACAATTGATAGAAGAGGGCTGCCGTAGTCGGCATCCGGCGTCGGAACTATCCTTGCGGCATTTCACCTCCGACGAAGGCGGTCACATGATCGACATCGGCCAATCCGGTTGTACTGTGACGGCTAGCGCGCCCGCCAAGGTGAATCTCACGCTCCGGGTCATGGGGAGGCGTGCGGACGGCTATCATGATTTGGAGAGCGTCGTAGCCGGTGTGGATTTGTTTGATCGCCTGACGATGCGGCCGGCCGATGCACTCGTCTTGACCTGCCAGGATGCCGGCATTCCCGCCGGCGATGAGAACCTCGTCATGAAGGCCGCGCGGTTGCTGCGGGACGCCTGCGGCGTTCGCTCGGGGGCGGACATCCGCCTGAAGAAGAACATTCCGGCCGGTCGTGGTTTCGGCGGCGGGTCCAGCGATGCCGCCGCAGCCCTGGCCGGTCTTAACGTGCTCTGGAGAACCGGGCGAAGCGCCGCTGAACTTGCCTCTCTCGGGGCGCGACTGGGGAGCGACGTGCCGCTCTTTTTCGGGCCGACGACCGCGGTGATCCGCGGCCGAGGAGAGCGGATCGAGTCGGTCGCGGCCAGGTGCGGCTGGTTGCTGGCGCTCGCCTGGCCGGACCACGCCAATCCGACGGCCGATGTCTATGCCGCCTACGACCGCATGGCCCCGGCGGCGGCGCGTCGGCCTGCTGCAACCGAGATTCTGAAGCATCTGGACGGTCCGGTCCGTGCGGCCGGGCCGTGTCTGGTAAACGATCTTGAGCCGGCTGCCCGGAGCGTCCGGACGGATGGGCCGGACCTGCGGGCGATTTTCGAGAGGGCCGGCGCTCCGGCCGTCGGTATGACCGGGAGCGGTTCGGCTTACTTTGCGCTCGCGGACACCGAGGCGGAAGCCCGGCGCCTGGCGGAAGCCGCCCGCGCCGGCGGCGCCCGTGCGGCCGTCGCACGCATTCTCCAGCAGGAGAGATCCAAGGAGGACACACCATGAAAGTGACCAACGTCAGCGTTAAATTGTCGCCCCAGGCCGGCGACCGACTCAAGGCCTTCTGCACGATGACGCTCGACGGCGAATTCGTCGTCAGGGACCTGAAGATCATCGAAGGCACCAACGGCCTGTTCGTAGCCATGCCTTCGCGGAAACTGACCGACCACTGCCCGAAATGCAACAGCAAGAACCACCTCCGTGCCAAGTACTGCAATGACTGCGGCGCGCGGCTGCCGGAGAAGCGCATTTCGGACGAGGACGTTCAGGGCAAACTCCATGCCGACATCGCGCACCCGATCAACTCCGAGTGCCGCGCGCGGCTTCAGGACGTGATCCTCCAGGCGTACCGCGAGGAACTGCGCCGGGCGGGCCGTGGCGATGAGGCGGACAGTGTTGTCGCCCAGCCGCCGGATCCGGAAGGCCATCACGAAGGCGAGGTGGCGCACGGCGCCGGGCCGCCCGAGGTCGGCCATGCTGCGCCCGAGGAGGAGGTCGGCGGCGGGCCTCACAGGTTTGGCGAAGGCGTCCTGTAGCGGATGCGCTGCCGCGGAAAGCAGACGTTCCGCGTCCGGGAGGAAAGGGGAGGGCCCCTTTTCCCCCCTTTTCCCCCGCGCGATCACCAGCGGCTGCGCGGGCCAGCGACGAAAGGAGGCGCCGGTGAAAACCAGCCGAAGGGCATTCCTGAAATCATCGTGCGCGGCAGCGGCCGGCACGCTGCTGGGCGGCGGTCCGAAGGTCCTGGCCGCCGGGGGCGAGTCGGCCGAGATGGTTTTCACCGGCGGCGCCATTGTGACCATGGGCCAGAAGACGCCCGATGCCTCGGCCATGGCGATCCGGGGAGGAAAGGTCCTGGCTGTCGGCGCCCCGTCGGCCGTTGCCGCCTTGATCGGGAAGGAGACCCAGGTCGTTGACCTGAAGGGCCGCGGGGTGAGCCCGGGCCTGATCGACGCCCACAGTCACCTCATCGGGTTCGGGCAGATGCAACTCATGTACGTTCTGCTGCGGCCGCCCAAGGTCACCGACTTCCCCTCGCTCCGGAAGGCGCTGGCCGAGGCGGCGCGGGAGAAGCCTCCCGGCGAGTGGATCATCGGCCGCGGATTCAAGGACTTCAAGGAGGGGCGGTATCCCAGGCGCGAGGAACTCGATGCCGCGGTGCCCAATCATCCCCTGCTGCTCATCAACTGGAGCGGCCAGTTCGGCATCGCCAACACGCTCGCCTTGAAGACGGCCGACCTCCTTCGGGCCGACGTGGAGGACCCGTACGGCGGCAAGTACCTGCAGGACAAACGGTCGGGGCTTCCCGACGGCGTGCTCATCCACTACCCGGCGATCTATTCGGTGTACAAGCCCCTTTTGACCGACGAGGAGCAGAGGCGCTGCGCCGAGTGGGCCGTCCGGCAATTCGCCGAACAGGGCGTGACGTGCGTCCACGACAACTTCATCCACCCGGAGTACGCAGCGACTTATGTTCGCATGGAGCGAAGCGGCGAACTGCCCCTGCGCATCCGCGTTTACCCCTACGTGTGGAACCTGAAACACGCCCAGCGCCTGGTGGAGCAGATGCGGCGCTATCGCGGCCCGCTGGTGCGGTTCCAGGGCGTCAAACTGGCGGTCGATGGGTATCCCCTGATGTACAATGATTTCGGACACCACGAGCAGATGACCGTTCCCATGCACCCGCAGGGGCAACTGGAAGCCATCATCGCGGCCATTCATAACGCGGGTCTCCAGGTCGATGTCCACGCCGTGGGAGACAAAGGCGTCGATTGGACCCTGGAGGCGTTGTCGAAGGCGGCCGGCGGCGACCGGGCGGTGCGCGAGCGGCGGCACCGCATCGAGCATTTCCCGTTTCGCAAGATGGACTCCATCAAGCGGGCGGCCGGCATGGGCGTCCCCGTCTGCCCGCAGCCGGCCATCCTGGACGTGCAGGCCGAGGATTTCCTGGCCAAGATGGGCGGCGACCGCGATGGCCGAAGGCTCGTGGAAACGATGTCGCCGCTTCGGAGTTTCCTCTCGCAGGGCGTTCCGCTGGCCTTCGGCGCGGATGTGCCGGCCTTTCCATCCCATCGGCCGCTCGACAGCCTGCGCTGCGCCATGGACCGCAAGACCGAGACCGGCCGGCGGCTGGATGACTCGGAGGCCATCTCGTTCATGGAAGCCCTGAAGGTCCACACCCTCGGCGGCGCATGGGCGTCCTTCGACGAGGGGGACTTGGGCAGCCTGGAACCGGGCAAACTGGCCGACTTCGTCATCTGGAACATGGACCTTCGGAAGATCAACGCCGCCGCCGACCTGGCCAGGCTGGAAGTGATGTCCACCTACGTGGGTGGCAAGAAGGTCTTCGACCGCGCGGCGCCGAAGGCGTAGCATGCAGGGTGCGTGCTCCGCACGCAGGAAAAAGGGAAAAAGGGGACATTCTACTTTTTGTGGCTTTTTGGTGTCGGTGGGGTAGGACTGGGCGCATGCCTCGAAGTGCACGAGCGTCGCTGGGCGGAATGGGTGAACGAGCCGCAGGGCGCGATCTAGGAGGATGCGCTGCGTCGGTGCATCCAACGCGGAGGCCGTGGGGCGGGGCCGCCTGGGTGAAGCGAACGGCCGTGCGGTTGGGCCTGGAATCATCCCTCCACCCCCGCGGCCGGCCGCGCAAGGACGGGAGAAAGCAGAATGTCACCTTATCCACGCGTATTACGATTAGCATGGGCCGTTAATGCGGTCATGTTCGGGTGCGCCCTCGTAGCCGCGATCCTGGTTGACGGCAACGGCAGGGTTATGGGTATGAGTGAGTTGCCCTCCTTGATCCTCGCAGTAGCGCTGTTCACAATTGGTGTCGTTTCGTCCGCTGTCGTCCTTTTCCTTGACAAAAGAGTTGCCGGCAAGGTTGCGGCAGTCTTATTGCTGGCTGTGTATCTGGCACTCGTTGTTCCGGCTATTGGCATGTAGCCGACCGACGTTCTTTCGCATCAGGATTTCATGGCGGGGGCGCACAGCAGCCGCGGCCTTGAACGACTTGGCCGACATGCTAATCGTCACGCCACGCCCGCCAGGGAAGAGGGCGGGCAAACTCTGGGCGTGACAATGGGCAATCTGTGCGGCGCCGAATCCTCCGCGGAGACGCGCTGCAATGCCCCGCGGCCGGCGTTTCGGCGACCTCCAGTCCCGTGCCCACGACCTCATGACGTTTCCTGGCCGGCAGAAAAGGCGCCTGACCCCGCCCCCACGGGACATACTTCCATCGTGAGATTCTGTGGACTTCCAGGGCCTGCCATGGTATATTTCCTCGGTAAGGTTCGCTCCGCCGACGGCGGGGCGAGGTCTTCCCTAAAGGTTTGCCTGAAGGGCGGCCGATAGTTGTGCGGCAATCGCCTGTGGAGGGCGGTTGCCGGGCTTGCCCCGCCAGGACGGAGGGCGGGGCGAGCCGGGGCGCGGAGCCTTGCCGGCTTCGCGGCCGTCGGGCCGGGGCAGGGCCCCGGCCTGTGAAGTCCGGGCCACCGTCACACCGGCGGCGGTCCACAGATTGAAGGAGCCGTCCCATGTCTGAGCGCAACGGCGCGCAAATCCTCATTGAAGTCCTGAAGGCCGAAGGCGTCGAGGTCGTCTTCGGGATCCCCGGCGGGGTTGTCCTGCCGATCATGGATGCGTTCGGCGACACCAACCAGCCGCGCTTCATCCTCACGCGGCACGAGCAAGGCGCCGGCCATGCCGCAGACGGGTACGCCCGCGCCACCGGCAAGGTCGGCGTGTGCCTGGCCACGTCCGGCCCCGGTGCGACGAACCTTGTAACCGCCCTGGCTACCGCCAATTTCGATTCCGTCCCGGTCGTTGCCATCACTGGACAGGTCAAGACGTTCCTTATCGGGAATGATGCCTTCCAGGAGGCCGACATCACGGGCATCACGCGCCCTATCACCAAGCACAACTACCTGGTGAAGGACGTGACGAAACTGGCCGAGTGCCTGCGTGCGGCGTTCCACATCGCGCGGACCGGCCGGCCCGGGCCGGTGCTGGTCGATATTCCGGTGGATGTGGCCACCGCCAAGACCGATGCTCCTGTTCCCGAGAAGGTTGACCTGCCTGGCTACAGGCCCGTCTATAAGGGGAACCGGCGCCAGGTCAAGCGTGCGGCGGATGCGATTAACGCGGCCGAGCGGCCGCTGCTGTACGTCGGCGGCGGGGTCATCATCTCCGGCGCCTCGGACACGCTGCGCCAACTGGCCATGAAGGCCGGCATCCCCGTCACGACGACGCTATTGGGACTTGGGGCGTTTCCGGAAGACCATCCGCTGGCCCTTAAGATGCTGGGGATGCACGGGACGGCTTTCGCCAACTACGCGGTCCAGGAGTCGGACCTGCTGATCGCCGTGGGCGCCCGCTTCGACGACCGCATAACGGGCGACATCAAGAAGTTCGCCCCGCACGCCAAGATCATCCACGTTGATATCGACCCGTCGAGCATCTCGAAGAACATCCGCGTCGATATCCCGGTGGTCGGCGACGCCAAAGACATCCTCGAAGGGTTGCTTGAGTTCTGCGAGCCGCGCGACCACGGCCCCTGGCTCAAGCAGATCGCCGATTGGAAGGCCAAGCACCCGCTCGTGTACAAGCCTGACGGCCTGAAGCCGCAGTACATCATCCAGCAGGTCTGCGAAGCGTCGGGCGGCAAGGCGGTCATCTGCACCGAGGTCGGCCAGAACCAGATGTGGTCGGCCCAGTGGTACACGCACCGCTATCCGCGGCATTTCATCTCATCGGGCGGCCTCGGAACGATGGGGTACGGTTTTCCGGCGGCCATCGGGGCGCAGGTCGGCCGGCCGGATGCGCTGGTGGTCGATATCGCCGGCGACGGCTCCATCCAGATGAACATCCAGGAACTCGCCACGGCCGTCCATAACAAACTGCCCGTCAAGATCTGCATCATGAATAACGGGTACCTGGGGATGGTCCGCCAGTGGCAGGAACTGTTCTACAAGCGCCGCTACAGCGGGTCAACCCTCGATGGGAACCCCGACTTCGTCCGCCTGGCCGAGGCGTATGGGGCGAAGGGGATGCGGATCAGCAAGACGGAGGATGTGCGGCCGGCCCTGGAGAAGGCCTTCGCCGACCCGCACGTGTGGATCCTCGACTTCATGATTGATCGCGAGGAGAACGTGTTTCCGATGGTGCCCGCGGGCGAGGCGATCGACCGCATGATCGGCGGCATGGCGTAAAGGATAGTGACTGAGTGACGGAGTGACTGAGTGCCTGAGTAACGGCAAAGGCATTTACTTATGCGCCTCCGGCGATCCTTTACTCAGGCACTCAGGCACATAGGCACTCAGGCACTCGCTGTACGCACTCGTCACTTGCACTCGGTATGAAGCAGCGATAGAATCGGTGCCTTGAATTCATGGGAGCGGCGCCATGCGTCACATAATCAGCGCGATAGTGGAGAACAAGCCCGGCGTCCTGGCCCACATTTCGGGGCTGTTCGCGGGGCGGGGGTTCAACATCGATTCACTGGCGGTCGGCGAGACCGAGGACCCGACCCGCAGCCGCATGACCGTTGTCGTCAAGGGCGACGATTCGGTCCTGGAGCAGGTCCGCAAGCAACTCGGCAAGATCATCGACGTCATCAAGGTGACCGACTTCTCGGACTCCGATTTCGTCGAGCGTGACCTGATGCTCATCAAGGTTGCGGTGCGGCCGGAGAAGCGCGGCGAGGTCTTCGAGGTCTGCGAGGTGTTTCGCGGCAAGGTGGTCGATATCGGCGGGAAGCACCTGACGCTCGAGATCTCCGGCCCCGAGAAGAAGGTCGAGGCCTTCATCGACCTGATGAAGCCGTACGGCATCCGCGAGGTGGTCCGCACGGGGCGGATCGCCATCGCCCGCGGTGAGTAATGTTTCAATGTTAGCCGCCGCGCTTGCGCGGCGCTGGCATTTGTATGATTGATACATCGGCATAACTTTAACAAGGAGGTCGTCATGGCAAAGGTGTTACACGACAGCGATATCGACATGAAGCCGATCCGCGGCAAGACCGTCGCCATCATCGGCTACGGCAGCCAGGGCCACGCCCAGGCCCAGAACCTGCGCGACAGCGGCGTCCGGGTCATTGTGTCGGACCTCAAGGGCACGCCCAACTACAAACTCGCCGTAAAGCACGGCTTTAGGCCCCTCTCGGCGGCCGAGGCGACACGCAAGGCCGACATTCTCCAGATCCTCCTCCAGGACATGGTCCAGCGGACCGTCTATGAGAAGGAGATCGCGCCGAACCTGCGGGCCGGGCAGGCGCTGGGGTTCAGCCACGGCTTCAATATACACTTCAAGCAGATCGTGCCGCCGAAGAACGTCGATGTGATTATGGTGGCGCCGAAAGGCCCCGGCCACACGGTCCGCAGCGAGTACCTGCGCGGGGCGGGCGTTCCGTGCCTCTTCGCCGTCGGCCGCGATGCCACACGCACCGCCCGGAAACTGGTCCTCGCCTACGCCAAGGCCAGCGGCGGCGCGCGGGCGGGCGTCCTGGAGACCACCTTCGCCGAGGAGACCGAGACCG
>CAYGWP010000499.1:0-12658 GCA_964353455.1 uncultured Anaerolineales bacterium
GTTGCGTGGCCGTGTGATATGGAGGAATCATGCTCTGTCGATTGGCTCTGGCCCTGCTGGCCGCGCTGGCGCTCGTGCCTGCTCTCATGGCCGTCGAAGCGGGGGCGCCCCGCGTCGCCGTCTGGAATCCGGAGAAGGGGACGAAGGAATCGCGGTTCCAGATTGATCTTGCCGCGTACGACAAGGCGGCCGAGTGGCTCAGGGCCGCCGGCATCGAGGTCTCGCGCGCTACCGCCGGGGACCTGAACGACCCGGCGAAGTTCTCGGCCGCGCGCTTCGACGCCCTCATGATGCGGGGCGACACGTTTCCGCGGGCCGCGACGAAGTCGCTCCAGAAGTTCGCCGACGATGGGGGCATCCTGGTGGCCCTGGCCGGCATGTCGCCGTTCCTCATCGCCATCGAGAAGGAGAGCGACGGCTCGTGGACCTACGCCCCGAAGACGCCCACGTTCGCCTGGCAGTCGAGCGACATCTACGGCTATTTCGGACTTAAGTATATCTACAATCCTGGCCTACACGACCAGGGAACGCTGCACACCCCCATGGCCCTCCTCAAACGCTACCTGCCCGACGCGCCGGAAATCCGCCGCAAACTCGCCAGTCGCTGGTTCGTCCCGACGGGCGGCGGGGAGATCTACCCGCTGCTCGGCAGCCTGCGTCCGGACGGCAAAGACACCGCCCCGCAGGTCTATATCGCCCGGTCCGGGTCGCGCATGGCGATCATCTCGGCCTCCGACATCTTCACGGCGAGCGAGCCGTCGGCCGAATGGCCCGGCGGGGCGAAGACGGTGGCGGCGCTGGCGCGCCTCGCCAAGGACCTCCGCGACGGAAAGGTGAAACTCGACCCGTCGATGAAGATCGATCTTCCGGAGGACATGGCGCCGCCCGCGCCGCTGACGGCCCGCCCCGCCGGGGCGGGCATCGAGCCGGAACATGCGCGGCCGGTCGTCCGCTGGGGGAGGTTCAACGGTTCCGCGGTGGAGTTCGGCGAGCCGCTGGGCGAGAAGAAGTCGCTGGACCTTGCGGCCGGCGCTCCTGATAAGGACTTCCCGCGGGCGCTCGGCCCGGGGGCCGCGGTGCGCCTGGCCGTCCCTGCGCTCGGGGCCGGACCGAAGTACCTGCGGATCCGCGGGGCCTTCTCGGCGACGGGCGCGGGCCTTACGGTCCGCCTGGGCGATGCGATGGTTCTAAACGAGATATATAACCATATTAATGCTGGCGGGCCGGGGAACTACGATGCCCCGAACCTGCGGGACGTGGCGGCCGAGTTCACGCGAATCCTCTACCTGCCGCCCGCGGCCGCGGGGGCGACCACGCTTACCCTCACCAACTGCGGCACGCAGCCCGTCTTCTTCGACGCGATCCAGATTGAAGAGCGCGCCGCGCCCGGGCCGGAGATGATCATCGGCCTTAACCAGGGGTTCGGGTGGAGTTACCCCGGCAAGAAGAACCCGATTCCCGCCGAAATATCGGCGCGGTGGGGGCCGCTCCGGGCCGGCATCCGCAGCCAGTTCGTCGGCCCGCCCGAGGACCCGCAGCGGTGGGCGAAGATCGACGAGCACATCGCAAAGTACCTGGCGATCGGCGTCCCGCTGCAACTCCTCTTCGAGGGCACCCCGGCGTGGGCCGCCGTATCGCCCGAGCGTTACAGGAACTCCGCCGGCCGGCCCCACACCGTTCCGCCCGACCCGGAAAAGTACGCGGCAATCGTCGAGGAGGTCGTCAGGAAGTACGGCGACCGCATCGACGCCTACGAGATCTGGAACGAGGCGAACATCCAGCAGTTCTGGCGCGGGTCGCAGCAGGAGTATATCAAACTGTTTATGACTGTCGCGCGGGTCATCCGGAAACTCGACCCGACCGCCAGGATCATCGCCGGCGGCATGGCGGGCACCAACGAGGCCTTCGTCCGCGCCATGATCGATTCCGGCGCCGTGGCCGCATCCGACCTCATCGGGTACCACCCGTACGCAGGCAAGGGGCCCGGATGGGACATCCCGTACGGGCAGATCCAGGGCCTGCTGATGTCGGAGTGCATCGACAAGGAAATCTTCTGCAACGAGAGCGGCTTTGTGTGGAAGAACTCCGAGTGGTTCCAGCCGCCGCCCGTCTTCACGCCCGAACTCCAGCGCGACATGCTCTCCCGCGCGATGGCCCGCGTCCTGGCAAATGGCCTCGCGAAACTGTCCGTCTTCCACGCCGGCGGCGACGACCATCCCTTCGGCCTCATAGATCAAGACGGAGTGCCGAGGCCGGCGTATGCCGTGTTCTCCGACTACCTGGAACTCGCCCCCCGCGGCGACGGACGCCGCCTCGACGTAACGATGGTCCCGGCGGGCGATGAGCCGCTACAGGGCGTCTATCGCGCGGCGTCCGTCCACTCCGACAGCAGCGTGACGGTCGTCGTCAACCCGTGCGAGGCGGAGGCCCTGCGTCCGACCGCCAACCCATCGACGGAATTCAACACGCGAGACCGATGGGTCACCTTCTTCGGCAAGTCCGACTGCGCGGGCGGCAAGGTCACGCTCGTGCCCGACCCCGACAAAGGCTATGTGGGGTTCTACACCATTATCGGTCTGGATACCGACCGGCTGCCGGTCATCGAGGTCTCGGCCCCGGAGGCCGAAAAGCCGTGGGCGCTGCTCCTGAAGACGACCGACGGGAAGACCGTTCTCGCGACTGTGGCCGAAGGGCAGGGGGCCGGCGTCTTCCGCGCAAACTACCGGACGCTCCTCAAGACCGGCGGACTCCAGGAACTACAGTTGTACATCCGTGCGGCAGGCAAGACGGTACTCGACTACATCCGGTTCCTGCCTGCGGACGACAAGCCCGCGCCCAAGCCGAAGATCGCCGTCCGGCTCCTCGTGCCGCTGGCCAAGCCGGGGCCGGTGACCGCGAAGATGCGCACGGGCGACACGGAAACGCCCGTCGCCGTGAAGGTCAATGAGGCCGGCGGCCAGGCATGGGCCGACATGACCGTCGATATAACCGGCCGCACGGTCATCACCATCAAGTAAGGGCCATCCCATGTGGCGCTCTGTGCGTGCCCTGCTGCTGGTCCTCGCCGTCGCGCTTCCTGCGGCGCCGCTCTTTGCCGCCGGCAAGGGCGAGGGGACCGACATCGAGATCGGCGGCCCCGGCGACGGGCGCGGCAAGTTCGGCGAACTGGCCGACATCGCCTTCGACCGCGACGGATATCTATATGTCCTCGACGGCGCAAAGTTCGACAAGACCCTGAAGGCACTGGTGGGCAACTTCCTGATCCAGAAGTTCGACTCTTCCGGCAAGTTCCTGTCGCAGTTTTCCATCAAGGACGAGAAACTTGCCGGCGAGGCGGGCGAACCCGCGCGACTGGCCGTCGATGGCCGCGGCCGCTCGCTCGTCACGTTCCCCCGGGCGAACCTCGTCCGCCAGTTCGGCCCGGACGGCGCGCCTATGAAGGACTACGCCGTCCCCGGCGCGTACGCCGTCGCGGTGCGGAAGGTGGCGGGCAAAGAGGAAGTGGTTGTCATCGGCCGGCCCGGCAAGCGCCAGGACGAGCCCGCGGCCGAGGCCCGCATCATCCAGGCCGACGGAGGGATGAAAACGCTCGCCCTCTCGCGGCCGCTTGTGCGCATCGCGGACCTTGCCGCCGATGCGGCCGGCAACCTGTACGCCGTCGCGGATGTTAATCAGATATATAAGTATGAGGTGTCTGGTAAACTTCTATCCGTCATCGGCGGCGGGACGAAACTCCGCCTCGAGGACGGCAGCGAACTCCTCCACACCGTCACCCTCGACTCCAAGGGTAACATCTACGCCATGACCTGGGGCAATCCCGGCTTAATCACGCGGTTCGACCCGGACCTGAAGACGGTGGCCCGCCGCAAGGGCCAGTTCTCGTGGGCCGACCCGTGGGGCATCCACAGCGGCTACACGCCGTTTGCTATCGGGCCGGATGACCGGCTGTGGATCGGCACGGTCGGCAAGAATGATGGGAAGGAGCGGGGACACTACAGGCCGTGCGTCCTCAGGACCGTGGCCGACTTCATCGACCCCGCCTCGAAGCAGGTTGCAGTCTCCTCGACGCGAATCCTGGGCCTCAACCTGGCGGTCGAGGTGAAACTGCCGTACAACGTGGCGTACGAACTCGCGCCGGTTGCGGCCGACTTCATCGTCAAGGCAGGCACGCGGCAGATTGCGGACCTGTCGGTCACATGGCGGGCCGTAGATGCGTACAATCACGAGGCCGGCAGGGGCTCGTTCGCGCTGCGGCTCACAAACGGAGAGGAGTCGCGCCAGGCCGTCTCGTTCACCCCGCCGCGCTGGGGCTGGTACTCGCTCCAGTTCGAGGTCTCCTCCGGCGGCGAGCGCCTGGCCGGCCTTGCGGCCCACGTGGGCGTGACGCCCAAGTTCCCCGGCATGCCCGTTCTGGCCGAGGGCGAATCGCCCGGCGGCTGGGAAGATGCGCCGCGGCAGGCATTCGCGGGCCTGAGGCTCATGCGAATCCACCCCGACCCTAAGAATCTCGATAAGTGCGAGGCCACCGTGGCGGCCGCCGCCAAGTACGGCTGCACGCTCATCGCCCAGTTCCAGGACGCCAAGCACTGCACGCCGGAGTTCGTGCGAGAGGTCGTCACGCGCTTCAAGGGCCGCGTCCGGTACTGGGAGATCATGAACGAGCCGAACTTCGCCTTCAAGCCACCCGAGTACGCGGCCGTCCTCAGGCAACTCTACCCGATCATCAAGGGGCTGGACCCGGCCGCGCAGGTCCTCGCGCCCACGGTCTGCGGCGTCCAGTTGCCGTGGCATGAAGAGTTCTATAAGAGTGGCGGGCAAGGATGCTTTGACATCCTCTCCATCCACGACTACGAGGGTCACGAGAGCATCGACCCCGTCCACTGGGCGTGGAAACTGGGCGAACTCCGCAAACTGATGGCCGCCCACTGCGACGCCGCCAAGGCCGTCTGGCAGACCGAGCGGGCGATCACCGGCATCCGCGGCCGCGCTTTTCTCGGCGTCTGCCAGGCCGTCCGCATCACGCTCCACGAAGACCTCCTGGCCTCGCTCGGCATCCCGGCCGAGCACAACCTCCACTACTACCTGAACGAGGGCGGATACTCGGCCGTGCCGTCGTACCTCTGGTCGAGCGCCGGCCCGCACCCGGGGGCCCTTGCTGCGCGGACCCGCCAGGCGATGATCGACGGCCGCAGCCTCGCCGCCGTCCTTGACTTCGGCCCCACGGGACACAAGATATTTATGGGTCTCCATTACAAGGGCGACGACGGCTCAACCGTCATCCTCCGAAACCTCGGAGCGCCCGAGATGCCCGTTGAACTCGCCGTCGCCGGCGGCGATACGCTCGAAACGGTCGATGCCTGGGGCAACTCGCAACAGGTCGCCGTCAAGGCCGGTCGCGCGACGCTCCCCGTCTCGGCTGTCCCCACGTACCTGCGCCTTGCGAAGGGGCAGGAGGTCGCGCCGCCGCGGATTGACTTCGGCCCCAACCTTGCCGCCGGCGCCGAGTTTACCTACTCCGGCAGCAGCGCCTCCGACATGGCCATCCTGAATGACGGCATCTTCCAGACGATCCACGCCGGCAACCCCGACGGCGGAACCGATGGCAAGATGATCTGGCAGGGCGATCTCCTGACCCTGCCGCAGACCCTCCAGGTCACGCTCCCCCGACCGCGGGCGGTCGGCCGCATCATCGTCTTCAGCGTCGGGCCCGACAACCAGTTCTGCGCCCTGCTGGACTACGATGTGGAGTGCCACGACGGGAAGGGCTGGCTGACCGCCTGCAAGGTCCGCGCGCCGCTGCCCGAGGGCGACGCGGTGCAGACGCCGCTGTGCAAGGCGATGAGTTGGGAGCAGGACCCGAACCTTTCTGTGGCTGAGTTCCCGCCGGTGACGACGGACCGGCTGCGGCTGGTGGTGTATCGGACGACGTTCGGCTTCTATGCAGATGACGCCGCGCGCAAGGCGTGCGGATCGAACATGGAAGGCAAACTCATGCTCCGCGAGGTCGAGATTTACGGCCCGCCCGCGCGCTAACACGACGTCGATGGATTGATGAATTGCGCGGCGGTTCGGGAGAACCGCCGCGCAAAAACGCGAAGCAGCGATGTCGCTGCTGATTACACCATCGCCACCGACATTCCGAAGACGCCGGCCTTGAACTGGTCCATCGTCATGCGGACGAGCCCGTCGCCTGAGTTGGTATCCCAAGAAACCCCGTCCACGCCCCAAGGATTATAGACAGTAACATACGTCGTGCTGCCCGCGGTCTCGATAGACTTTATCATGTACGCGTGGTTGCCGACGAACGGCCCCCGCGCATCCGACCACGTGCCCAGCGTCATGGCGTGCCCTGCGTCCAGATAGGTCGAGATGGTCGTGGCTATGGATGCGCTCGACATACCGCTCGTCCAGACGTCGGGCGACCCGACGCCCGTCACGGCCTCGTACACGTCGCCCATCCATCCGCCCTCGATCGAGGCGTAAGAGTTCTCGTTGTACCGGAAGAACGCGTAGGCCTTCTCGGCCAGTGCGGCCCAGAGTTCGCTGTCGCGTCCCAGGCCGGCGAAGATCGGCGATAAGCCGGAAGTCGGCAGGTCGGCATCGACCCTCAGGTACACCGCGCTTGAGCCGCGGTAGAACCGGACGGCGTACGTTCCATCCCCCAGCGGGGCGATCATCTGCTTGATGACGCCGGGATCCTGGTCGGCCAGCGACCCGAGCGCCGCCAGGAAGTAGCAGTCGCCCAAGTATCCCTGGTCGATGTCGTTGTACTCCGGCGTGTCGGCGAAGAGCGGCCGCGTGGAAAAGTTCCTGTATATGTAGGTTGAAGCCGGGTCCACGAGGTTCTGCCCCGCGATCTCCAGCGGGACCGACGAGCCGGCCGGCTGGTAGAACGCGCTGATGCGGTGGACGGCGCCTGCGGCCGTCTCGGCGGCCGACGTGTCGGCCAGCACGTCGGCCATGTCGGTCCAGAAACTGTCGGCGCCGGCCTCGCCGTAAAGGGTGTCCTTGCCGCCGCCAACGGTCACGAGGAGGTCGTCTCCCGCGCCGGCCCAGATCGTTGCCGAGGCCGTCCCCGCATCGAAAATGCTGTCGTTGCCGTCGCCGCCGTAAACCTGGACGGAGCAGGTGACTGTGTTCGTGGTGCGGATGGTGTCATCGCCCGCGAAGCCGTATATGACGACCGACGAGAACGTCCCGCCCACATCGCGGGACCAGAGCGACGTGGTAACCGTCATGGCGCCGGAAATCTGCGAGAGGGTGATGACGTCATTTCCGTTTGTCCCGACCACAACCAACTGGAGTCCCCCCGCGCCCGAAACGGTCTGCGTGGTTACATCAGTGCCGGGTGTGTATCCGCTCGGCGGCGCTGGCGGGACCGGATCTGGGGGCGGGGGCGCCGGTGCAGGCGGGGGCGCGGCAACCATGGATAGGGAGACCGTGTAGGCCCCCGTCGTGTTTGCCAGGCCCGCGACCTTCAGGTAATACACCTGCCCCGCGGTGACGGCGAAACTGACCGTGGCTGAGGGGTCGGATGCGTTGGAGTCGCTCGTCACGTATGTCCCGCTGGCGCTATAAACCGTTAGTTCGCCGGAGAGAGTGTTTCTCTTCCCGGAGCGTGCCTCGTCGATCCTCATGGTGCCGGACTTCGTGCACATGAAGGCCATGAAGTCGAGATCGCCCACGTAGTTGATTGTGCCTCCGACCGACCCGCCGCCGTTCCTGGAGGAGAGTTGGATCGAGCGGGCCTGGGTCATCGAGTTGCCGTAGTCGTCGGTGGGCCCCGTGACGGCCTTCTTCGCGACGGCGGCGCCGAGGCCATCATGCCCACGTATGTCCAGAACGGCCCCGCTCATCAGCGCTTCGAAGAACCCCGGCGCGCCGCTAAGGAACAGGCGCGGCTCAAGGGTTTCAAACTTCGGCTGAGGACGATTCTTCTGAATCATAATCCTGCTCCTGAATTCACGGCACAGGCCCCCCAGACTTTCCAGACTGCCTCTATTTACAAGACTACGCATATTGGTGCGCGTGTCAAACAGGGCTGCTCGTTTGTTCAGAAGGATGGATGCAAAGCGGCGGGGCGACTGTCGTAAGTCGCGTAATTACAAGAGGTTAGAATCGTGGTGGCGTGCAGATTGCGCACCACCAGGCAGGGACTTTCCCGCAGGGATGTGCCGAAACAGGTGCCGAAAGACGGTGGTTTTCAGGCAGCCCGGGGTGGTGTGGAAACTACGGCCGGGCAAGATTCGAAATGGCCGAGCGGTTCCCGGAATCGTCGAAACTTCGGACTGCAAAGTGGAGCGTCTGGCCCGCTGGCACGCCGGTGACCACGAACTTCTCTACCGTTCCGGGCGGAGACGGGGCGGGTTCGCCCGCGCAGTTGTCTGCCCGCCACCAGTTGCGCTTGGCCCCGAGGTCGCGGGCGTACTCCCAGTCCTCATAGGGAATGATAGGGAGCGTGGAGACCTTCACCTGGTACCGGACGATGCGCCCGCCGCCGGCATCGGCCGGTGCGGTGAAGCGAACCTCGGCCCGGCCGTCGCCGAAAAGCCGGACCGCAAGGTCCGTGACTGCCGCAGGGGGGCGGTTGTCCTTCCGCGGGTGCGAGAACTCGTAGAGGAGCCGCGAGACAGAGAGCACCTGGTCGTCCTTGGGGGGCTTGTGGCTGGCGAAGATGCCGACCTGATTCGGCCCCGCGCTCGGCTGCTTCGTCTGGTACTCTCGCTTTGAGCCGTACGCCCAGAAGTCCCTCGCGCGCTCAAGCAGCCGCCTCTCGCCCGTCAGCGAGTACCCCTTCGCGCAGGCGTCCGGATAGAACCGCGTGTACCAGCCGGAGTGTACGCAGCCCAGCCCGTCGGTCGTGGCAGTGTGGTCGAAGGCCCACGGGTCGAAAACCATGCCGATGTCGGGGACGTCGAAGTAGGTGTAATACCACGTCTGGTGGCACTTGGGGCTGAGCATGCAGCGGGCGCTCATCTCGGCGAAGGCGACGGTGAAATCCTGCATGTCCTCATCGCCGAAGTGGTGAGCATAGAGTTCGGCCCCATTCTGGATATAAACATGTTGCCATGTTCCGCCGAACGCGCGAACGGGCCAGGTGCGGTCGCCCTTCCTCAGCGCCTCGACGTGGTCGCCGGCGCGCGTGAACGTGATGCCTTGTGCCTCCATATACTTGAGGACGCTCGGCGAGAGTTCCTTGGAGGGGATTCCTCCGGCCGCGGCGTGGAACCCGCGCTCGTCGAGCAGCGGGCTTTGCCAGAGTGTCCGGGCGGCAAGGTGGGCAAGGTCGGCCATATACTGGTTTCCCGGGTCGGCCATCAGGACCCGCATGAGGACCTCGAATCCGCGGCCGAAACCGCGAATTTCACCGACCGGGGTGCGGCCGGGGACGTAGGCCTTGCTGCGGCGGAACTCATCGTTCTTGGTTTCCACGTTGTCGATGGCGGCATCGAGTGCGTCGCGGTCGCCGGTAAGGCAGAACCAGTCAGCCAGGCCCGAGCCGTAGAAGTGGCAGTAACAGCCCTTTGCGATGCCGGTTCGCCAGAGGTCGGCGCAGTCGCGGTTGCCCTTACGTTCGCCCCAGTCGGGTCCCCAGGCGAAGTTCCACTTTGCGCGGACGGGGCGGTTTCCGAGCGGCCCGCCCTGCGGAAACCAGATCGCGCCGTCCTTCCACCGCCAGCCGTCGGTCCGCCACGCCTGGAGGTCCATGTGATAGCGGGCCCAGGCCTCGGCCTGGTCGAACCAGCCGCGCTGCCCGGTCCGGAGGTACATCAGGAGCAGCCCCTGGACGCTGTCGGCCTCGCTCTCATAATGGTTGTCTTCCCATGCGACGAACGCGCCGGGCTCAGGCCGCGCGGCGCTTGGGACCTGCTTGGCCTGATAGGTCCATCCCCACTGGTCGTAACAGGCCCGCTCGTCGGTCAGCGACCCGAACCGGCCTGCGGCAAGCGATTCGGTTTGGCCGTAGTGCTCCGCCGGGGCGAGGGCCCAGAGGCGGTTGCGGGCCGACTTGGCGAGGGCGTCCATGGCGGCCGAGTCGCCGGTGGCGCTAAAGTCTAGGAGATATTCCGATGTGTAATGGGAACAGTCGAAGAGCCAGAACCCGTTCGGCGACTGTGCCCCGGCGGCGGGCCGACCGCGGGCGTCGGTCGCGCTGCCGAACGGTTCGACGATCCCCCGGAGCGAGAGGCTGCTGTGGCCGGCCGTTATCAGCCGCGCGTAACTCGTCGATAAAAGGGTGTCGCAGGCGAAAACGGTTCCATTGGGCGTGGCGACCCAGCCGGGCGTCTGTTTCCCGGTGACGGCGGCCACGGCGGGCCCGGGCGGGCCGGGTTCCAGGCACAGTTCCAGCGCCGACCTGCCCACCAGGATCGCCGTGTACTGGTCCGGGTTGGAGTTCGTGAGGCTGTACTTGACCAGTGCGCGGGCGGCGCCGGCCCATGCGGTGATCCAGCAGCGGTAGCCGGCCTTGAGCGGGTCGTCGGTGAAATGGCCGGCGGCCTCGACTGTGACACGCATCGGGCCGGCGTACCACGCCCGTAGCGTTTCGGGCGGACCGGCGACGAACTGCCGGGGCGTCCACTCGGCGGGGTCGTTCCACGCCTTGCGGCCCTGCATCTGGACGTACGTGGCCGCGCCGCCGGTGACGACGGGCTTCCCGCCGGCGAGGACGGAGTCGAAGAGTCCGAACGGTTTGCCGCGCGCGACGGTGAACTTCATTGCGCCGGTATCGACGGTGATGCCGTCGGCGGCGTCGGCGACCTGGAGCGGCCGGGCAGGTCTGGCGGACGGGCGCGCGGCACGAAGCGTGTAGGCGTTGGTCGCCCCGGCGGGCACATCGGCCTGAAAGTCGAGGAGGACCCAGCGGAGGGTCCCATCCGTCTCAACCACCAGAGGGCTGACCTGGCAGGGGACCTCTTTACCGTCGGCGGCGAAGAGTGCGAACGCCTGGTCGCGGCGGAACATGCCCCGGGGCAGGGGTACACCGCCGGATACCGGCTCGGCCTTCCGGGCGACGCCGGCGGATTCCGTCACGGTCAGCGGAACCTGGAACTCGGCCGCGGCAGTTGCGGCGAAAGCGATCAACACCACGGCGGCGCTCATCACTCGGAATCTGCGCGGCGGGTATCCTGACCCGCCGCGCGAGCGGGGAGTGGGCGCTCGCCCGGCGCGGCGGGTCGGGAGACCCACCGCGCACCCGTTGTGCCACCCGGCGCGGTGCATGCTGATTACTTGTCCGGCACGAGGAGGAACCAATGTGTCCCCTTTCCGGCGGGAAGGGCGATGGCGTATGCGCCGGACTGTGCGGGGATGGCGACGGCATCGAGTTCCGCGCCGTCCGGGCCGACGGGGACGAGTTTCAGGCCAGCGATGCGCGACCTGAGAGTGAGCGTCCCCGCGACGGGTTCCGAGAGCAGGGGCATCTTGCCGCCGGCGCTCGGGACGACCCGCGCGACGGTTGTCAGCAGGACCCGGCGCGACTCGGCCAGCGGCTTTCCGTCGAGGCTCGTCAGCACAACCGCGGCCTTCGCGGTGGTGATGCGGAGCGTGGCGTCGGCGAGCGAGAGCGTCTCGCCGCCTATCCAGCCGCAGGCCGCCTGGGTGCGCGGCGTGTTGATGGTGAGGATGCCCTTGGCCCAGTCGCGTTTGATTTCACCGGTGTCGGACTCGACGAAGTTCTGGCCCGGCGGGATGAAATCCTGGTTCGGGTCGGTGACGATCTTCGCGCCGGCGGGGACGGCGGACTGGCGGTCCCAGTCGAGTTCCTTGATGTCGGGCAGGCCGATGACGAGTCGGCTCTGCTCGGCCAGGGTGCGGATGGCGGCGGCGTTCTGCGGCGAGAGGCCATCGTAGTAGAGCGATTTGCGGTCGAGTTGCAGGCAATACGTCTGGCGGGCCTGCGAGATGTGCCCCTCGCGGAACGCCACCGCCACGGCTGGCATGAGCGCCGTCAGGCCGGGGTCGGAGTACGTGCTCCACGTGCTCGGCCGCGACGGCGGCCCGGCGAACTTCTCTTGCGAATAGTTATATATCATCATCTCATCCCAGCCCTGGAGCGACGCCGCCGCAAGGACGTACAGCGGCGCGGTGAAGCGGTCGGGCGTGGGGTACGGCACGTTCCACTCGGTCGAGGCGAGCGGGAACCCGGCGACCTGCCCGGCGGCGATCCACGCGATGTAGTTGGCCTGGTATCGCGGGTTGACCGAGAGGGCCTCCGCGTTGCCATATGAATGAGTGTCGATGATTCCGCCGTCTGTCAGCGCGGGCAGGCTGTGAAGCCCGTCATTGCCCCAGTAATTCGTGGTGGCTACGGGCACGCGGACGCCAAGGGTCCTCAGTCCCGCCAGCATGCTCGCGTTGAAGGCGTGCTCGGCGTTGTTGAGGAATATCTTGCTGGCGCCCGGAAGCCACGTGCGCTCGGTCTCGGCGGGCGGGAGGCCGGTTGCAGCACAGAAGGCCTTGAGGCTCTCCAGGAACAGTTTGCGGTGGAACGGGTTGTTCTTGTCGCCCAGAAACAGGTTGCCGAAGTGATGCGTGAGGTCGTTCTCGTTCGTGATGAGCAGGCCGATTACGGTCGGATCGTCCTTGTACGCCTTGCCCGTGTAAGGGTTGACGTGGGAGAGATAGGCGGCGCTAAAGTCTTTCATCAGTTGCTCGA
>CAYGWP010000500.1:0-11050 GCA_964353455.1 uncultured Anaerolineales bacterium
TCGATCAAGGCCGCCGACCCCACGCGGCCGGTCTTCATGACGCTCACCGGCCACTTCCATCCGCACTTCCGCAAGTGGTCCGAGGCGGAGCGCACCAGCCTGTACCCGGCCTACGTCAAGGCGACCGACGTGGTCGGCTACGACATCTATCCGATCTACGGCTGGAACAAGCCGGAGTGGCTCCACCTTGTGCAGGAGGCGACCGACCGGCTGGTCAAGATGGCGGCGCCCCGGCCCGTCTATGCCTGGATCGAGACCTCAAAGGGCGGCCAGTGGACGGGGGCGCTTGAGAACCAGAAGGACGTGACGCCCGCCCACATCCGGGCCGAGGTCTGGATGTCGATCACCCGCGGGGCCACCGCCATCGGTTACTTCACACACATCTGGAAACCAGCATATAAGCAGTTCGGCGTGCCCGAGGAAAACCGGAAGGCCCTGCGCGAGGTGAACGACCAGATAACGCGCCTCTCCGGCGCGATCCTCAGCCCCGACGGCCCGCCCCGGCCCGTGACGATCGACGGCGGCGGCGTGAAACTCGATGCCCTCGCGAGGTCCGAGGGCGGGCGCTTCTACGTCTTTGCCGTCAACTACGATGAACGCGCAAAGGAGGCCCGCGCGACCGTCCGCATGGAAGGCCTCCCCGCCGGCCGCAAGGTCGAGGTCATCGACGAGGGCCGCACGCTCTCGACCGATGCCGGCGGCTTCGCCGACACCTTCGCCCCGCTGGCGGTGCACATCTACCGGCTTGACTTGAAGTAGCGCCCAACGCAAGACACGCAGGCGGGCATACACCGGGTGCCGAACTGCCTCAGGTTCCGGTTTCAGGAGGCGGTGTCGGCACGAGGAGTTCCAGCCGCCCGATCAGGTCGGGGATATGGACCGTGGCGATACGGAACACGATCTCCTGCTTCACCTCGCCGTACTCGTGGGCCAAGATGTGGCGCATGGCGACTACCTTCGGCCACGGGATGTCGGGATGCGCGGCCTGAAATGGCGCCGACACGTGGCGGGCCGCCTCGCCGATGATCTCGATGCGTCGCTCCGTGGCCAGACGCAGGTTTTTATCGCGGAGGTAGTCGTCGAAGTTCTTCCCCCGCAGGGTGCCTACGATCTCGCGCGCGTAGGAGAGCATGTCCCACAGCCGGCCGGCGTCGAGGTCGTCAGGCCGCATAGATCACCTTTCGATTGCGGAGGATGTGGCTGCGGCGGAAGGGGTTTGTGATGGCCGTCTTCTCGACCAGGTCCACCGGACGCCCGAACATGGCTTTGAGTTCCTCGATCATGTCCACCCAGTCGAAGAGGTCCCATGGGGCGTCGTCGGCCAGCAGCACAAGCACGTCCACGTCGCTATCGGGGCCGAAATCGTCGCGCAGCACGGAACCGAACAGCGAGAACTCCTCGACTTTCCACTTGCGGCAGAAGTCCCTGATCCGGTCCATCTGAATGGGAATACGCGGCGTATCCATCTCGTGAACTCCTCGATAGCCTTCGAGGCAGTCTCTCAGCCTGCCCGTCTGTGCGGCGCGGAACAGCGTGGGGCGCATTTTACAGCGTGATTATGCACTCGCCCGGCGAGGATGGCAATAGGATGCCGGCGATCGCTTAGCCGACCGCCGCGTCGAGTTCGAGCGCCACCAGCGTCACGTCGTCCGCCAGGTGGTCTCCGCGCGTGGCGGTGCGGACTGCGTCGAGGATTGAATCCAGCAGGGCCTCGGCCGGCAGGAGCGCTGAGGCCCGGATGACCGCCATCAGTTGATCCGGGTCGGCCTGGCGTCCGGCTTCCACTCGCTCGGCCCCGTCGGTGTAGAGGAGCAGTCGTTGGCCGGTCTCCAGTCGCCTGCGGCAAGGCTCGAACGTCGCGTTCGGGAAGATGCCCAGGAGCGGCCCGTCTCCGTCGAGCGTCTCCAGCGTGCCGCCGGGACCCAGGAGCAGCGGCTTCGGGTGCCCGGCGCGGGCGTAGGCGCACTGGCAGGTCACCTCGTTGTAGATGCCATAGATCATCGTGATGAAGGGGGTCTCCTGGAGTTCGGCCGACAGGAGGTCGGTGTTGAGGAGCCTGAGCGCCTCCTCCGGCGGAATGAGGCGGTATCGTTTACCTTCGATGCGTTTCGTCTGTAGGCTCTTCTTGACGAAGACCGTCAGGAGCGCCGCCGGTATTCCGTGCCCCACCGCGTCGGCCACGTAGAAGCCCACGTGCTGCTCGTCGAGGCGGAAGATGTCGTAGAAATCTCCGGCGACCCATGCGGCCGGTTCCAGGCGCGCGGCAAACCGCGCCCCGGTCACGTCGGGCATGCGCTTGGGCAGGAAGTCGCGCTGGAGCCGCTGCGCGAGGCGCAACTGCTCGTCCAGGTGCCGCGTGTGGTCCCGAAGTCGCCTCAAGGCCCCCGTTGCGGCCCACTTTGCCCCGGCGAGGCTGGCCAGCCGCGCGGCAAGTTCCTCGCCGTCTTCATCGGCCGAAAGAATTGCGAGGACCCCCGCACGGTACAGGGCAACGCGCTGCCGCTGGGGCAGACCGTCGCCGAGGACCGCCACCGGCACCGGGCCGTCGCGCAGGCGGGCCGCAAGCGCAAGGGCACGCTCCATTGCGACCGCATCATCGGGAGGAACGTCGGCAATCACCAGGTCCGGCTCCGCGCCGTCCGGCCACCGGCCGCCCGCGGGCGCGTGCACCGCGGCCCACATCGGGTCGATCCGCCCGGCGAAGGCGGCGGCAACCTCGGAGCGGTCCGTCAAGACGAGAAGCATGAGGGGCGCAGGGCCGGCCCCCCTAGCGGGTGCGGCGGACCCACAGGACTCGGTCATCAAGGAAACAGACGCTTCGGTCATAACTGCTCCCGCCGACCCGCTGGGTCCGCCTGCCATAGTCCCAGGTCGTCTTGGTATGGCCTGCGGCCCGTTCGGCCGGCTCGGTCTCGTCGCGGCGCTCCTCGGCCATCCCCCAGGCCATCTGGACCTGGAGTGGCGTCATGCCCTCAACAACCCGCCGGGCCAGGATCGCGTCCTGAATATCTTTCGGCTGTTCGGCCCACTGTTGATAAACCCCAATTTCCTGAAGGTACGCAAGACGCAGGCTGACGGGCCTCTCGGTGGCCTCCATGTACAGGTAACGGGCGCGCTGGACGGGGGTCATCAGGTTCAGGTAAACCTCGCGCCGGGTCTGCCGGGGGCCGAACCAGGAACAGCCGGTGGTGAGCAACGTTGACCCTGCGAGCAGCGCAAGTGCGAGCGCCGCCCATTTCGGATTTCGGATTGCGGCTTGAGCAGTCTCGTTTAGCCGCGACTCGCAGAGGAGCGCGTCCGCACTTTCGTCCTTCGTCATTGTCGTTTGATTCGTCATTCGGATTTCGTCATTCGTCATTTGCCGGCGCCGATAAGGCGCGCCAGGTCCTCGAAGAAATCAGGGTACGTCTTCGAGACGCACTCGGCCCCGGCGATGCGGATGCCGGCGGCGCAAAGGCCCACCACCGCCATCCCCATCGCCATGCGGTGGTCATTATAGGTGGCGATCTCGGCCGGGCGAACGGTTTCCGGCGGCAGGATAGTCAGGCCGTCAGGGTGCTCCTCGACCTTCGCCCCGAGTTTCCCCAGTTCCGCCGCAAGCGCCGCAAGCCGGTCCGACTCCTCGACGCGCAGGTTGGCGACGTTCTCAATGACCGTCCGCCCCTTTGCGAGCACCGCCAGCGGGGCCAGCGTCAGCACCATATCCGGCATGGCGTTCATGTCAACGTGAATTCCGCGAAGGCCGCCCGCCGGGCTTGCCACCGTGACGCCCGCTGCGGACCACTCGACCTCGCAGCCCATCCGGCCGAGGAGGTCGGCGAAGCGGGCATCGCCCTGGGCCGAATCGCGCCGCAGTCCCTCGACCGTCACGCGCCCGCCCGTGGCCGCCGCTGCCGCAAGGAAGTAACTCGCGCTCGACGCATCCGGCTCCACGGCGTACCGCCGCGCGCGGTAGGCACGCGGGGCCGGGACGGAGAACCGGGCGTAGCCCTGGCGTGCGGCCTCGACGCCGAAATCCTTCATCACCGCCAGAGTCATATCTATATATGGCTTCGAGACGAGTTCCCCCGCCACGTGGATGACAACCGGCGCCGCCGCCGCGGGCGCGGCCATCAGCAGGCCCGACAGGTACTGGCTGGAAACCGCCCCCGACACCGTGACCGTTCCGCCCGAGAGGCCCGCCGTCTCGATCACGACCGGCGGGCAACCCGTGCCGGCCTCGCTCTCGGCCCGGACGCCGAGGGCGGCAAGGCCGTCGAGGAGGTCCTTCATGGGCCGCTCGCGCATCCGCGGACTGCCGTCGATGCGGTACCGGCCGCGACCCGCCGCCGCAAGGGCCGTCATGAATCGCGTGGCAGTTCCGGAATCGCCGGTGAAGATTTCCTTCGGTCCCGGCGGCACGCGCCCGCCGCAGCCGGTAATGAGCAAGCGGCGGCCGGCCTCGTCGATCTCCACGGCGATGCCGAGCGACCGCAGGGCCTCGGCGCAGACTAGCGTATCGTCCGAGAGGCCGACTTCTTCAATATCGGACGCGCCGCCCGCCAGCGCCGCCACCACCAGCGCCCGGTTCGTGATGCTCCGCGACCCCGGCGGCCGCACGCTGCCGCGCACCGGATGCGCCACGGTCTTGATTTCGCGTGAAGGCATGCCGGGCACTTTAGCGTGCCGATGTGTGCGATGCAAGCGTGCCTTGGCGATACTCGGTTAATCGCCGAGGCCTTGCGCGGTGGGTCTCCCGACCCACCGCGCACCGATCGGGCTTGGCTCCCCGAAATCGCCATAGGCGCGGCGGGTCGGGAGACCCGCCGCGCGAAGTTGCTAGTACGCCCCCAACCGTTTCGCCAGGGCGACGATGCGGCAGAAGTCCTCAAGGCCAACGGTATCGGGGATCGAGTGGTCGGACGAGAAGATGTACCCGCCGCCCTCCTTCATGACCGGAAGGACCCGGGCGATTTCGGCCTCGATCTCGGCCGGGCGGTCCCAGAGCACCGCGTTTATGCCGCCCGAGAGGACCAGTTGGCGGCCGTGTCTGGCCTTCATGGCGATCGGGTCCATCCCGGCCTTCACCTCCAGCGGGTTCAGGGCGTCGATGCCGACCTCGATGAATTCCGGGACGAAAGGCCACACGTTGCCGCAGGAATGCAGGTACGCCTTCACGCCCTTCGAGTGCGCCCACTCGCAGGCCCGCTTGTGGACCGGCTTGACGAGGTCGCGGTACATCCCCAGCGACATGAACTGGGCGTTCTTATAGCCCAGGTCGTCGGGCCAGGCGAGGCAGTGGAACTCGTACCCGGCGTCCCAGACCTGGTCGAGCAGGGCGAGGCCCACCTCCATAGGATGCGTGAACATATCAACGCACCACTCCGGATCATCGTAGAGGGCCATGAGGAGCCGCTCCGTTCCGACCATTCGCGCGTGCGTGATATCGAAGCCGAACCAGAGGCTGGCGCCGATCCACCGCCCCTCGGCCCGCCACTTGGGGTAGTCCCGCGCGAGGCGCCGCCAGTCGATGCGGTCGGGCGCGGGCGTCATGCCCGCCTTGGCCGACTCCCACGCCTTGCGGTCCTTGACGACATAGTCGATGTGCTCGGGAGTGGAACTGGCGTGCTTCCAGTTCTTCTCGGTCGCGCCCCAGCGGGTGGTGGTGATCGTGTAGGTGTCGGTCTCCTCGAGGGTCCTCTCGGGGAACCGCGGGCTGTTGTCGGGGTCGATGCCGCCGGTCACGTCGATGCCGAAGAACTCGCGCCAATCGGCGTCCTGCGGCATGCCTTCGCGATGCCATCGCTCAAGGGTCGAGTTCCACGGGCTATCGACGATCGGCACGCGGTCGGCCTCGCGGTGCTCGTACATCCGCTTGAAACGCTCGTACGTGGTCATCTCGGTCATGATGTTGCCCCGTGTCACAGTCCCAGGCCGGCGGCAAGGTCGATGAGTGCCTGCTTCAGGTCCTCGCGCTGGCCGCCGAAGACGGGTGAGCAGCGTTGGAGCCGCTGCTGTCCGGCGAGGAGTTTGGCCGCGAACGCCAGGCACGTGGCCTCTCCGCAGAGGCGGCAGTTGGTGCGCGGCAGGCGGCTGAAGATCTCAAGCGCGCTTATGCGGACCCGCCGCTCGTAGGACGGCGTAATCGTCGCCCGGCGCGACCACACCGAGTTGATGGTGCGCTTGACCGCCGCAAGCGTCCGCCAGGCATCCTGCATCTCTCTCGCGCGGGCCACCGCCATGCGGTGCGGAAAAAGGTTGACGAGGCGCGGGCCGTCCATGAAGGTGAACGTCGGACCCTGCGGGTTGAACGTGCCGCCGAGGAGTTCCGCGTTCAGGTACGGCATGATGGGGGCGAGGTCGCCCTGGACCTGCGCGGCCAGGCGCAGGTGGTCCTCCTCGGCTATGCACGGGGCGACGAACGCGACGGCGATGCGGCCGACGACGTCCTCGGCGCCCTCGGGCGGTTCGGGGCCCAGGTCCGCCAGGGCATCGGCCAGCGGCGCACGGAACCAGACCTGTCCGGCGATCATCGCCCCGGCCTGGACGACGGCGTGCAGCGCCCCGCGCGATTCATCGGAGATGACCATGTAGGGCGCGGCCACATCGGCGAGGGCGGGCGGAGGCGCGACGGTGCGGAACCGGCCGCCGGCGCCCGTTATGGCGCGCGCGGCCCGCTCGTATTCCTCGCCGTGCTGAAACACGATCACCAGGTCGGCCATGCGGCGGCTCCGAAGGCCGGACGATTGTAAGTGTTTGGATTGGGCGAAAACAAGGCCGTTTGCGCCAAGGCTGGTCAGCCGCCGCGTCCGCCACGGCGGGTCTTCGACTTGCGGGGCGCGGCGGCTGCGGCTGCGATAAACGGTTATCACTGCATCGCCGCCGAGGTCATTTTCAGCATGAGGACGATCGTAAGAATCCACACGTAGGTCAGGATGCGGGAAGCCACGTCCATCCTCATGCGGGTGCGGCGATAGTGGAAGAAGTTCCCCATGAGGTTGACGAAGGAAATGCCGGCGACAATCTTCAGGCCCGGCCCGAAGACGTACGCATCCGCCAATTCCCTGGGGAACTGTAGGTACACAACCGCGTGGAACGCCAGGCCGAGGAGCGGCACGACCAGCATCACGACCGCCAGGGCGCGAAGGAGGGGCGGCGCCTCGTCCTGCGCCTGGTCGTCGGGTTCGGGGGAGGTCTCGGCCATCACTTGCCCTTTGTGGCTGGGGCGGGCGCCGGGGCCGGCGCGGCCGGCAGGACGACGGCCGGCGTCGCCGCGGGCGGTGCGACAGCGGGCGGCGCGACAGCGGGGGGCGCGGCGGGCGGAGTCTCGGCCTTGGGCGGCGCGGGCGGACGGGGGTTGCGAATCTTATTGAGGATCTCGTTCCAGCGGTCAACCTGCTTTTTCTGGTAATCGGCCCACTTGGCGGCCGGCACCTGCATCACCTTGCCGTCGAGAAGCAGCGCCCTTACGGAGCCGTCGGCGTGGGCGTCGTACGGGGGCTTTTCGCCCACGATCAAGAGGTCCGCCGGGAAGAGCCGGTTATTGATATTTATATCAGGCGTCAGATCATACGTGATCTTGCCGGGCGGGTATCGGTAGGCCGGGCAGATGAGCCACTCGATGCTGTCGAGGTATTTCTCCTGGACGAGGGTTTCGAGTTTCGGCGGCAGCGCCCCGTCGTGTTCCTTGGCGTACTTCATGAGCGCGGCGTAGATGTGTTCGAGGTTCTGTTCGCAGGGGGGCTTGAGTTCGGCCCGCGCGATGCCGATGATGGCCCCGACCACGAACACGAGGAACAGCCCCGCGCCGCCCAGAAGGCCGATGGTCGCCAGAAGCAGCCCGCGTTTCTTCCCGCGGCTGCGTCTTACATTGTGATAGGCCGGGATGCCCATCAACGCGCCCAGCAGGGCCACTGCGGCGCCGACGGCCCAGACCGCCCAACCCCGGGCCAGGAGACCGCTTGCCGCAAGCCCCGCCACAACCACGAGCGAGAGGCCCCCGGCCGCGACGCTGACGAGGGCCATCGTCTCGATGGGCGGGACGATCTCGACCCTCTCGCCGCCCACCTTTACGGTGGTGGTCCCCGGCCGCGCGGGCGTCTCTACGCCGCGCACCGGCGTCGCCTCGCCCGTCTTCGGGACGCGGAAATCGTAGCCGCACGTCGGGCACCGCGCAGCGCGCCCGGCGAATGCGTCATCGACCTCCATCTTCCCGTCGCACTTCGGACACCGGAACCGGATCATCGTCGGTTGCTCCCTCTGCCGTCTTCCGGCGACCGCCGCCCCCTGGCCGCCCGCCTACTCGTTCGCCACGACCGACTCTCCGTAGCCGCTGGCAAACTGGACGCCCGACCACGCCAGCAGCATCGCCGCGACCGCCGGCGCGCCGAAGAATCGCGCAAAGTACATCACATGTTTCCATATCTCGATAGTCCCGGCCTCCTTGATGCGCGCGGCATGCTCGGCCGTCAGTTTCCCAAAATCATAGAACGCGCTGATACGAAAGTCCGGAAAAACGCTGTCCCACGGCAGCACCGCCGCCATGAACAGCAGCATCAGGAACAGGGCGTTCGTCAACTGCCTGATGCCCGCCAGCCGGCCCAGCAGCGCAATCTGGAGGTACAGAAAGAGCGTCACGAACAAGAGCAGCGACGTCAGCGTGCCGACGACCCGCAGCGGCCTCAGAATGTTGGCCGTCACGTGATGATACTCCTGGACCCGCTCGCGCTGCTGCCCGGCCGTGGGTTGCGCGCGCTCGGGCAGGGGCACCTCGGGGGTGGCGACGACCTTGCCTTCGGTCTCGGGCGGCTTGGCCGGGGCGGGGAGCGCCGGCGGCGGTTCGGGCTCGCCCTGGGGCGCCTTCGCCCCCGCCTTGGGTGCACCGGACGGAACGCCCATGAATCCGTGTTCCTTGGGGGGTTCCTTGGCGGCTTCTTTCGCGGGAGGCTTCGGCGGTTCCGCCTTGGGCGGCGGGGCGGCCTCGGCCGCGCTCTCCAGAAGGCCCAGCCACGAGGTCGCGCCCGGGGCGGGCTCGGCGGGGGCCTTGTCCTTGGCGGGATCGGTCGCGGGCTTCTCGGCCGGACCCGGCTGGGCTGCGGCCTCCAAGGCCGGGGCGTCGTACAGGCCCACCCACTCCATCAGCACGAACGCCACCGCGTACGATGCGATGCAGATCATCGTGATCCAGAAGAAGACGACGGCGTAGAACCGCGCCGTCTTCAGCGCCGCCACGAACGGCTGGGCGCTCGGATTCGGCAGCCGGACCGCCTGGTCTCGCCTCAGTTCCTGGGCCATGTATTACCCCGCTTTCACGTGCACGGTCGCCGCGGCGACCCGTAACGATAGACGAACGCGCGACCCTGCGGGTCGCGGCTAAAAGTTGACTATGACTTTAGCGCATGTCGCGCCGCCTCGACGGTTCGGTCGATGTCGGCGTCGCAGTGCGCGAGGCTCACAAACCACGCCTCGAACTGGCTCGCCGGCAAGTACACGCCGCGCTGGAGCATCCCGCGGAAAAACCGGCCGAACGCCGCCGTGTCGCACCGCTTCGCCGAGGCGTAGTCGGTCACCGGCCCGGGCGCGAAGAAGAGCGTCAGCATCGAGCCGACCCGCTGGACGCGCGCCCGCGCGCCGGCCTCGGCCGCCGCCGACGCCAAGCCCTCCGCCAGACGCCGCGACTTCTCCTCCAGCGATTCGTACACGCCACGCCCGGCCAAGACATCCAGAGTAGCAATTCCGGCGGCCATCGCCAGAGGATTCCCGGACAGCGTCCCCGCCTGGTACACCGGCCCCACGGGGCTGACCTGCTGCATCAGGTCGCGCCGGCCGCCGTACGCCCCGACCGGCAGGCCCCCGCCGATGATCTTGCCAAGCGTCACGAGGTCGGGCCGCACGCCGTATCGCGCGGCCGCCCCGCCGCGGGCGATGCGGAAGCCGGTCATCACTTCATCGAGTACGAGGAGCGCCCCGTGCCGGTCGGCGAGCGAGCGGAGGCCCTCGAGGAACCCCGCGGCCGGTGGCACGACGCCCATGTTGCCCACAACAGGTTCTACGATTATGGCGGCGATTTCGCCGGACGCCTCCTCCACCGCCCGCCGCACCGACTCAAGGTCGTTGAACGCCGCCGTGTGCGTGTGGCGGACCACGTCGGCCGGAACGCCGGGGCTCGACGGCGTGCCGAAGGTCATCGCGCCCGAACCGGCCTCCACGAGCAGCGCATCGACGTGCCCGTGATAGCAGCCCGCGAACTTGACGATGCCGGGGCGGCCGGTTGCGGCGCGGGCAAGGCGCACGGCGCTCATCGTCGCCTCGGTGCCGGAGTTGACGAAGCGGAGTTGCTCGACGTGCGGCATGGCGTCGGCCACGCGCTCGGCAAGTCCGACCTCCCGCAGGGTGGGCGCCCCGAACGATGACCCGGCCTCAAGGGCCTTTCGGACCGCCTTCACCACCTTGGGATGGGCGTGGCCCAGGATGAGCGGACCCCAACTCATCACGTAGTCGAGGAATGTGTTGCCGTCGATGTCGCGGATCCTGGAGCCGCTGGCCGAGGCGATAAAGAGCGGCTGCCCGCCCACCGCCTTGTAGGCCCGCACCGGGCTCGACACGCCGCCGGGCATCATCTTCTCGGCCCGCCTGAGGGCCCTCGCGCTTGCCGCAGTCTTCAGCTTCTTCCGTCCGGCCGACACCGGGACCTCCAGGGCACAGATACACCCGCCATTATTCCGACTATCTTAGGACCGCGGGCATGGGGTGTCAACGTTTTGGCCGGCGTTTTGGCCGGCGAGAGCCCGTTTGCGTTGTGGCTGTTTTTGTCGGATGAAGAGGCGGGGGTGGAGGGGGGAATGGCTATGGGATTGGCGTCCGCCTCAGGCGGATTCAAGAGCGCCAAGAGCGCCAAGGGCGCCAAGGGCGCCAACCCCTGGAGATTGGCGCCCTTGGCGCTCTTGGGTCGGGCAGGAGATCCGATAGTGGCAGAAGCGTGAGGGGTACACTACAGGTTGTGGCATGGAGTTAAAGCCCCCCCGCATTGCGGGGGTATGCCGTTGTCAAGACCGCCAAGACCGCCAACACC
>CAYGWP010000501.1:0-1588 GCA_964353455.1 uncultured Anaerolineales bacterium
GGTAGAGGCGCGAGAGAACCTCGGCATTGAACTGCGCCAGGAGCGCCCGCTCGTACAGCGTCAGGCGGTCGGCCGCGGGCCCCTGGCCGTCGCGCACGGGCGTAAGGTTCCACGTGTCGGCCGGGCCTTCCTTGAGGAGGCCGAACCCCGCGAGCCTGCGGCGGGCCGTCTCGAGGGCCGCCCGCTTTCCGGCATCCGCCGCCGCTGCCGCCGCGATCTCCTTGGCGCGGTCGCCGTAGAAGGCCGGGCTCTCGGCCAGCCGCCTGAGCGTGCCCTCCACGAGTTCCTTGACCGACCCCTTGAGGGCATCGCGTTTGCGGGTGAGGACCTCGTCCGCGGCCTTGCGGGCCGCCTCGGACGCCTTGCGGGCCCCGGATGCGCGGCCGTCGGCCTTCTTGGCGGCGTCCTGGGCGGACTGGGCGTCGGCCTCCGCTTGTTCGAGGGCCGCGCGGCCGTCGTCGCCGGTGGACTTGTCCTGCGCGGCCTTGGCCTCGTCGCGGCGGCGCTCGGCGGCCTTCAGGTCCTCTTTCGCTTTTTTCGCCTCTTCGTCGGCCGGCTTGGCCGCCGCCTGGGCGGCGTCCGCATCGGCCCTGGCCTTGCGGTATTCGCCGGCGGCCTCCGCGATGGCCGCGAGGGCCGCGGGCGTCAGGCCCGCCTTCAGCAGGCGCGAGCCCGGCCCGTCGGCGTCGGCCTTGTACAGGTCCAGGGCGGCCGGCCAGTTGGGGACCGCGACCTCCAGCGTGCCCGTGCCGTAGCCGATCTCCAGCAGCCGCCCGTTGCCATCCAACGTGCGGGCCTCGTCGTCGAGGCAGAAGACCGTGATGAAGCCGGGCGCCGAGTAGTGCGCCCCGTTGTGGACGAAGATGCCGATGTCCACGCGGTTCGACTCCAGCGCCGCCCCCGGCGTTACCGGCCGCCGCTCGTGCCACCCAACGGTGACCTCGCATACCGAGCCGGCCTCGTTCATCGGCTTCAGGCCGATCCGCCCGGCATCGCCCCTGAGGACCACCCAGTGGAACCGCAGGGGCCGCTGGTTGACGTCGAAACTGGCCTCCGCGCTGACGACCATGCGGTGGGCCTCGTGGCGGCCGCGGAAGATGCGCGCCAGGACCGCCGGCGTGTCGCCCAGGCGCTCGCTGGAGTGCAGGTCGAAAAAATCGCGGCCCCGGACGGGCGAGTCCTCTTCCGTGACGGCCAGTTGCACCATCGGCGGGATGGCCTCGAGCGTGAGGGCGTGGGCCGCCTCGACCATCGCCTGCTCGTTGACCCAGGAGCCGTCGAAGACGGTGGGGTGGGCCTTGCCCGTCAGGTACGCGGCCTTGGAGGCCACGGGTTTGCCGGTCCGCCGCAGGAGCATCTGAATGGTCGGCATCAGCAGGCCCGTCTCGACGAGTTTGCGTTTGACCTCCGGCCGGAAGGCCGCCAGCACGCTGGGCATCGCCCGCAGGAACGGCTGGTCGCTGCCGCTGGATCCCTGCGAAATCACCACGTACGGCGTGTTCGTCGGGAAGAGGTCGCCGTACCCCGGCGACCCGTTGCGGCCGGGGTCGTGGTCCTGGTGCTCCGGATAGATGTAGAGATTATTGTG
>CAYGWP010000502.1:0-2860 GCA_964353455.1 uncultured Anaerolineales bacterium
GCCCGTCCGGTTCGATGAGCGGGGTCTGGAGACGGAGCACGGCCGGGCCAGTGAGGCACCGCCAACCGAAAGGGGCGGCCAACAGATATGCCCGACCTACTCCACCGCGCCAGACTTCGACTCTACCTTCCGTATTGTGCGCGGCGGTTCTCCTGAACCGCCGCGCAAGGAAAAGGGGCCGAGCCCCGGCATCGCTGCCAGAGACCGGCCCCACGTGGGCACGCTCGTCCGCCTGTCCTGCGTCCCCCACCCAAACAACATGGGCTAGGCTCCAATTGTGGAGGCTAGCCCCGCAACCTGCTGTTGGCGTTGTACGACCCCCCGCCAACATCAAATACTATACCACGCAATTTCAATAAGTCAAATGGATTCGCCCAAGCCTCGTCGCCGGGGTGTGGCCGCGAAACGTGGCAGCCCCTAAGGGGCGGCAGACAATAGCCCACGGCGTGAGCCCTTGTCGTTACCCACATTTTGGGTGACAGTAAGAGGCGCCTTCAGGCGCCTTCGCGCCGCGAAGCGGCGTCTAGGCCGGGGCCTTTGGCCTTGTCATTAGCCACAAGTGTGGCACGATGATAATAGGCGGCTTTAGCCGCCTTGGCGCCGCGAAGCGGCGTGTAGGCCGGGCCTTTTAGGCCCGGCATGACGAGACAAGGACAATCTTTTTTTCTCTCCCCGCGGCCCGCTTAAGCGGGCCGCGGGGAGAGAAAAAAAGAAGAAGGAGGGCGCACGTCCCGGCCGAACCGGCCCTAAAAGGGCCGGTCTATACCCGCCGTTGGCGGGCAAAGCCCGCCGAGGCGGGCTCATTCAGTTCGGCCGAAATGTGGCTAATGACAAGGCCTTTGGCCCCGGCATTTGGGGGTGAGAAACGCATTTTCTTTTCCCCCGCCGTGGCCCGCCTGCGGCGGGCCACGGCGGGGGAAAAGAGGAGAAGGATAGGGCGCGGCCGCGTTGTCACCCCGGCCCAGAGGGCCGGGGCTACACCCGCCTTCGGCGGGCAAAGGCCCATGAATGGGCCTACGGAGGCACAGTTTCATGCGAGGCGCCTCCCATAAAGATGTGGGTAACGACAAGTGCTCGCGCCGTGGGCTATTGCCTATCGTGCCTTCGGCACTCAAAGCCCGCCGTTTCCATGAATCGCATCTGCCACTAAAAACGGCCACAGCCTGCCGCCGTAAGGAGATGCGGTTCGGAAGGCCCAACGAAAGAAGGCCCTTCGGCGAGAGCGTCGAAGGGCTTTCTCTTTTCATGCGTAACCTTGCGGGCGTGCGCATGTTTCAATTGTGGCAGAGACGCGATACGATGTCGGACGGAGGCGTATGGGGTACGGCCTGGTGCACGTGGGTGCGGCAGGTCGTCGCATTATCAAGAGGACGGCGCAGGCGAGGAGCGACACATGGCACAGCAGCCCCAGCAGGCGGTCGTGAGCATGGACGACGAGCGGGCCGTCAAGAGGCTCGGAGAGGCGCGCGACCAGGTAGTCGGCGAAATCCGCAAGATCATCGTCGGCATGGACCAGGTCATCGACGAGATGATGATCGCGATCTTCGCACGCGGGCACTGCCTGCTGGTGGGCGTCCCGGGCCTGGCGAAGACGCTGCTGGTGTCGAGCCTGGCCCAGACGATGTCGCTGTCGTTCAAGCGCATCCAGTTCACGCCCGACCTGATGCCGTCCGACATCACCGGCACCGAGGTCCTCCAGGACGACCCCGTGACACACGAGCGGAGGTTCAAGTTCCTCCAGGGTCCGGTCTTCGCCAACATCATATTGGCCGACGAGATCAATCGGACGCCGCCGAAGACGCAGGCCGCGCTCCTGGAGTCGATGCAGGAGAAGAAGGTCTCGGTTGGCGGCGAGGACTACCCCGTGCCCGACCCGTTCTTCGTCCTGGCGACGCAGAACCCGATCGAGCAGGAAGGGACGTACCCGCTGCCGGAGGCGCAGTTGGACCGGTTCTTCTTCAACATACTGGTCAAGTATCCGAGTTGGGACGAAGAGATCGAGATCATGCAGCGGGTGACGGGGGGGCCTGAGCCGAAACTCGGCCACGTCCTCTCGAGGGACGAGATCATCGGCCTCCAGGCGCTGGTGAGGCGCATACCGGTGGCGGACCACATTTTCACATACGCGGCCAGGTTGGCGCGTGCCACCCGGCCGACGGAGGCGGAGTCGCCGGACTTCATCAAGAACTGGCTGGCCTGGGGCGCAAGCCCGCGCGCGAGCCTTTTCATGATCCTGGCCGGAAAGGCCCGCGCGATCCTCCGCGGCCGGTACCACGTGGCAATCGAGGACGTGCAGGCTGCGGCCCGGCCGATCCTGCGGCACAGGATCATTCCGAACTTTGCCGCGCAGTCGGAAGGGCTCACAACCGACGACATCGTCGAGAAACTGCTCCAGACAATCCCTGCGGACGAACGGCTCTACGATGGCAGCCAAGCCAAGGCCTAAACTGCGATATCTTGACTCGGCGGTCCTCCAGAACCTTGACGCGCTGGACCTTGTGGCGCGCGAGGTGGTGGAGGGCATCCGCGTCGGCATGCACAAGAGCCCCCTGCGCGGGTTCAGCACGGAGTTCGCCCACCACAGGCCGTACTCGCCGGGCGATTCGGTCCGGCACCTCGACTGGCGGGTGTACGGCCGCACCGAGCGGTACTACATCAAACTGTACGAGGCCGAGACGAATTTTGACGCGCACCTGCTTCTGGACGCAAGGGAAGCTTCAGAGACCCCACTTTCAAATTTCTCCAACCATTCTCTCTTATTGACTGTAGAAGTTTTTTTTGGCATTTACCCTTTTACCCCCTTGACAAGGAATTAGGGCAAGATACACGTATGGTATAGGTATTTTAATGCTTTAATATG
>CAYGWP010000503.1:0-16500 GCA_964353455.1 uncultured Anaerolineales bacterium
CGCACGGGTCGCCTGGGCGACCCGTGGCACACGGGTTTCCCTCGGTGTGGCACATGGGCTCCGGCAAGGATTTTGCTGTTGCTCCCCGGTTGCGGGCGATAGGCTCTGCGGTCGGACCAGCGGAGGAGCGGGCATGAATCGGCGAGAGTTCGTGAAGGTGGCGGCGGTCGGTTGTGCGGCGATGGCAGCGGTCCGGAGCACGGCGGCAGGCGCTGCGGCGGCGCCGCAGCCGGCGAGCGCGAAGAACCTCGCCCGCAAAATGCCGCGCTGGCGAGGCTTTAACCTCCTGGAGAAGTTCAACGTCGGCAACAGTAAGCCCTTCGTCGAGGCCGACTTCGAGTGGATGAACGAGTGGGGCTTCGACTTCGTACGCCTCCCGATGGACTACCGCTGCTGGACCTCAAAGGACGACCCGTACAAGTTCGACGAGCGGGTCCTGAAGGAGATCGACCAGGCCGTCGAATTCGGCCGCAAGCACAAGGTCCACATCGACCTGAACCTGCACCGCGCGCCGGGCTACACCGTCGCCAAGCCGCCGGAGACGATGAACCTCTGGACCGACGAGGAGGCCCAGAAGCAGTTCGACGCCCAGTGGGCGAATTTCGCCAGGCGCTACAAAGGCGTTCCGCCGACACAGGTCAGTTTCGACCTCGTGAACGAGCCAGACGGCAAGGTGACCGGCGAGCAGTACGCGAAGGTCGTCCGCCGCGTGGTCGCCGCCATCCGCAAGGAGGACCCCGACCGCCTCGTCATCGCCGACGGGCGCTCGTACGGCAACGAGCCGGTGCTGGAACTGGCGAACCTCGGCATCGCCCAGAGCACCCGCGGGTATCAGCCGTTCCAGTTGACGCACTACGAGGCCAACTGGGTCAACAGCAAGGGTTGGCCGCTGCCCACGTGGCCGACGAAGCAGGGCCAGAAGATGCTCGACCGGGCCTGGCTCCAGGAAACCCGCATCGCGCCGTGGAAGAAGGCCGAGGCCGCCGGCATCGGCGTCCACGTTGGCGAGTGGGGCGCGTTCAACAAGACTCCTCACGCGGTGTTGCTGGCCTGGGCACGCGACTGCCTCTCGCTCTGGAAGGAGGCCGGCTGGGGCTGGGCGCTCTGGAACCTGCGCGGCTCGTTCGGCATCCTGGATTCCGGCCGGGCGGACGTGACGTATGAGGATTTCCGCGGGCGCAAACTCGACCGCAAGTTCCTGGACCTCCTGCGCGAGTTCTGATCGGCCGCGCGGCAGCGTGTTCTGTGGATGTACTGAAGGCTTGCCTTCCGCAAGACCGATGATTACATTACCTTGGCGAGGTGCAGGGATGGCCGTTCGCCTGACAGATGCCGACATCGGCCGCCTCTTGGCGGAAAGGAAGTCATTACCGCGTGGATTCAAGAGGGCCATGAATCTCAGACAGAAGAAAGGGCATAAGGAGGGCGAGCTTATCGTCAAGGGTGTCGATGGCTCGGAGTTCATCTTGACGCTGCGCCAGGCCAACCTCGACCCGCTTGCGTTTTCCGTGATCTTGAGTTATCAGTTGCCTGGAACAAACCAAATCTTTCGGCTGCGCCGATACAATGGCAAGAACCATGAGCATACGAACAAGATTGAGAGCAACAAATTCCGGGAGTTTCACATCCACAAGGCTACAGAACGGTACCAGGAATCCGGTTTCAGAGAAGACGGATTTGCGGAGCCGACGGAGGACTTCTCCGACTATGCGGGCGCGATCGAACGCATGATGGAGCAGTGTGCCTTTGAGTTCCCGGACGACTCGGACATGCCGCTGCTAGCGGCAGGGACAGAATAGATATGATTATTGACAATATTGAGAGAGACTTCAAGCGAAAGGTCTGCGACCAGATCCGCCTGACCTCGGAGGGCCTTGATCGCTATCGAGTCTTCACGCCGTTCATGTTTGACGATGGTGATCATCTAGCCATCGTATTGAGGAGAGACCAGGGCCGGTGGGTATTGTCTGATGAAGGCTACACTTACATGCATCTTACTTATGATCTTGATGAGAAGGACTTTGAGAGAGGTACCCGCGCAAGTATTGTAGCGAACGCCTTGAACGCGTTTTCTGTGGACGACCGCAGTGGCGAGCTCGTACTGGCCATTCGTGAGGATCGCTACGGCGATTCTCTCTACAGTTTCGTCCAGGCTCTGCTGAAGATTACGGATATCACTTTCCTTTCACGGGAGCAGGTTCGCTCCACGTTCCTCCAGGATTTTCGTGCCTTCCTGGAGGAGCGGGTTCCCCAAAGGCACCTGGCATTTGACTGGCATGACCCCGTTCAAGACCCCGAAGGCAAGTACTGCGTTGACTGCAAGGTGAACGGAGCCCAGAGGCCACTTCTTGTCTATGCTTTGCCAGCCGACGACAAGGTGCGCGATGCTACCATTTGTCTTCATCAGTTTGAGCGGTGGGGGCTCCAGTTTCGGTCTTTGGGCATATACGAGGATTTAGAGGAAATCAACCGTAAGGTAGCAGCGCGTTTCACAGATATCTGCGAGAGGCAGTTTTCGAGTTTGGCTGCCAATCGGGACCGCATATCGCGATTCCTGGAGGCGGCGCTGCGCGAAAGTTAGGCAAAGACAGGGCAAGCTTCTCTGGTTTTCTGTGTCCTGTCTGGAGTGCTCATTGCCGTTGATTCCCCCGCCCCAATCGGGTATCAATTCCCACATGGACACGCTGTTCGACGCCGGCAAGGTGCCGCTGCCCGAGGCGGAAGGGCCGGAGACCGTCTGGGAACTCACGGCCCGCATCCGCGACACGCTCGAGATGAAGTTCCCCGGCGTGTGGGTCGTCGGAGAGATCTCGAACTTCAACCGTCACACCTCCGGCCACATCTTCTTCACCTTGAAGGACGCCCAGGCGGCGGTCCGCTGCGTGCTCTGGAAATCGGCTGCCGTGCGCCTCGGGCGGGAGATCGCCGACGGCGTCGAGGTCGAGGTCCGCGGCCACGTCGGCGTCTTCGAGAAACAGGGCAACTACCAGATTTACGTCTCCAGCGTCAAGCCGCGCGGCGTGGGCGCACTTGAGGTCGCGTTCCGCAAACTCAAGGAGAAGTTAGAGAAGGAAGGCCTCTTCGACCCGGCCCGCAAGCGCCCGCTGCCGCGGTTTCCGCGGCGGGTCGGCATCGTGACAAGCCCCACGGGCGCCGCCATCCGCGACATAATCCACGTGATGACCCGGCGCTGGCCGGCCATCGAGATCGTCCTCGCGCCGGCCCGCGTGCAGGGCGAGGGTGCGGCCGCCGAGATCGTCAGCGGCATCCGGAACCTGAACCGCCTGGGCGGCATCGACGTCGTGATCGTTGGCCGCGGCGGCGGGAGCATCGAGGACCTCTGGCCGTTCAACGAGGAGACCGTCGCCCGCGCAATCTTCGCCTCCGACGTGCCGGTGATCTCGGCCGTCGGGCACGAGACCGACTTCTCGATCAGCGACTTCGTGGCCGACGTCCGCGCCCCGACCCCATCGGCCGCCGCCGAGATCGTCGTCCCCGACCGCCGCGAGGTCTTGGCGACGATCAGCACGATCGGGACGCGCCTCGCACGCAACCTCAAGTACGTCGTTGACCGGCTGCGCGATGAACTCGCGCTCTTCGAGGCCAACCGCTACTTCCGCTACCCGCAGGAGATGGCCATCTCGCGGCACCAGATGCTTGAGGATTATGAGAGCCGCTTCCTCACCGCCATGCGCGACAAGTGGTCCGGGACATGGGTGCGGCTGGAGCAGGCGGCGGGCGGCCTTGCGCGGCACGCCCCGCGGGCGCGGCTCCAGGCGGCCGTTGCGGCGACGACGATGGCCGCGTTCCGGCTCCGCGCCGCCGAGCGGAACCTCCTTACGCATCGCTGGGCCGCCACGCTCGACCGCATCGCCGGACGCATCGATGACCTGAATCCCGCCCGGATTCTCGCGCGCGGTTATAGCCGCACGGTCCTCCGGCGGACCGGCGGCACGCTCACCCGCGCGGCCGACGCCCGGCCGGGAGACCTTCTGCGGACGCACCTGGCCCAGGGCGCCCTCGAAAGCCGCGTGACCGAGACGAGTCCCGAAGGTTCCGCCGGGTGGCACGGCCACGCGCCGTCGCGTGACCGTGCTTCCGGCAAGGAATCTCGCCCTGACAAGCCTGGCACCGGCGCCGAGCCGACGCTGTTTCAGTGAGGTCACAAGCATGCGATACGTTCTTGGGGTCGCGCTGGCGGCGGTCGCCTCTTGCGCCTGGTGCTCGGACTCATACGGAGGGGCCGCCCCTGCGGCAGCGCCGACCGCGGACGACCTCAAGATCATCCGGCAGCGTCTGGTGGAATCGCTCGTGCCGCCAGCCGGGCAGGCGGCAATGTCGCGCGGCGAGGCCGAGCGGCTCATGGCCACGCTCTCGGCCGACGGCCGCTGGCCCGACATCGACTACGCCAGCAAGCAGCGGTCGCAGTGGCATCCCGGCGGACACGTCCGCAATGCGATGGAACTGGCCCGATGCTACCGCGCGACGGGCCATGCGCTCTTCGGCAAGGCCGAGGTCCGCGACAAGGCCATTGCGGCCCTGAGGCGCTGGGTGGCCGACGACCTCCAGTGTCCGAACTGGTGGTGGAACGACATTGGCGTGCCCGAGGCGCTTGGCCGTGCGCTCCTCCTCCTGGGCGACGAGGCCCCGGCCGATCTCGTGGCCGGCTCGCGCAAGATCCTCCTTCGCTCCGACATCAAGGACATGACCGGTCAGAACACGCTCTGGGTCTGCGGCGTGCGGATCATGCGCGGATGCATCGAGAAGTCGCCGGAGACGGCTGCGGCGGCCTTCAAGCGCATCGCCGATGAGATCAAGGTCACGACCGGCGAGGGCGTGCAGCCCGACTTCAGTTTCCATCAGCACGGCGCACTTCTGTATTCCGGCGGATACGGCCGCGGGTTCGCCGTCTATGGGCCGCAGTTCGCCCGCCTTGCGTCCGGGACGGCGTTTGAGTTCCCGCCCGAGAAAATCCGCATCCTCTCGGCGTACCTGCTGGACGGCGAGCAGTGGATGATCCGCGGCCAGCGGTTCGACCCGAGCGCGACCGGCCGCGAGATCACACGCAAGGGCCACTCCGCCACGCCCCTGGCGCAGCCGTGCAGAGACCTCTCGCCGCTGGACCCGGCCCGGCGCGCCGAACTGGATGACTTCGCCCGGCGCCTCCGCGGCGAGGCCGGGGCAGCGCCGCTCACCGGCAACCGCCACTTCTGGCAGTCCGACTTCATGACCCATCAGCGGCCGGAATGGTACGCCTCGGTCCGCATGTTCTCAAAGCGGCTCTACAACTCCGAACTCGTCAACGGCGAGGGTCTTCGGTCCCATCACCTGGCCGATGGCCTCACCTTCATCATGCGAACGGGCGCGGAATACGACGATATCTTCCCCGTCTGGGACTGGAACCGCCTCCCCGGCACGACCTGCGAGCAAGGCCCGCTGCCCGACCCGGTGAAGCAGCGCGGCGAGACGACGTTCGTCGGGGGCGCATCGGACGGCATGTATGGCGTGGCGGCGATGGACCTGCGTCGCGGCGCGCTCTCCGCCCGCAAGGCATGGTTCCTGACCGACCGCATGCTCGTGGCCCTCGGCGCGGGCATCGCGTGCACGAGCGACAATCGCGTTCTGACTTCCATCGACCAGCGGCCGGTCCGCGGCCCCGTGCGCGTGCCCGATAGCGCTGCGGCGCGGGCGGTTGCGGGAGGCCAGGCGGCTCCGGCTTCGCCAGACTGGGTTCAGCACGACGGGCTCGCGTATTTCCCGCTGGCGGGCACGCGGTTCCGAGTCCAGGCCGCGCGGCAGGCGGGCAATTGGCGCCTTATCAGCGAGCCGTCATCCGCCGCCCCTGTCGAGATGGACGTTCTCGGCATCTGGGTTGACCACGGCGCGCGGCCGTCGGGGGCAACGTACGCCTACGCCGTCGGTCCGGCGGCGGGCGACATGAGCCCCGTGGCCTCGCCCGGCGGCCCGGGCGTCGATATCCTGAGCAACACGCCCGACCTCCAGGCGGTGCGCGACCGCCAGGCCGCCGCGCTGGGCGTCGTCTTCTGGAAACCGGGCACGGCATCCGTGCCGCAAGGTCTGGCGGTCGGCGCGGACAAGCCGTGCATCGTGCTTGTGCGCGAGCAGCCTGGCGGGCTGCGGCTGGCCGTCGCAGACCCTGCGGGCGCGAATCCGGCGGTCACCATCCAGGTGAACTGCCCGCTTGTCGGCGAGGGGTGCGTCCGGCCGGCCGAGGCGCGACAGTCAACCATCATTAAGATAGCATTGCCCCAAGGCGCCGATGCGGGTAAAACTGTCGTGCGCGATTTGAAGACTGGTAAACCCTGATACATTTAGCCGGTCGCCTTGGCGACCGCGTGTTTCTGGAGGCTCAACCATGGCGAAAAAGAAGGGCGACGATCAGGCTGAACCCACATTCGAGGAGCGCCTGGCGCGGCTCGAGCAAATCGTCACGCGCCTGGAATCCGGCGACGTGGGCCTCGATGAATCGCTGAAACTCTACGGCGAGGGCGCCGGACTCATCAAGGAGTGCCGCAAGACACTCGCCGAGGCCGAGAAGAAGATCGCCAAACTCACCGAGGATGCCGCCGGCAAACTCTCCACCGAGCCGATGGCGGGCGAAGAGGCCGGCGCTGAAGAGGAGGAGAAGAAATGAAAGGCACGACCCGTCGCAATTTCCTCCGCGGCACGCTTGCCGCAGGCGCCGCCATGCGCGCACCGCGGTGGCTCGGCGCGGCGCCGCCGGCCGGACGAAAACTCAACTTCGTCTTCATCCTCATGGACGACCTGGGCTGGCGCGACGTGGGCTTCAACGGCAGCACGTTCTACGAGACGCCCAACATCGACCGCCTTGCCGCACAGGGAATGCGGTTCTCCAGCGCCTACGCCGCATGTCCGGTCTGCTCGCCCACAAGGGCCAGCATCATGACGGGCAAGTACCCGGCGCGGCTGAACATCACGAACTACATACCCGGCATGCGCGCCGGAAAACTGAAGCCCCCGGAATATCTCCATCAATTGCCGCTTGAAGAGTTCACCATCGGAGAGGCGTTCAAGGAGGCCGGATACTCCACGTGCTTCATCGGCAAGTGGCACCTGGGAGGCCCGGAGTACTTTCCCGACAAGCAGGGTTTCGAGACCAACGTGGCGGTGGCGGCCGGCTGCGGCGGCTACTTCTCGCCGTACAAGAACTTCAAATTGCCCGACAGTCCGCCGGGCGAGTACCTGACCGACCGCCTGACGGACGAGGCCGTGAAGTTCCTGAAGTCGCCGAAGGAGAAGCCGTTCCTGCTTTACCTTTCGCACTACGCCGTCCACATTCCGCTCCAGGCGAAGAAGGACCTGGTGGCCCGATACACCGCCAAGGCGGCGGGTCTGCCGGAGCCTGCCGGGCCGCGCTCCGTGCCCGAAGGCTCGGTCCAGGCCCGCCAGGTGCAGGACCACGCCGTCTATGCGGCCATGGTCCAGAGCATGGATGAGAGCGTCGGCCGCATCATGAAGGCCCTCGACGAACTGGGTCTGGCCGACAACACGGCCGTCATCTTCATGTCCGACAACGGCGGCCTCTCCACGGCCGAGGGTTCGCCCACGGCCAACGTGCCCCTCAGGGGCGGCAAGGGGTGGCTGTACGAGGGCGGAGTACGCGAGCCGCTCGTCATCAAGTGGCCGGGCGTAACGGCCCCCGGCAGCGTGTGCGATGCGGCGGTCATAAGCACGGATTTCTATCCGACCATGCTTGAGATGGCCGGCCTCGCGCCGCGGCCGCAGCAGCACTGCGACGGCGTGAGCGCGGCAGCCCTCCTCCGCGGCGAGAAGACCCTCGCGCGAAAGGCCATCTTCTGGCATTACCCGCACTACTCGAACCAGGGCGGCGGACCCGGCGGCGCGGTCCGGGCGGGAGACCTCAAGTTGATTGAGTTCTACGAGGACGACCGCGTGGAACTCTACAACGTGAAGGATGACATCAGCGAGAAACGCGACCTTGCCGCCGCCAGCCCCGACAAGGCGGCCGAACTCCGCAACATGCTCCACGAGTGGCGCAATGAGGTGGGCGCACACATGCCGACGCCCGCGTGAAACATGCTTGAACCCGTTATCGGCGCGCTAGAGTCGAGCACCATCGTCCGCCGCCATCCGGGCAACCCCGTCCTTGCGGCGGCCGATGTGCCGTACCCGACGGCCCTCGTCTTCAACGCCGGCGTCGCCAAGTACCAGGGCCGGTACGTCATGGTTTTCCGGAACGATCACGGATCTCTGAAGGACGAGCGCCTGGACGGCCGGACGACGCTCGGCCTGGCGACCAGCCGCGACGGGGTGCGGTGGGAGGTCTCGCCGCGGCCGTGCTTCGAGATGACGGGCGGCGAGATCCTGCGGGCGTACGACCCGCGCCTGACGGTCATGGATGGCCGCTGCTACATGTGTTTCGCGGTCGATACGCGGCACGGGCTTCGCGGCGGAATCGCCGTGACCGACGACTTTGACCGCTTCGAGGTCCTCAGCCTCTCGGTGCCCGACAACCGCAACATGGTCCTCTTTCCGGAGCGGATCGGCGGCCGGTTCGTGCGCCTCGAGCGGCCGTTTCCGGTCTATAGCCGCGGCGGCCGCGACCGGTTCGACATCTGGCTCTCGGATTCGCCCGACCTCCGGTACTGGGGCAACTCAGGGCTGGTGCTGGGCGTTGAGGACGTCCCGTTCGCCAACGACAAGATAGGCCCCGGCGCGCCGCCGGTCCGCACGCCGCGCGGCTGGCTCACGGTGTTTCACGCGGTGGACCGCGATGAATCGCGCGGCAAGAACGGCTGGGAGCCGGCGTGGAAGAAGCGGTACACGGCGGGGGTGATGCTCCTGGACCTGGAGGACCCGCGGCGCGTGGTGGGCCTGTCGCGCGAGCCGCTCCTTGCCCCCGAAGCGCCGTACGAGGTGGCCGGCGGCTACCGGAACCACGTAATCTTCCCCGGCGGGATGATCCTCGAGCCGGACGGCGAAGTGAAGATCTACTACGGCGCCGCCGACACGGTCGAGTGCCTGGCCACGGCACATGTCGATGAGTTGCTTCGCCTCTGCGAGCCGCGACCGTAAGGTCGCGGGTACTCCCCACCAACTCATGCCGGGGCGCGCCCCGGCCTACACCTGCTGCCGGCCTGCCGCTGCGAAGTACGCCTTCACCTCGGCATCGGCGTAGAACACCAGGCTCACGATGCCGATGGCAAGCGACACCACGTCGCCCGTGATGATGTTGACGATCTGCATGATCGCCAAGTACTGGGCGGGCGCCGTCGGCCGGATGGGGTCGGGCAGGAGTTTGGCCGCGTAGATGATCTCAAGGATGCCGAGCACGATCGGGTAAACCCCGAGCGGCGCGCACGGGGCGAGGAAGCACGAACAGAGCAGCCCCAGGCCGAGGCTCCCGCCCCAGAGGACGTTCAGAATCCCATCCACCAGGCACATGATGGCGATGGCCTGGACGTAGCCTGGCTTCGGCGGAAACGTCGGTGCGGTCGGACTCGGCAGCGGCGGCGTCTGGCTCATGGCTGACCCTTTCAGGACCTGTGTTTGCGGTGACCCTTCTTTTGCTTGCCGCGCTTGGCCCACTTTTCGGCCTTGGCGGCCTTGCGTGCGGCGCGCTCGGCTTTGCGGTCGATCTTCTTGACTTTGCCCTCCGGCTGTCCGGGGCGCGCCGGTCGCTCGGCGAGAACCGGCTCGAGGTCCAGTTGCCGCCGCGGGATGTTGACGGCCGCAATCCGAACCTCCAGCGTCGAGCCTACTCTCAGGACCCTCGATGACCGCGCGCCCACCAATGCCCACCGGCGCGGGTCGAAGCGGTAGGTGTCGTCAGTCAACCTTGATATATGCACAAGTCCATCAATCAGGAACTCGGGGTTCTCGACGAACACGCCGAACGCCTGGACGCCCGTGATGACGCCCGTGAAGGTCTCGCCGAGGCGGTTCTCGAGGAACTCAAGGAGTTTGACCTTCGTCAGTTCACGCTCGGCGGCCTCTGCCCGGCGCTCGGTCCGCGAGCAGTGGACAGCCAGTTCCGCGAGCGCCCCTTCGGCGGCGCTCAGGGCAGGCTTGGCGGACGCATCGGGCGGACCCTTCTGCTTGTGCCGCCCGCCGCGCGGCTTCTCGATCTCGCCACGCACCAACTGGTCGAATTGCCGGTGGATCGTCAGGTCCGGATACCGGCGGATGGGCGAAGTGAAGTGGCAATAGGCGTCGCTGGCCAGGGCGAAGTGGCCCTCGCGCTTGGTGCTGTACTCTGCCCGCTTCAGGCTCCTCAGGACTGCCAGGTGGATGCCGTACGATTCGGGCTTCCCGCGGACGGCGTCGAGCAGGCGCTGGAGTTCCAGACGGTTTCGCACGTCGCCTAGTTGCTGGCCCACGCTGCGGGCGAAGTGCATCAGGTCCTCGGCGGCCTGGTCGTCGGGTTCCGGGTGGATTCGGCGCATGCACGTGACGCCGGCGCGGTCCAGTTCGCGTGCCACCGCCTCGTTCGCCTCGACCATGAACATCTCGATGATCTTGTGGCTGAAACTCATGTCTTCCGGGTGCGCGGCCACGACCTTGCCGTTCTCATCGAACTCCAGGTCCACCTCCGGGAGGTCGAGTTCCAGGTAGCCCTGGCTGCGGCGGCGCGCCAGAAGCCTTCGCGCCAGGCGATCCATCGCCTGGAGCAGGGCGACCACGTTCGGCGGCAGGCCGCCGGTCTTGCCTTCAACGACGGCGCTCGCCTGCTCGTAGGTCAGTCGCTTCGCGCTCCGGATGAACGAGTTGGCCAGGTCCACGCCAATCGGTTCGCCGTCGCGGCTGATGCGGATGAACGCGCTCTTGGTGAGTCGCGTGCGGTCTTCCTGGAGGCTGCACACGCCGTTCGAGAGGACCTCCGGCAGCATCGGCACAACGGTGGTCGGCAGGTACACGCTCGTGCCGCGCTCGCGGGCTTCCTCGTCTAGGCGAGTGCCTTCCTGGACGAAGTGGGCCACGTCGGCGATGTGGACGCCGAGGGTGACCGTGCCGTCATTGTGCTCCGTAAGGCTGACGGCATCGTCGAAGTCGCGGGCGTCGGCCGGGTCGATCGTGATGACGGTCTGGCCCGTGAGGTCCCTGCGTCCCTGGAGCGCATCATCGTTCATGAGGTCGGCGGCGCGGCGGGCCTCGGCCTGCACCGCATCGGGGAACTTCTCGGGCAACTCGAACTGGTTCATGATGACCAGCGTATCGACGCCCGGAGCGCCGCGCGGGCCCAGCACCTTCGTGATGACGGCCTCGCCCGGCTCGCCGCGGAGGGCGTACTTCAGGACCTCGAAGACAACCTTGTCCTTCGGGCGGGCGCCGGCGCTCGATGCGTCGGGCACCGGGAAGTCCTGGTGTAGCACGCCGCCGTCGGGCCGCACGACGCCGCCGGCGGGCGTCTGGTAATACGTGCCGACGAAGCGGGTCTGGCCGCGCTCCACGATCTCGACGATCCGCCCGAAGTAGCCCCGCGGAGACTTGCCGCGGACCTCGGCCAGCACCACGTCGTTCGTGACGGCCCCGGCGTTGTCCTCCGGGCCGATGAAGATGTCCTCGCCGTGCGTCGGGCCTTTGGGGTCTTCGGGCATGACGAACCCGAAGCCGCGCTCCGACTGGCTGAAGCGGCCCTGCACGGCCCCGCGGCGCTCGGCCGGGCGGCGCTCAGGCTTCGCTTCGGCCAGGCGCGCCGGGCGCAACTTCCCCCGCTCGCCGACCTCGACCTGGCCCTCGCGGATCATCTGCTTGATGAGCGAGCGGAACTCCGGGTACTCCTCCTCGGCGACGTCGAAGAAGCGGGCCAGGCCCCGCACCTTCATGGGCCGGTAGTGGTTCGACTCAAGATAACCGATGATTTTCTCGCGCATGACTCTTCTTCCTCAAATTTGCGTTGCCGCCAGTATAGACGGCGGCGGGCGGAGCGGCAATTGCAAATAGGGGGCGGATTCAAGAACGCCAAGAACGCCAAGAAGGCCAAGAATGCCAACACATGGGGGGTTGGCATTCTTGGCATTCTTGGATCGGGCAGGAAATCTACTGATTGTGGCAGAAGCGGGAGGGCATACTACAGGTTGTGGTATGGAGTTGAAGCCCCCCGCATTGCGGGGGGATGCCGGTGCCAAGACCGCCAAGACCGCCAACCCCCGGGGAATTGGCGGTCTTGGATCACCATAATGCGTCAAAACGCGCGAAACTTCCCGAAACTTCTCGAAACCTCGCGAAACTCGCTCGATTCTTCGCGAAACCTGGTCCTTTGTTGTCTCGTCATTGCCGTTTCGTCATTCATTCGAGATTCGGATTTAGTTCTTCGCCATTGCCAATCGCCCCAAGACGCTTGCGTTTTGCCGCTCTTGGCCGTACGCTAGGAATGCACGTAAGGCAAGGAGCCGTAGATGCCCGACAACTTCGAGGAAGTGATGAGGCAGGCCCGCGAGTTGGGCGGGGCGATCCGTAAGCATCCGCGGTACGTCAAGTTGCGCGAGGCCGACGACCGCGTGCGGGGCGACAAGTCAGCCACCGACGCCCTCTCGGCCTACAACAAGGCCGCCGATGAAGTCTCCCGCAAGGAACGCTCCGGCCAGCCCATTGAGGTCGAGGACAAGCGCCGACTTCAGCACCTTCACGAGATCGTTGCCGCCAACGAGGCCGTCAAGGCCTTCATGGTCTCCCAGGCCGACTACGCCGAACTCATGCGCCGGATGAACGACACGATTTTCCGCGCGATCGCCGAGCCGGAAACACCCGCAGCGCCGAAAGTGTAGCCAAGCGCCTATTCCGTAAGGTTTCACCGCAGAGGCCGCTGAGGACGCAGAGAAAAAGATAATCTTCAACCTCAGCCATGGTTGTCATTCCGAGCGAGCGAAGCGAGTTAAATAGAGTCCTTTGCGGCTTACTCTCACCCCAAGTATGGCACACCGGGGACCCATGGGTTGCCTGATGTGATAGCGGCGTTCGTAATGCTCGTTTGTGGATTCCAGGAGGTGATATGTGTTAGAGGCACCCCGGTGCTACGAGCGAAGATGTAAACACTACAAAGGCGTTGCTCAACCCGACGGTACCGAGATTTCCGAGCGGTACGTTTGCGATGCCTTCCCCAATGGCATCCCAAGCGCCATCGCTCTTGGCAACAACTTGCATCTTGTTCCCGTGCCAGGGGACAATGGAATCACATACGAGCAAGGTGAGATGGCTTGACGGAAATAGGCGAGTCGGCTCCAGCGAGTTGTTAGGGGGGCCGAGGGTGATTGCTAGGTAACAGGCCGGAACGAGAACTGGAACGTGTATTTCCTAAGGTCGAGGTTTGGAATAGCTCTGGACGCGAGGACGACTCGGTTGTGGAAATCGCGAGCTACGATGATGCCACGAACTGGCTTCTTGTCGGATTCCGCGACTGAAGCCATGTAGGAGAGTACCTGAGCAATAATGGCTGGCTTGGCTGTGCCGGCCTTCAGCTCAATGACCACGATGTTCCCAGCGTTGTCTGTGGCCGTGATGTCTATCCTGCCAGCCTCCGTGGATTTTCCCTTGTCTCCATCTATGATTTTCAGGCCGGGTTCTAGTTGGGCGATGTTCGACCGGAGTGCGGCCTGGAGATCGCGTTCGAGCCCGAACGTTATTTCATCCGCCTCGGCAAGCTCTTCCTCCGTCTGAGTTTCCTGGGCGCCGATCTCTTCCTCCAGAAGACTATCCGCGAAGGAGGTGTCCCCCTTGTCATCTGGTTGGATGACAAGGACGCGGTCGGAGAGTTCTTCGACCTCCCACCCCTTTTTGCGGAGAGCGCGGCGAAGGGCATGGGATGTGTTTTCGTCTGGCGAGAAACCCGGAGGGATATGCCCGGGGTTCTCGCGGAGCCAGGGCTTCATAGGGTGGAGGGAAGGGCTGCCATCGGGGCCTTTGACGACAATGTAGTGATGCCTGACCATTTTGACCTCGCGCAAGCGTTCGGCTTTGGATGCCGCGTTGGCTCGCCTAACGATGATGCTGACGGTATTTTGAAAGGCCGTCCGCGGCCTTTGAAAAATACCGGTCCAGCACTTTGTTAGGACAAATCTCTTTTCATCTTCATTTTGAGTGGTTTGGTGAACGACCACTTGCCTGCTGAAATCTCAACGGTGCCTTCACGCATCCGGAGTGTACCCGACGAATTTGGCCTTTACCAATACATTCCGGTTCCACCCTTGCGTCCATGCCAGCCGAGACGTATAGATCAATGGATAGACAACTGAACACGCGACGGGCGCGGCGGGGGTTTCCAAATCGAAAATGCCTCACAGTCCCCCCTTCAGTCCCGCGCGGCCCTCGTCTTCTTCTTCCTCGGCCGGCTCGTCGATGCCCTTGTAGAGCGAGCCGCCGAACATCTTATTGAAGCCGGTCCAGCGGCGGGCGGGGTCGGCGTCGTTGGCAACGTCAACGTCGCTTGCCCTTCGCCACGCGGCCCACAAAGCAGCAGCGACTGAGGCGTTACTCGCTTGGGGATTTTTCGATTGATTCGCTGCGCGGGCTGCGAGATAGTTGACGGGATGCAGGCCGGCGGGATCGGCCCACGCGAAAGGTCACATGCCTGCTTCAAGCGAAGTGCGATTCGAGTTGTACGTCCTCGACCGCGGCCTGGTGACGGAGGACGAACTCAAGGAGGCGCGGCGTCTGGCGGCCGCATCGGCCGAGCAGGGCAAGCCTCTTTCGCTGCCGCTTGCGCTGGTGCGGACGAAGGCCCTTACGGAGAACCAGGCGCGGCGGGTGCTCACATCCCTCAAGGAAGAGACTGCTTCGCCGACGATCCAGATTCCGGGCATCCAACTGCTGGAGAAGGTCGGCCGGGGCAGCCAGGCGGTGGTCTATAAGGGGCGGCAACTCTCGGTTGACCGGATCGTGGCGGTGAAGGTTCTTCTGTCGCGTGCCGCGCGCGACCCGGAAATGCGGCGGAGGTTCGTGCAGGAGGCGCGTGCGGCCGCGCAACTCTCGCACAACAACATCGTGCAGGCGATAGACGCGGGCGAGTCGGAAGGGTACTCGTACTTCATCCAGGAATTCGTGGACGGGACAACTGTACATGATTTGATGAAAGACGGCGGGGGCGTGCTGGCGGAGGAGCGCGCGCTTGAGATCGTCATCCACATAGCGGAGGCCCTTGCCCACGCGCACTCGCGCGGATTCATACATCGAGATGTTAAGCCGAAGAACATCATGCTCACCAAGGAGGGCGTGGCGAAACTGGCCGACATGGGCCTCGCGCGCCACGCCGGCGATGCCGCGAGCGCCCTGGAGGAGGCCGGCAAGGCCTTCGGGACGCCGTACTACATCGCCCCGGAGCAGGTGTGCGGCGACCCGAACGTGGATTTCCGGGCCGACATTTATTCGCTCGGGGCGACCTTCTACGAGATGCTGACCGGCCGCCCGCCGTTCACGGCCCCCACGCCGCAGCAGGTGATGCAGAAGCACGTGACGAGCAACCTCGTGCCGCCGGACCACATCAACTCGAAACTCTCGGCGGGCGTAAGCGAGGTGGTCGAGGTCATGCTCTCGAAGCGCCCGCAGGACCGGTACAACACAACGGAGGACCTTCTGGTGGACCTTCGTTCGGTTGCGTCCGGCGAGCCGCCGCGCATCGCACGCGAGAAGGGCGGGATGCAGGAAAGCCTCCTGAAGAACCTGGCCTCCGGCGAAGAGGTCCGGCCGCGCGACGAGCAACCACCCGCGCAACCAGCCGGCCAGTTCACGGTCAACCAACTGACGATCATTCTTCTGGCGGCGCTGGCCATCGCCATACTCATCAATATCCTTCAACTGGTGATCGGGTAGAGACGGCCGTCGCAGGCGCAGACGCGGAGGGTCCGGCGGGGCCCCTGGAGTTCGCCCGCGCCGCCGACGGCGCTGCTTGACCGCGCGTCGTGGGGCGGATACCATACCTCGCAATGAGAACGCGGAAACGAAAGAGGAACTACGGCGCGGTCATCCGGCAGGCCCGCATGGCCGACGTCGAGCCGATCTTCGCGCTCGTCATGCAGTTCTCGCGCCGAGGGATCATGCTCCAGCGGAGCCGTGCCGAACTTTACGAGTCTCTGCGCGATTTCATCGTGGCCGACCGTAACGGGCGGCTCCTCGGCTGCGTCGCCCTCACCATCGAGTGGGACAACCTGGCCGAGATCAAGAGCCTGGCCGTCTCGCCGCGGCACCAGCGGCGGGGTCTGGGGCGGCGGCTCGTCAAGGCCTCCCTGGCCGAGGCCCGGCGCCTCGGCATCGGCAAGGTCTTCGCCCTCACGATGGTCCCCTCGTTTTTCGAGCACCTGGGCTTCCAGCGCGTCACCCGCGAATCCCTGCCCCACAAGGTCTGGTCGGACTGCATCAAGTGCCCGAAGTTCCCAGACTGCGACGAACTGGCCGTGGCGATCGACGTCCCGAAGAGGGCCAAGACCGCTTTGTAAGTCTTCCGACATTCCTTTCTACCGCAGAGGGCGCAGAGACCGCGGAGAGAAACTGAGTGAAAACAAAAAC
>CAYGWP010000504.1:0-4640 GCA_964353455.1 uncultured Anaerolineales bacterium
GGCAGCGTCGGGCCATATTCCCCGACGCTCCCGCGTCGGGCTCGGTTACCACGCGCTTGCGGCGGCGGCATGCGCTGCGGCGGCCATGTCGAACGTTGTCGGGGCAGCCGTGCCGCTCATAGTGGTGGCGTACGACATGGCGGTCGCGAGGCCGAAGGGCCGGAGGGCCGTCATCGCCGCGGCCGCCGCAGTCCTGCCACTCTGGGCCATCGCCATTGGCGCCATCGTCCTCAAGCAAGTGGGCCAGACCCTGCCGGCCGCCGGCGCAGATGTCGCCGGCGCCGTCCCCTGGTCGCTTCGGCCGGCGTTCGGTCTGGACGTCTTCCGCCTGAACCTCACGACGCTCGTCTGGCCGCGGGACCTGACGCCGCGATACATGCGCCCCGCCGACCCGGCGTACCTCTCGGTCGGGACGGCCGTCGGCCTGGCGTGCGCCCTGGCGGTGCTCGCGCTCGTATGGCTGCTGCGGCGTGAGCGGACGGCCCTCTTGGGCATCCTGTGGTTCCTTCTGGCCCTCGTGCCCACATCGCAGATCATTCCCCACCACATATTCCGGGCCGACCGGTTCCTGTACCTGCCGCTGGCGGGCCTTGTGCTTGCCGCCGGGGCGGGACTGGCGCGCCTAACGGCGCTCAGCCGCGAGACGCGGGGCGTGGCGGCGCTTTCCCTGGCGGCTGTGGCCGCGCTGGCGGCCGTCGCCCTGCATCAGGTCCCCCTTTGGAAAGACGGCCTGACGATCCTCCAGCACGCCGTGCTCGTGACACCGCAGAACGCCGACGCGCACCACGCCCTCGCCGGCGTCCTCGCCCAGGCCGGCCGCACCGACGAGGCCATTGCGGAGTATCGCGAGGCGATCCGGCACGACCCGACATCCGCCCTGATCCGCCTTGGCCTCGGGTGCGCCCTCATGGTGAAGGGCAACACCGCCGAGGCGATCCGCTCGTTCGAGGAGGCGCTCCGGATAAGCCCCGACGACCCGGAGGTCCGCAACAACCTCGGCGCGGCCTGGCTGGCGCTGGGCAACATAGATGAGGCCGTGCGGCAGTGCCGCGAGGCGATCAGACTGCGACCCGACAACGCCGTTGCCTGGAGCAACCTCGGCGCGGCTATCTACCGCAAGGGAGATGTGGCCGAGGCCGTCCGGTGTTTCCGGGAGGCGATCCGCCTGGGTCCGTCGCGGGCCGATGCGCATCAACATCTCGGCATTGCGCTGATGCGTCAAGGCGACCTGCCCGGCGCCATCAGCGAACTCGAAGAGGCGATCCGGCTTCAACCGGCGTATGCCGAGGCATACTGCGGGTACGGCATGGCGATGACGAGGCTCGGCCGCCTCGACAAGGCCGAGCAGTCGTTCCGCAAGGCCATGGAGGTTGACCCGCGGTTCCCCGAGGCCTACGGCAGCCTGGGGCTGGTGCTCGTGCGCCGGGGCGACTTCGCCGGGGCCGCAGCACAGTTTGAGCAGGCCATCCGCTTGAGTCCCAACGATCCGCGGCCGATGAAGCACCTGGCGCGGCTTCTGGCAACCTGCCCGGAAGGCCCGCTCCGCAATGGCGCCCGCGCCATCGCGCTGGCCGAACAGGCCTGGCGCATGACAGGCTCGCGCGACCCGGACTGCCTCGACACGCTGGCGGCCGCCTATGCCGAGGCCGGAAGGTTCGACGAGGCCGTGGCGGCAGCCCAGAAGGTCGTCACGGCGGCCGAAGAGACGCACCGGCCCGAACTGATCGAAATCGCACGGAAGCGCCTGGCCCTCTACCAGTCTCGGATGCCCTTGCGAGAGGGGCCGCCGCGATGATGACGGACATGAACAAACAATCTGTTCCCGATGCCCCGCGCCGCTGGTGGCCGGCGCTCGTGGCCGCCCCCGTACTTGCGGCAATCGTCCTTGCCCTGTTTCGCCCGACACTCTCTTTCCAGTTTGTCAACTTCGACGATGACAAGCAGGTCGTCGAGAACCCGTTCATCCGCAGCCTCAGCCCCGAGAACCTGGGGTGGATATTCACCCACTTCTGGATCACGAGTTATTACCCGGTGCGGCTCCTCTCGTTCGCCATCGACTACCACTTCTGGGGCCTCGACCCGGAGGGGTATCACCTGACGAACGTCATCGTGCACGCCGCAAACGTGCTCCTGGTGTTCTGGCTGATGCTGCGCATCTGCGCGGCGAGTCTCCCGGCCCGCCGCGCCGACGGCCAGCCCCCACAGGAGGAGCGCGGCGGGTCGGGAGACCCGCCGCGCAGCGCCCTGGGAGACCCGCCGCGCAGCGCCCTGGGAGACCCGGCGCGCAGCGGCATCTGGCAGGTCGTCGCCGCTGCCGCGGCGGAGGCCATCTTCGCCGTCCATCCGGTGGTGGTCGAGCCAGTGGCATGGATTCCCGGGCGCGAAGAACTCCTTATGACGCTCTTCGCCCTCTTGTGCCTGCACTTCCACCGCTCGGCGCATCTGGCGACCAAGATTGGCGTCGGCCTCGGTTACCACGCCCTGGCCGCAGTGGCTTGTGCTGCGGCGGCCATGTCGAACGTCGTCGGGGTCGCCGCGGCGACTCTCGTGCTGGCTTACGACGTGGCGGTCGCAAGGCCGAAGGGCCGGAGGGCCGTCATCGCCGCGGCCGCCGGACAACTGCCCCTCTGGGCCATCACCGTCGCCGCGATCATCCTTAAGGAGAAAAGCGAGGCCCTGCCGCTCGCCGGCGGCGGCGATATCACCAGTGCCGTCCCGTGGTTGCTTCGGCCGGCGTTCGGTCTGGACATCTTCCGCCTGAACCTCATGACGCTCGCCTGGCCGCAGGGCCTGACGCCGCAGTACATGCGTCCTGCCGACCCGGCATACCTTTCGGTCGGAACGGCCATCGGCCTTGCGTGCGCCCTGGCGATGCTCGCGCTCGTATGGCTCCTGCGGCGGGAGCGGACGGCCCTGCTGGGCATCCTCTGGTTCCTCGTGGCCCTCGCGCCGACATCGCAGATCATTCCCCATCACATCTTCCGGGCCGACCGGTTTCTGTACCTGCCGCTGGCGGGCCTGGCGGTTGCCGTCGGGACGGGACTGGCGCGCCTGGCGGCGCGCGGGCGGCTGTGGCGGGCGGCGGCCGCGCTCGCCGTGCCCGTGGCCGCGCTGGCGGCCGTGACGAGCGTCCGCCAACTGCCCATCTGGCAAGACGGCCTCGGACTCTTCGAGTACTGCGTCGCCACGACGCCGGACAACCCCGAACCCCACGACGGCCTCGGGGTCGCCCTCGTGCGGGCGGGGCGACTCAGCGAGGCGGTCAACCACTACCGCCGCGCCCTCGAACTGGCCCCGTCGTACCCGGTGGCCCGGTGCAACCTGGGCATCGCCTTGCTGAGGCAGGACCGGATCGAGGACTCAATTCAATATCTTGAATCGGCGATACGACTGGACAATCACATGGCGATGGCGCACGCGAACCTGGGCGTGGCCATGATGCGCCTCGGGCGCCTCGACGAGGCCGAGCAGCACCTGCTGGCCGCCCTGCGCGACGACCCGTACGAGGCCAGGGCGCACGACAACCTCGGCGTCGTCCTGCTGCGGCTGGGCCGGCCGCAAGAGGCCGTCCGCGAGCACGAGGAGGCCCTCCGCCTGGACCCCAAGGACGCCGAGGCCCGCTCCAACCTCGGCACGGCGCTGCTCATGTCGGGCCGCGCCGCCGACGCCGTCGCCCAGTTCAATAAGGCTTTGCGGCTGGACCCCCGATCGAGCCGCACCTGGTCGAATTGCGGCGGGGCGCTCATCGGACTCGGCCGGCCGGCCGAGGCCGTCCGCTGCCTCCAGGAAGCCCTGCGCCTGGACCCGGAGTCCGCCGAAGCGTACAGTAACCTGGGCCGGGCGCTGCTGCTGACGGGTCGGTTCGCCGAGGCGGCGGCCGCCTACGAGCGGGTGATCGCGATCGCCCCCGACAATCCGAGGAACTTCGACAGGCTGGCGCGGCTCCTGGCAACGTGCCCGGACGGCCGGGTCCGCAGCGCCGCCCGCGCGGTTCAACTGGCAGAGCGGGCCTCGCGCATGACGGGCGACGGCGAAAGCGAGGTCCTCGACACGCTGGCCGCCGCCTACGCCGAGGCCGGCGACTTCGACCGGGCCGTCGCCACGGCCGACCGCGCGGCCGCACGCGCCGCCCAACTCGGACGCACGCAACTGGCCGAAACCATCCGCACGCACCGGGCGCTCTTCCAGGAGCGCCGGCCGCTGCGCGAGACGCCGGGAAGTTGACTTGAGGACCGCATGACCGAGCGAGAGCGCTCTCAAGCGCAACCTTTGTTCAGGCCGACAACCGTGGCCGCCGCGGCGATGGTCGTCCTGGTCCTGGCCGTCTTCCTGCCCACGCTGCCCTACCCGTTCAGTCTGTATGACGATGACCTCCAGGTGACCGGGAATCCGTTCGTCCGGAGCCTCGCGCCCTCGGCCGTTGCGTACATCTTCAGCCACTTCTGCATCACGAGTTACTACCCGGTGCGGCTATTGTCGCTGGCCATCGACTACCACTTCTGGGGCCTCGACCCGACGGGGTATCGCCTGACGAACGTCATCCTGCACGCCGCAAACGTGCTACTTGTGTTCTGGCTCCTGCTGCGCCTCTGCGCGGCGGCACCTGGCAGGTCGCTGCCGTCGCCGCGGCGGCGGCCATC